>CAYJID010000099.1:0-7587 GCA_964370135.1 uncultured Akkermansia sp. | reverse complement strand
AGAACCCTCCGCTAGCTCACAAATCCGCCACATACTCATAGCTCCCCCTATACCCGCGGCAGCAACTCGGATGCTCATCATAATACCCCCGCATACACGCCCCGACTCCCCCCTTGACCACCAAACCCCGCAGCGCGTCACGCGCCTCCTGCGACGCCAGCGCGGGGCAGGCGCGGAAAAACATCACCGCCGCGCGTCCCTCGTACTCCATCACTCGCAGCGGCCAGATCAGGCATTCAAAAGGCCGCCCCGCCTCCTCATACCTGCACCCCGAACTCGGATCAAGCCAAGGACAAGACACACTCTCCCCCTCCCCACAGCGAGAAAAATCCACCTCAAAACTACATCCCCCCTCACACCTCGGCGCGGAAATCGCCACACCCTGCCCCCGAGATAATGAGCCCTCAACGCCGCGTCCAAGTAAGGCATCTTCCTACCGTCGCAAACGCGAGGCGTCCGCAGCTGTAGAGAGCGCTTTATCTCAAGAAATTGATACTTGACAGCATCGCCGCTACACCTACAATTACTAGAAGCCTTCCCTCCTTATTTATGAATTCTGATTCCCATCTATCAAAGCAAGCTTCTACGACCGTGCCAGAGCCTCCTGCAGCTCAGCCAGCTAGCTCGGTAAAGGTAATCATGAGCTTCCTTCGCAGAATCATCTGGCTGCTTCCGATATTTGGCTACTTTCTTCGTGCGATCAACTGGCTGCTCGAGATGTTTGGCTATTTCCTTCGTTGGATCACCTGGTCGCTTGTGATGTTTGCCTTCTTTATCGGTTTAGGCGCTTTCATCGGGGAGAAAATCGGGGGATCTGAAGGAGTGAACGTCGGGGCTGCCTGCGGAGGGGGCGTGATGCTGCTTATTCTGATTTTCTGTGTGCTGTTGTGGCTTTTTCGAGATAGTGTGGTCGTGAAAGATTTCAAGAAAAGGTGGAAAAAGGAGGAGCACTGAGGGGGATGGTGATGTGAGTTTGGGGGCAGTTTGCGGCTGTGGGACGCTTCGCGTTTGCGTCGGTGGAGAAGTGGCGCGCTTCGCGCGCGGGAGGGACGGGGGCGTCAGTTGGCGGCGTTGACGCCATGCTGGGTTTGCCGCGCGGGCGCGTGTTGATGTACTCGGGAACTGACGCCCGCTGGATCTGGCGATCCAGCACTTCCGCAGGGCTTCGCCCCGCACCCCGCAAGGGCTCTGCCCTTGACCCGCTGGGCTCTGCCCAGACCCGCCGGCGAACGATCGCCGGAGATCGCTTAAGGTTTAAACCTTAAGAATCCAAAATGCTCCGCATTTTTAGTGTCGCGGACGTGCTGTACCACCGTGCTTTCTGTGGCAAAAGCAACGAGCCGCTCTCTCCTACTGAGAAAGCGACTCGTGGTTAAAGTTTTCTGCTAGGCTATACTCTTAGACTTCCGCGTGGAACTCCTGAATCGTGCACACGCCCGATTCCTTGTTCTTGCTATTCAGCATGGCTGCCGCGCAAGCTCCCGCTCCCGACATGTTCGTGCAGTACGATACGCGGTTGCTCACCGCCGCCGCACGGATCGCGACTTCGTCTTCACGCGCATCATGCGAGCCCGGTGTGTTCACCACAAAGACGATTTCCCCATTCTTGATACGGTCAACGATGTTCGGACGCTTGCCTTCCAGCACCTTGTACGCACGTTCGCAAGCGATGCCGTTCTCCTTCAAGAAGTCCATCGTGCCCTTCGTCCCACAGACCGTAAAGCCTGCATCCACGATTTTCTGCGCGATGGGCAGCACCGCCGCCTTGTCACGGTCATTCACCGAGATAAACACTTCCCCACTCTCAGGCAGCGTGTTAAACGCCGAGATCTGGCTCTTCAGGTAAGCGATGTCAGGATCACGGTCAATCCCCATCACCTCACCCGTCGAGTGCATCTCAGGCCCAAGCACGACGTCGATGCCCGCAAAGCGGTTCCATGGGAAGACGGCTTCCTTCACCGTATAATAAGGAGGCACGATTTCACTCGTAAACCCAAGTTCCGTCAGCGTCATGCCGCTCATGACCTTCGCCGCGAGCTTCGCCAGAGGCACACCAATAGTCTTCGACACAAAGGGCACCGTACGCGACGCACGAGGGTTCACCTCAATCACATAAAGCTGCTCATCCTTGATCGCAAACTGGCAGTTCATCAGACCGCGGACTTCGAGCTTGCTTGCAAGTTCCTTCGCCGCACGCATCATTTCTACATGCATCTCAGGGCTCACGCGGTTCGGCGGGATCATACAAGCGGAGTCGCCCGAGTGAATACCCGCTGGCTCGACGTGCTGCATAATCGCACCAACAACGCTGATCTCACCATCAGAGATGACGTCAACGTCGATTTCCATGGCATTCTCCAAGAAGCGGTCAACAAGCACAGGACGCTCAGGTGACGCGTCTACAGCCTCACGCATGTAGGTGCGCAGCTCCTGCTCATCATACACGATCATCATAGCGCGACCACCAAGGACGAAGGAAGGACGCACGAGGACGGGGAAGCCGATGCGCGTGGCGACGGTGACGGCTTCATCTTCATTCGTCGCCGTACCTGCCTCGGCCTGCTTGAGTCCGAGCTCGTCGAGGAGTGCTGAGAAGTACTTGCGGTCTTCTGCGAGCTCGATGCTGCGGGGGCTGGTGCCGATGATGGGCACACCGCGCTCCTGCAGTGCGGCAGCGAGGTTGAGAGGTGTCTGACCGCCGAATTGGACGATGACGCCGTGGGGCTGCTCCTGATCGCAGATGTTGAGCACGTCTTCGAGGGTGAGCGGCTCAAAGTAGAGCTTGTCGGAGGTGTCGTAGTCAGTAGAAACAGTCTCGGGGTTGGAGTTTACCATGATGGTCTCGTAGCCGAGCTCTTTCAAGGCGAAGGAGGCGTGTACACAGCAGTAGTCGAACTCGATACCCTGTCCGATGCGGTTAGGACCGCCACCGAGGATGATGATCTTCTTCTTGTCGTTGGGACGTGCTTCGTTTTCTTCTCCGTAGGTGGAGTAGTAGTAGGGGGTGAAGGCTTCGAACTCAGCCGCACAGGTATCGACGAGGCGGTAGGTGGGCAGGATGCCTTTCTCCTTGCGCTCGGCGCGGACGGCGTCTTCTGTGGTGCCGCGTGCGAGTGCGATCTGGCGGTCAGCAAAGCCGAGACGCTTTGCCTGACGCAGGTCGAGGTCTTTGAGCCCCATACCAGCGGTCGCGAGCTGCTCCAGCTGGTCGAGGAACCAAGGATCAATGGAGGTGAGCTCGTGGACTTCTTCCATGGTGAAGCCGTTGATGAAGGCGGTTTGCAGCCAGAAGATGCGCTCAGCGTTGGGCACGGTGAGCTTTGCCTCGATTTCCTTGCGGGTGGGGTTGACGGGCTCTTTGGTATCAAAGCCAAAGCCCCAACGGCCTGTTTCGAGTGAGCGCAGTGCCTTCTGGAGGGATTCCTTGAAGGTACGGCCGATGCTCATGACCTCGCCCACGCTCTTCATGGCGGTGGTGAGACGTTCGTCGGCTTTCTTGAATTTTTCGAAGGTGAAGCGGGGGATCTTCGTGACCACGTAGTCGATCGAGGGCTCGAAGGAAGCGGGCGTCTCGCGGGTGATGTCGTTTTGCAGCTCATCGAGCGTGTAGCCGACGGCGAGCTTGGCCGCGAGCTTCGCGATGGGGAAGCCCGTCGCCTTCGACGCGAGGGCGGAGGAGCGGCTGACGCGAGGATTCATCTCGATGACAATCATGCGACCTGTCTTGGGATCGGTGGCGAACTGGATGTTCGAGCCGCCTGTCTCAACACCGATCTCGCGGATGACGGCAAAGGAAGCGTCGCGCATGATCTGGTATTCGCGATCGGAAAGCGTCTGGATGGGGGCAACGGTGATCGAGTCACCCGTGTGGACGCCCATGGGGTCGAGGTTCTCAATGGAGCAGACCACGACGCAATTGTCCTTGCGGTCGCGCATGACCTCCATTTCGTATTCCTTCCAGCCGAGGAGAGACTCTTCGATGAGCACCTCGGTGACGGGGGAGAGGTCGAGACCGTTGGAGACGATGTCTTCGAACTCCTTCTTATTGTAGGCAATACCGCCGCCTGTGCCGCCGAGGGTGAAGGCGGGGCGGATGATGAGCGGGTAGCGGCCGATGACGTTGTTGGCAATATCCCAAGCCTCGGCCATGGTGTGAGCCGTACCGGAGGAGGGGACATCGAGACCGATCTTGATCATCGCGTCCTTGAATCGCTGGCGGTCTTCGCCCTTGTCGATGGCGTCGGCGTTCGCACCGATCATGCGTACCTTGTTGCGCACGAGGATGCCACGACGATCGAGCTCCATGGCGCAGTTGAGCGCGGTCTGTCCACCGAGGGTGGGCAGGAGGGCATCGGGCTTCTCGCGCAGGATGATCTTCTCGACGTATTCGGGGGTGATGGGCTCAATGTAGGTACGAGGGGCGGTCTCGGGGTCGGTCATGATGGTCGCAGGGTTACTGTTGACCAATACAACCTCATATCCCTCCTCTCTCAGTGCCTTACATGCTTGAGTGCCAGAATAGTCGAACTCACAGCCTTGACCGATTACGATGGGTCCAGAGCCGATAACAAGAATTTTTTTGATGGTTGTATCTTTGGGCATGACTTTACGAGTGTAAACTTGCAACTGTATGCCATATTTGGTAACAAAATGCAAGACTAATATCACAAGCAAGTCAAACAAAAAAGGGCGAGCCTGTGACTCAACCGCCTCTTTCCCCCGTCGCACGGGGCTTTTGAGGCGCTAGGAGGGCTCATCCACGACGCGCACGCCATGCGCATAGAGGAGGTACTGCTTGCGGTAGACCTCGGCGATGAGCTCGCGCAGCCACAGCGGGCTGATGACCTCGATGTCGGTGCCATGTGAGAGGATCTCCTGGCGTAGGTCGTAGGTGGGGCGCAGGTGGTAGCGCATGAGGCTGTAGCCCTCGCCCTGCTCGATGCACTGCTGGCTGTGGTGGAGGGGTAGTGAGGCGAGAAAGCGATGCTTGTTGCCCTCGTGGTAGACCTTGAGCAGGACTTCTTGGGGGTCGTCGTTGCGCACGATGCCGTAGCAGTCGCTGAAGTACTGCTGCGCAGAAAAGCTCTCGGGGATGCTGTAGCTCTCCTCGGTGCTGCTCAGCGCCTCGATGCGGTCGAGTGCATAGATGCGCGGCTCCTCGGGGCTGCTCTTCTCACTATGCGCGACGATGTACCAGCGCTGGCGAAAGAGCTTGAGGCAATAGGGCTCGATGGGGTATTCGCTCGCGTGCTCCGCCCAAAAGGAGCGGTAGCGCATGCGCAGCCTATGCCCATCGCGCATGGCGGCCATGATGAGGGGGAGGTAGTTGGTATTGCCAGGGATGGGCTCGAGCAGGATGTGCTCGGAGAGCTCGTGGGCGTCCTCAGTGATCTGGTTGAGCGTGAGTGCCTGCACGAGCCAGTCCTTGAGCTGCCCGTTCTGATGGGCGCCTTCTGACTCGATGTAGTAGCGGTAGCCGCCCTTGCGCCGGCAGGTGATGTGGATGCCAAAGAGCTGCTGGATGGCGGTCTTGTGGTTGTGAAAGCTCTTGAGGGGGAACTTTTCTTTCTTCACATTGAGACTACAGCTCGCCCATCGCTGCTGTATCTGCGCAAAGCTCGCCCCATCGAGTCCCACAATCGTCTCAATCAGCCAGATATAGCGATGCAATAGATGAAATCCCTGATCTCTCGATGTGCTATTTTCTGAGGTGGCCATGGTGGAGCGTAGATGAATGCTGAAGCTAGAATAGCAGAATTCCCCCGCCATAAGAAGATAAATCGACGCGGCATGCCTTGCAAGACTGTTTGGTTCTAAAAGTTTTACGCTCTCTAATTGTGCTTCTATTTGACTCATGATGCTGGCTATATCTTGATCGTTACTCTTTACATGAAATAATTTCTCTTTAATATGCTTGATTAAAGCATAGGTGAGAGTTGAAATCAAGCCCATCCTCGACTATGTAGACACAAAAAAATCGGGGTTCTGTGTCAGGTGTGCATGGATGGATTTTGCGTGTGAGGGGCAGGCAGCGCATCTAGCTATTCTTATTTGGTGAGAATTCATCAAACAAAATGGGGTGGGCAGAGTGCAGCGGCGCGAGGTAGAATGCTGAGGTATGTTTTAGAAATCCTCTTGTTATACTCGGTGAGAAAATTGACATGAAAATAAAAATATGCTATATATTTAGTATTAACACAACTTAAGGGGACTTTGCAAAATTAGTTTTCAGAAATTACAGATTTCCAAAATGAGCGTCACAGCACGTCTTTTGCAGCATTTTGGCGAGAATTTGCCAGCAAAATCCGAAGCTGCTAATTTTGCAAGATCCCCTTAATGGAATAAACATTATGGAACCCCGAGAATTACCAGCGTCGTTATTTAAGTATTACTCACTTAATGAAGAATTTAATAAAGCGCAGCTCAATGGAGAAGTGTATCTTTCTTCACCTTTACAATTCAATGATCCTTTGGATTGTCAGTTGAACGTATATAACAATATTGATCAGATCCAACTCAGTGATCCAAATGAGGCTAAGCGAATCAAATCGCGAATAGCTGAGCTTGGCTACGCGGGGAGTGAGCTAGATGCAGTCATCAAGGATCTCTCTATCCCAGATCTTGGAGGCATCAAATCGCAGACCAAGATAGATCGTGAAGAGGAAGTCAAAAATAAACAGCTCGAAAAGCTTGGTGTTCTTTGCTTGTCGCCCAATCCAGCCAACAGCCTTATGTGGGCACATTATAGTCATAATAAAGGATTCTGTATTCAGTATAATACATCAATCTTGATTCGAAATATGGTTCTCCAGTTTATCAATAAATTGGATGCTGAGACAACGAAAAAACTGTTGACTAGGTATAAAGAGAAACCAAACTGTTACTACAGCAAACTCAAAGGCAATTTGCATTTTTTCTCGCAGGAAGTTTCTACAACAAATGAAGTTCTCTTGTCTGAAGAATCAGATATAATTAAGAACTTTATCTACAATTTTTATATAGGCAGATTTGCTTGTTACAAAATGAATTATGTCGAGCAATTACCCCGAAAAGGTGCACCCTTATTTTTCGATCGGAAGCAGAAAGAAATAGAGGAGAAATATTTTTCCAAGCTACAGGAATGGCAGTATGAGGATGAATATAGATTGAGCTTGTCTCTAGCTGGCAATACATCCCTCTCTCTGGGAAGTGAAGCAATGGAAAGTATTATTTTGGGCAATCAAATATCTAGGGATCAAGTCTTAAAGGTAATCACTATGCTAATTGATCATAACATAACGAGAATGCCACTATTTAAAATAGAAATTCATGATCAATCATTTGTGATAGAAAAATTTGAAAAAACAAAATTATACACGGAATGTCGCGCATTAGCCGATAGGTCAGCGAGTTATTTTAATATTTAGTCTATAGGGGGCTTCTAATTTCTCGCGAGGTAAGATTTTGAGATGATTTTAGAGCTGGATTTTTCACGAATTGGTGGCTCAGAGTGTCCTCTGAGACGAAAATTCGGGGAAATTCCAGCCTAAAAGCGGCACTCCGTCAGAATCGTATCGTGACCACAGTCGCTTCATACCAAGGCCATCT
>CAYJID010000098.1:0-7601 GCA_964370135.1 uncultured Akkermansia sp. | reverse complement strand
GCAAGGTGTACTACAGCGCGATGAATGCCCGCTCGGGCAAGGTGGTGGGCACAGTGCCGATTAACTATCCCAAGCTGCTGCTCGTCTGCGCGCTGCTGCTCATCCTCCCGGTCATCCTCGCGCACTACGTCGCTGTGCATTTCATCGTCATCACCATCCTCGCGCCCTGGGTATTCATCTCCACGTACCGCGATTATCACAAGAGCGGAGTGAAGCACCAGTACGCTGAGGAGACCAGCTCGCGTGTCTCCGACGTACAGCGCGAAGACGTCCTTCTCAAAACAACACAGTGTGACCACTCCTACTCCATGAATGGCGCGACGGTCTTCCCTCCCAAAAAGTAGAATAAATGTAGAATAATCCAACGATGAGCAATTACAACCCCACAGAACAGCAGCCCACAGGCTGCTTCGCCTACCCCATCATCGGAGTCGGGCTCATCCTGCTGCTCTTCTTCATCTTTGTCTGCGCCAAGGCAGGCGTGCAGAATACCCACCAACAGCGCTCGATCGAGGAGCTACAGGGGCGCGTCACCACGCTCGACGCTAGTGCACCCCCCTCCCCTGCCCACGACGGCAGCTATGTCGCGCTGTCGGGCGAGCTGCGCACGGACGAGGTCTTGCGTGACGAGGCGTTCCAGATCTCGCAGCGTGGACTCAAGCTGCTGCGCGAGGTGAAGATCTATCAGACGATGAAGTACTCGGATATAGGCGACCAGAAGCACGAGTCGAGCAGCTATTTCATCAACGAGTGGCTCGACGCGCCCGTCGTCGCGCGCACCCTTGAGTTCGCCATGCACCTGAGCTACGAGGAGCGCAACAAGAATGCCAATGAGGGCAGCGAGCTCTTCTATCAGAATGCCGCGATGCTGCCCCAGCGCGTGACGCTCGGCGCGTACGATATCTCCCCCGCCATCATCCAGCATGCGCGCTGGGATGGCATCGCCTCCGCGCGCATCCTGCCCCAGTCGCAGTGGTCGGAGAGCACGCGAGCGCAGGGCATCGTGCGTGACAATGCGCTCTATCTGCGCAAGGGGGGATTCACCGAGCAGCAGCGCGCGACCCCCGCAGCCTATCAGCCCCTCATCGGTGATCTGCGTCTGCGCTGGCGCTACATCCCTAATGAGCAGGAGGTGACGCTCATCGCGCAGCAAGAGGGGGCGCAGCTCAAACCCATTCAGACGTCGGGGCATGATGATTTCTTCATCCTTGAGCAGGGGCGGATTGATGCGCCTAGCCATCTTGCCCGTGAGGAGGAGGAGGCGGAGGATTTCTCCTCGCAGCTCGGGTGGTTCATGTTCTTTTTCTTCTGGCCTTGCTATGCGATTATCTTATGGGGGATACGCTTTGGCACGCGCCAGTGGGCTCTCTGGGAGGGCTGGATGGCGAGCTACCGCTACGCCAGCGCGGCTCTGATGGCTGGCGTGACGACGAGCGCGCTGCACAGTCTCATCATGCTCTATCAGGGGCGATGGATGGGACTCGCCGTGCTTGCTCTGAGCCTCGCTCTCGGTTATTATCTCACCAGAAAAGCTCTCAAAAAAGGAAAAACCCTTATTTTTACGGCTCCTACACGCCTCCATCATGATGAAAACACACCTCACTAATCTCGCGCCTACTCTTTTTCTTCTTTCGACGCTCGGCAGCGCGGCTGAGCTCACGATCATCCACAGCAGTGACGTCCACGGGCGACTCAGTCCCGTGCGCGCCGAGGGCAGGGAGCAGCAAGGAGGACTGGCAAAGCGTGCGCACTTTGTCGAGCAGATGAGGCAGCAGGAGGAGAATCTGCTGGTGCTCGACAGCGGCGACTACTTCCAAGGCACGATTTACTATGATCTGTACGGGGGGCGCGAGAGCGCGCGGTTGATGAAGCATGCGGGCATCGACGCGATGGCGCTGGGCAATCATGAGTTCAACGCGGATGAGGCGGGGCTGCGTGTGCTGATGGAGCTCGCGGAGACGCCTTTTCTCTGTGCGAATGTGACGTTCACCGAGCCCTATGTGAGGGAGAATGTCAAGCCCTACCTGCTGCGCGAGATAGACGGGGCGCGCGTCCTCATCATTGGGGTGACGACGCCTGAGCTGACGCGCATGACGAAGAGTCAGAGCATCACGGTGCACGACGCGCGGCCTTGTATCGAGAGCATCGCGCGTGAGGTGGCGCATGATTATCTTATTGTGCTGTCGCACTGTGGTTTTGAGTATGATCAAGGGCTGCTGGAGCAGGTGCCTGCTATTGATTTGATTCTCGGGGGGCATGATCACTATCGTCTTGTCTTTCATAGTCCGCAGGGGGTGATTGCGCATCATGGCAGCTATGGCACGCAGCTCGGGGTGCTGAGGGTAGACACGGAGCGCAAGACGCTTGATGCGCGGCTCGTGGCGATGGATGAGGAGATCTCTCATGATCCGGCTGTGGATGAGGAGATGCGCTACCTTGACGCGCGTGTGGATGAGCTCAAGGCGCAGAGGGTGGCGCATGCGCATGTGGCACTGCGTGGGGAGGAGGAGCTGATTGAGTCGCAGCAGACGAATCTAGGGCAGCTGGTGCTCAAGTCGATGGCGAGCGCGTTTGATTCTTATGATGTCCTCCTCGTGCAGGCGGGCTCGATTCGTCTCTATCGGGAGCTCAAGGGGGATATCAGCTACGCGGATGTGATGCAGATTCTTCCGTTCAAGGGGCAGCTTGTCCGTGGGCTGCTGACGGGTAGGGAGCTCAAGAGTATCCTCGCGAAGGGGAAGAAGGCGGGTGAGAGTTATCTGCATGTTCAAATCAAGCAAGGAGATATTGAGAGCATCGAGGATGAGAGGCTTTATAGCGTGATCACGAATGATTATCTCGCGGCGGGCAAGGATGGCTATGAGGAGTTCTTGCAGATGAGGCAGAGGGAGAGTTCGTCGCGTGATTGCTTTGAGATTCTTTTCGAGTTTCTCAAGGAGAATCGCGAGGTGACGGAGAGGAGTTATCAGTTTTAATTCATCAAGCACGCAGGTCATGGCTGCTTCACTTAGGCACACTTCGCGTCTGCCATAGTAGATGGCGGCTCTAGATGTCTATGCACTTGGGCTCTCTATTACGATTCTGTATTACATCTTTCCTCATTGACGCCATTCTGCACGGCTGCTACTATACTCATACGATGAAGATCACACGCCCCCTTCTCCGCCTCCTGCCTCTCTGTCTCTGTGTCAGCACACTCGCCAGTCTCCCCCTCAGCGGAAGGATCAAGCCTCCCGCTGTCCTCGCAAATCCCGATATCACGATGAAGTCAGGCTTGCAGCTACGCGTGGTCATCCACAGCGAGCACGCCGCAGGATCTCGCGAACCGATAGCCACAGTCATCAAGCTCCATTCGCTGCATGAGCGAGGCAAGAGCATCACACTCGATCGCCTCCCCGTCGATCCTCGCTTAGAATACGATGTCCAGATCTGCTTTCTGCATCAGGTACACGAGGATGCCGAGGGGAACTTGATCGTCCGTCTCCAAGGCGGCTCCCAAAAGCAGTATATTGTCTCACCTCAGCGTCTGCAGCAATTGTCCTCCAAATGAGGGCGGCTCGCTCTCCCTCTATTCTTCTCGCGGGTGCGGCATGGCACCCGCGATTCTCCTCTCTCACCCACTAGGCGGGTGAGGGAGAGTTCGGAGCCTTTCTCACGTAGCGTCGGTAGAGTCCCACGACGAGGAAGATGATCAAGCACGCGATCGCATTGTAAAGCACACTCACCATACTCATCGAGATCACCGACAACAGAGGTGTATCGGGTGTGGTGCTCGCAAAGCAGAGGATCGAGGAGGCGAGCGCTACATGGAACACCAGCGAGACTGGGAGAGAGATGAGATAGTTGCTAAAGAGCTCCTTCTTGGGAAAGCATCCCTCGCATGGGCGCACAAAGAGGCGCGCGACCACAGCAGGAAGAAAACTGACAATCAGCAGGTAAATAAGCATCGCAGCACCGCGCCACAGCCGTGAGACGCTGCCCGCATCCTCCGTGTCGCGAGCGTGCACACCCAAGGTTGCCTTATCCTGAGGACCAGGCCCTACCAGTGCAATGCAGAGTTCGTAGACATCCGCCTCGTTGTGCCGTGCGCTCCTGTTGGGGCTGATGTCACTGAGTGCCTTCTGCAGGGTGACGTCGTAGAGATTGTCTGCTTGCCACTCCCCCTTCAGCTGGATATGCTCCGACGAGGTCGCTTTGTAGTAGGGGCTGGAGGGCTCAGTATCTCCACAGAGCCAAAAGGTCTTGATCCAGTCAGCGAGCTGATCCTCTGACAGGCGCACGTGGTAGATATCCGCGCCTCCAATATTCTTATGGGCGAGGACCTCCTCTGGCTGCCCGAACCATGCGCTATACCTCGACCATGCGTTTTCTGAACTGCTCGTGAAGACGCCAAGAATACAGTAAGCACCGAGTGCGAGCAGCGCGTAGAGCAGACGCCGTGGTAGAGAGAATCGACTTGTAGCTGTGGGGGCAGGAGTTGTCATCGTGGAAGGGAGAGGGAAAATTATTTGTGAACGATTGAGCTGCAGATTCTGCGAGCTCTTTCTATTGCCAGTATAGCATGGCTCAGCGCCATGATGCAAGGAGAAATCAGCAGGGTACAATTTCATTGACTCGCGGCGGCGCTGAGCTATACTGGAATCTAGCAACCCCACCTCACCGCATGATTACCATCGACCACGTCGCCCTCTACGTCAAGAATCTCGAAGAAGCCAAGCGCTTTTACGAGCATTACTTCGGAGCTACGAGCAATGAGCTCTATCACAATATACAGCGCGGCTTCCAATCCTACTTCTTGAGCTTTGGTGACGGCGCACGACTGGAGCTCATGACCCTCGGCGAGCTCGAAGAGAAGAGCGCGCAGCATGCCCGCACGGGCTTCATCCACCTCGCGCTGAGCGTCGGCAGTGAGCAGCGCGTCGATGAGATCACCGAGCGGCTACGCGCCGATGGCTACGAGGTATTCAGCCAGCCACGCAGGACGGGTGATGGCTACTACGAGAGCTGTGTGCTCGACCCCGAGGGGAATCTGGTTGAAATCACCGTGTGAGCCCGACCTCCCCTCTCAGCTGCCCTCTCCCCGCCTGAGCCAGGGCTCGATCTCGGGACTGGGTCTGTAGTAGTAGCTCTTGCCCCGCTGGATGCGCCTGAGCAGTCCCACCTCGACGAGCCCCTGTAGGTCGGTGCGCGCGGTCTGACGCGCCGTGCCGAACTCCTGCGCGATGCTGGTGACGCTCATCTCGTCGTCGGGATTTTTCAAGCAATAGGCGATGATGTTTTTCTGCCTGTAGTTGAGCTCCTCATGCTGCTGGATCGCTGAGAGGTAGTGCTGCTGCTGCTCCTTCTTGCGCGCCACATAGTCAAGCAGGCTGCCGACGGCTCGCTGGATGGTGCAGAGCTGGTCGATGAGGAAGTAATTGAGATCACGCTCATCCTCCTCCGCATTGACAAAGGACTGGTAGTAGCTCTTTGGACTGCGGTAGATCTCGCGCGAGAGCGAGATGTATTCAAAGAAGCTGTAGCCCGCACGCAGCATGCTCCAGTAGAAGAGCGCGCGCGCCGTGCGTCCATTGCCATCAATAAAGGGATGGTCGTAGGCGAGCCAGAAGTGAATCATGCAGGCCTTGAGAATAGGATGGATGAAGAGTGTCTGCTCATTGGCAAATTCGCAGAGCTCCGCCATGCGAGCCGGCAGCTCATCGGCAGGCGGCGGCTCGTGGATGACCTCCCCACTGCGGCTGTCCTCGACGCGCACATGATCCTCATCACAGCGGAAGGCACCGACGCGGCTCGGGTCATCGAGGCAGTCATGCGTGAGGCAGCGGTGGAGCTCCAAGATGCGCTCGATGGAGAAGGCCTCGTCCTTGATCTCGCGGATGCGCTGCATGGTCTCATAGTTGTTCATCACCATGCGCTCATTCTCCCCGTGTGGCTTGCGGCGATGCTGGAGCATCTTCTTGGCGCGGTCGCGCGTCGTCATCGCCCCCTCAAGGAGGCTGGACATGATGGACTCCTCCATCAGCGATGAGGTGAGGTAGCGGCCATGCTGCTGATGCGAGAGCCCCTGACCGAGTAGCGCGCCATGGCGGCCCCCGCAGTTCATGTCGATCTCGTGGAGCAGCTTGTTCATCATACGATTGATGGAGTAGGTGAAGTGCTCGCCGCGCCTGTCCGTGAGGTTGATGGGCTCACGGCCCGCCATGCGGTGGAGCTTCAGCCCCAGCCACCACTCAGCTGTACTCAGCCCGCTGGGCGGGGTGCGGTATTGCAGCTTGCCCCAGGAGAGGTAGCGATCGACGCGCTGCGCCTCCTGCTGCGCCCCTTCGATGAGGGTGAGAGGGTTCTTGCTCCCCAGCTGGCTGAGGGTGGGGATGGGGGTGCATTTGCTCATGGCACGTTTTATAACGAAGATATTCTCCTCGGTCAATCAATATCGGCTAATCATGACATGATTAGCCGATAGGTAAACGTCACCGCCTCCGCAGGCTATTGGCCTGTGTGGGTATCCCCGAGCTTGATCTTCATATCGACGGGGATCGAGAGTTTCTTATTATCTTTGAGCATGATCACCTTGAGCGCTGCGGGTGGCTTCTCGTCGAAGGAGTAGCTAGACTCGTATCCCAAAAAGCTGGACGAGCTCATGGAGCTGTTGTATTCGATCTGCTTTCCTTGGGCATCATAGAACTCAAAAGCGTGGAAGTTGGCAGGCTTCTTCTTGAAGCTCAGCTCGATTCCAGCGCTGCCCATGTCATCCGCTTTTTTGTAGTCAATCTTCATCTGCTCCACTGTCAGAGAGCCGCCCTTCGCGAGATCCAAGGGCATGAGCTTGCTTGGACGCAGTCCACCAGCGGCAAAGACTTGGATCGAGTCCTTCACCCACAGGGGGCGAGAGGGATCCGCCCTGTCAAAAGAGACGAAGAGATTGACCGCTTGCTGTGTGTACTTGCCGGCGTACGACTCCACAGCTCTCACGGAGATGATACTCCCGTCGAAGGAGTTTTTCGCAAAATCCGTGGCATGGGATGAAGCTCGGAGCGTGTCCTTGCTAAAATCCGGTGTAAGAATAGTCCCTTTGGGCGCAGTGAGGCTGAGCTCCAGAGAGATACCTTTTCTCTCGAAGTCACCCTCTTTGAGCATGACGCTATAGCCTACGAGGTCGCATTTGATATCCTTCACATCGACGGCATGGCTAAGCATGCTGCAGGACATGAGGGCGAGGGCGGAGATTGATTTGATGTTCATATAGATGATAGGTTGTTGCGTTCGTCCCCGTGTGCTTCCTGTATCAGGACGGCAAACGATGACGTGAGCTTCTCCCTACTCTAGCATCTGACGTGTTGTTGTCCAGATATTTTTTAAGATAAATCTCTGTTTTTTTGTCATACAAATTAAGGGTGCTTCTAATTTCTCGCGAGGTAAGCTTTTGAGATGATTTTAGAGCTGGATTTTTCACGAATTGATGGCTCAGAGTGTCCTCTGAGACGAAAATTCGGGACAAATTGCATGTCAATTTGAGACCAGAGCTCCCTACGACACCTCGTAGGGGAAAAGCGACGGGATATCCAGCCTAAAAGCACTCAAAAGCTGCCTCGTGAAGCGTT
>CAYJID010000097.1:0-7691 GCA_964370135.1 uncultured Akkermansia sp. | reverse complement strand
CTATCCTGCTCGGCGTACTCAGCCTCGGCATCCTCGTCATGGGCTGCGGACTCCTTGCCGTCGTCTAAAGAGCGTTTTCTGAACAACGATCACACACAAGAGCCTACCTCATCGGATGAGGTAGGCTCTTGTATTTGATCTGAATCCACGCAGAAACTACTTGCTGCGCACAGCCTCGTAGGCGGCCATGTGGAGGCGATGGTAGGAGACGAGCAGCTCGTGGGCCTGCGCTCGCTGACCTTTGGGGCTGATGGAGACGAGTCGATCCAAAATGTACTGCATCTCGCTGGTAATAAGGGACTGCGCATACAGCGAGAGAATATCATCGAGCTTCACCGCGAGGGGGTGCTGGCGGCGCAATTTTTGGAGTGCTCTCTTGCGGCTCTGCTCATTCTCGTCACCAGCATGCGACAAGAGCAGCTGCGTCTCCGCCTGCCAGTAGGCACGCCAGCTCGCGGGGATAGTCTCGGTGCAGAAGAAATACTGCTTGCGCCGCTCCACCTGTGCGTGCGGCACTGTCACATATTGCTCGACTTCTCCCTTTATCGCCTGAAGCAGGAGCAGGTAGTCAAGCTCATATTGCAACCTCTGAGGGTAGATGCGATCGACAAAAGCCTGCTGCTCCTCGCTCAGCTCCGTCGCTGCCCCCTCGGCAGGAGGCGTAAAGGGACGCTTTACCCGCTCGGAGGCCAAGGCGTGAAGCTCGTAGAGATTTTGCAATTGCAGCAGACGGCAACGCTTTTGCAGCTCCTTTGGCACAGGCTCCCCCTTCATATGCAGCTCCCTGATCTCACGCTTCGCGCGATTGCGCTCACAGTCGGGATCGCTCGAAATCACGCCATAAAACTCCACCATAAAATCCAACTCAGGGCAGGCATACTCCTGCTTCAAAATAGCAAACATCTTCCGCTGTATCTCGAAAAAAAGCTTGCAATCCTTTGGCGTCAGCACCTCCGCCTCGGGCGCGAGACGCTCGAATACCGCGATAAAATGCCCCCAAAAAGTGAGATAATCCTCAGGCACCTCCCCCGACGCGCGCATCTCCACGGCGATCTCGTGCGCCTTCTTCCAGAGCTTTGCATAGTCATACATGCCACCCAAGGCATCATGGAGCTTCTGCTCCTCATTGAGATAGCGCAAGGCGTAGCTCGTAAAAAAGCAAACGAACTCCGCCCTCTTGTGCCGCGTCTGGTCGGCGAGCTGTGCGCGCGCCTGCACCACGTCGTGGAGAGCAGCCAGACGCTGCTCATCAAGATCGGCAGCAGAAGCTGTACCCAGAGAGGACAGACAGAACAGTGAGGGGAGGAAAGAATAAGTCTTCATCATCAGAATTGTGTCAAAGCTATTATGACTCATCATCTAGCTGCCTGAGCTCCAGAGCAGATAGAGCGACAGAATCAGGCAGCAGCGCGGCCAAGCGAGAGAGAGATAGAGAGAGATGTGACATCGTCTGCTTCACATCAGCGTCCGCGTCCACATAGAAGGTGTAGCTGTGCTTCCACGCCTTATCGGCCGTCTTCTCGCACTTGCTCGTCATCACTATTAAGGCATCCCACGAAGCAAGCTCGTCTAGCAACAGCATATCCAAAGAGTGCTCCCAACTCTTGCCATATGCACCTTCTACATACAAGACTATACCAAAACGCAACGCCCCCTCCACATCCTCCACATCTCTGACTTTCGCGCTGTGGGGATCGGAAATAGATAGGCTCGCTGCATCTCGCTGCTCAGCGGAGCATCCCGAGCAGAGTACATACATCGCAATAATAAGGGAGGCAATAGACATAAACGAAGCATATCACGACGGACTCTAGGAGTCAATATCATAACGCGAAAGCACCCAGCCGCGGCTCGCGGCTGGGTGCTCTTGATTACAAATCCTTAAGGGGATCTTGCAAAATGAGCAGCTTCGGATTTTGCTGGCAGTTTGGATGAGAATTTGCGGCGTTTGGGCGCGCATAGCGAGCTATGTAAGCCCAAAAAGCTGCGAATTCTCGCCAAAATGCTGCAAAAGACGTGCTGTGACGCTCATTTTCGAAATCTGTAATTTCCCAAAACTAATTTTGCAAGCTTCCCTTAAGGGGATAAATCTTATTTATTCTTCCAGAGCATCTTCACCTGACCCCAAGCAGGGCTGGGGGAGGCGAAGTTCATCAGCAGAGCGCATTCGTTGTTCCCCGTCGCATCCGCGGGGATGCTCCACGTGAGCTTCACGAGATTATTCTTGAGCGGCTGAGCCTTCAACGCGATCTTGCGACCATCGAGGATGAGGCTGCAATTGCCCAGCGCTAGCTTGCCCTTCTCGACGGAGACGAGGAGGCTGGAGGCTTCCTTGATGCGTGCCATGGAGAGCGTGATGCGACGCTCGGACTTGTCATCCGAGAGTTCCTTGCCTGTGAAGACGGCGACGAGGTCGGGATTACTCTGGTCTCCACCACCGACAGCGGAGTCGGCGAAGGCGACGAGCTCGCGGGCGAGTTTCACACTATTGCCCTTCGGTGCCTTGGACTTGAAGGGAACCTTGCCTGCGACCCAGTCGCGCTCCCATGCGCCGATGTTGTGCTTGGCTCCCATGCGGTTCTCAAAGAACATCTCCCAGCGCTTCAGGTAGTAGCCTGCGACGAGACCCGACCAGACGCGTGCGGAGTAGTCATTGATGGGAGGACCCCAGATGGTGACGAGGCGGCGCGCGTTGGACTCGTAGGAAGTACCTGTCTTGGGGATCTTCTTATCATAGGCCTTCGCATGACCAAGCCACTTGTCGAGGCGGTGCAGCGGGTGATAGGCGAGCAAATCGTCGATGCGCTGCATGAGCGTGCGGAATTGGCCGATTTGCTTCTTAGCTTCATCGAGCTTGCCCGCCGAGATGTTCTGATTGATGGCAAAGGTGAGCTGCTGCGCCTTGCCACAGGCGTACATGGCCGCGAGCTCGACAAGGTCGTGGCGGTAGGCAGCGTTCTTTCCAAATTCATCGGCCTCGGAGAGGAAGGTCTTGATGGCCATATCGTACTCCTTGGAGACGACGATCATCCAGTTGCTAGTACCCCCATTGGGTCCCATCTGCCAGTTGAAGCGTGGGTGGTCTTTGAATTGAGGACCATACACCGAGTTGTTGTGCATCATCAGCGTCCAGAATCGCTCGAGCGTGGGTGTGCTCTTGCCATAGCGGTTCACATTGTAGTTGCGCAGCCATGCGGGCACATCAATAGGCTTCTCCTGCCAGCCCGCATCGGCGATGAGCTCATAGATGACCTCATTGTTTTCAATCCCCTCAGGGGCGGTGCCGTAGCCGACGAGTTTGCCCTTATTGGGTGAGTTGAGCGCGTCCCAGACGCCGTTGGCGTAGAAATTGAGTACACCTGTGTGTCCTGTCTTGCCGCCCATGTTGGGGACGGTGGAGTAGACCCATTGCTTGTTAAAATAGCCCTTGTAGCGATCCCAGTTGTACGCACGACGCCAGAAATGCTTGTTGTAGTCGGTGGCGAGGTCGAGGATGAGCAGCTTGTCATCGGGGACGTACTTCGTCAGCGCGCTGAGCGCCTCAGGCGTCCAGATATTGGGCTGATAGCCGAGCATCCAGCCCTGCATGACCCAAGTGGCATCGGGGTTTGCGTCCTTGATGGACTTGTAGATGACCTTGCCGTAGTCGTTGAGGAACTTGTCACTACCAGCGGGGAAGGGGCTGTCAATCTCGTTGAAGCTATCGACGAGGTAGTGCTGCCCCTTGCCGAATTCCTTCTCCCATTCTTGGATGAACATCGTACCGATCTTGGCGAAGAGTTCATTCTCAGGCGTCATCATGTAGGCGTGGAAGGAGCCACCCGCCCAGGTCTGGCGGTTGAGCTTCGTATTAGGATACACCTTCTTGATGCCCTCGGGGACGAAGCCGGCGAAGCCAGGGCAGATGGGCTTCATACCCAGTGCGCGCATTTTCTTGAGCACCTTGTGCTGGAGCGCGATCTGCTCCTTGTGCCACGTGTCGGTGAGCGGGCCGTCGATGCCAAAGAGATTGCCCATGCGCATCCATGGCAGGTGGGCGGGACCAGCGAAGTAGCCATTGATGTCCGCATCAGGGATGCCAAGCTTCTTGAAGACACGTGTCATGATGGCTTCTTGCGCGACGAGGGCGAGAGGCATGTCAAAGCCATGCAGCGCCATCCAGTCGATCTCGCGTGACCAGCGCTTCCAGTCCCAATAGGGCATGGTGTAGCCGTAGGTGACGACGTTGAAGTAATAGTGATGGGCAAAGGGGGACTTCATGCCCTTGCTGTAGCTCGCGGGCAGCTTCTTTGCCTTCGCAGGGTTGAAGGTATTGTCACTCCAGCTGTAGAGTCCCCAGCCCTGAGACTTCGCCAGATCGTAAAAGCCGCGGCAGAGGGCGACGCCAGAGCTGCCAGAGATCTTGATCTTGTTGTCCGCGACCGTGACTTGGTATTGCTTGGTCGCGGCATTAGGGGAGGTGAGAGTGAGCTCGATGGGCAAGGCGGTGTTTTTTGCAAAGTTGTCAATGACCTTGCGTGCCGCCTCGATATCATTGCCCGCAGCTTGGAGTGCTCCGAGCAGCGAGGCGACGAGAAGGGGGAATAATCGTTTACTCATGGGGCATGATACTACCAATCCTGCCCCCACAAGTCAAGCTAGAACGACGCTAGCAGCAGACAGCTAGAACACATCTAGGGCGCGCTGGCATGCAGCGCGCCCTAGATGAAAAATATATTTTACTTATTAGGAAATAAGTAGAGAGCACTTTACTGAGCAGCCTTGACGATGGCGGCAAAGGAGTCAGGCTTGAGAGCAGCACCGCCGACGAGAGCGCCGTCGATGTCAGGCTGTGCCATGAGCTCAGCGGCATTGCCTGGGTTGACGGAGCCACCGTACTGGAGGCGGACGGCGTCAGCAGCGGCTGCGCCGAACTTGTCAGCGATGACGCCGCGGATGAAGGCGTGCGCGGACTGTGCGTCAGCCGAGGAGGCGGTCACACCTGTACCGATGGCCCAGACGGGCTCGTAAGCGACGACGATGCCAGCGACTTCTTCTGTGCTGAGGCCTTCGAGACCTTCGATGACCTGGCTGCTGAGGATGGCTTCGAGCTGACCGCCTTCACGCTGCTCGAGAGTTTCACCGATGCAGTAGATGGGGATGATGCCAGCGCTGAGAGCCTTCTTGACCTTCTTGTTGATGTAGGCATTGGTCTCACCGTGGTACTGACGACGCTCGCTGTGACCGAGTACGACGTACTGGCAGCCCAGCTCATTGAGCATGGTGGTGGAGATTTCACCGGTGAAAGCACCGTTGTCACGGTCGCTGACGTCCTGTGCGCCGACGCCGAGGCAGTCGCAGCCGTCGAGCACCTGCATGACAGCAGGGATGGTGATGAAGGGAGGTACGACGACCATCTTAGCGGTGGAGCAACCACAGCCCATTTCAGACTTCAGACCAGCGAGGAAGGCGACGGCGTCCTTGGGACCCATGTTCATCTTCCAGTTTGCAGCAATAATTGGGGTACGAGACATATAAAAATAAAGTGTCTGTTATGACTGCGGTATCATAGAGATTCTTTGTATCCTAGTCAAGTAGTAATTTTTCTCCCCACGCGCCAGCGATCATTACAACAATCCCCCAACAAGAATTGACATTTGCCCCAAAAAGCCTCATTCTAGAATACCACTCTAACTCTCACTCATATGAAAATCAACCATATACTCCTCAGCACCCTCGCAGCATCGCTCCTCCTGAGCTCCTGCGAGACCCTCACCCCCGAGCAGCTACGCTACCGACAGACCGAATACGAGCTCGCGCTCGGTCAGATGAAGCGCTCCGCCCCCGCAAGTACCTTCATGCCTCACCTGCGCAATGCAGCGGCGCTCTCGCATCCCGATGCCTCCTTCGCCCTCGGTGAGATCTACAGTCGCGGCAAGCATGGCGTCGGCGTCAACTGGCCTGAAGCCGTCAGGTACTACAGGACGGCAGGCAACGCGGGCAATCTGCGCGCGCAGCAAACCCTCGCCGAGGTCTACCACGAGGGACGCCCTGGCGTCTCCTACAACTACTCCGATGCCATCCGCTGGTACAAAAAGGCAGGCAACCAAGGCGACACCGATGCGGTATCTCAAGCGGGCTTCCTGCTCTATGAGACCGCTAGCACGGACTACGACTACCAAGAAGCGCACGACTGGCTATCACGCGCAGGACGACAGGGCAATAGCCGTGCGCGCATGCTCTCCTTTGAACTGGAGCGCAAGATAGAACGCAAAAAACGACATGACGAGCGCGAGCGACAAGAACGCGAGCGACGTGAGAAAATCAAGCGCGAACGTGATCAAGAAGCTCGATATCATGAGCAGAGAAGGCAAAAAACCAAACGCCAGACCGAGGAAACAATTCGCGAACTCGAAGAACAAGAGCGAGAAACGGAGCGCAAATACAGAAAAAGCAAACGTCAGCTCGAGGAGATGAATCGCGAGATGGAGCGTAAGGCAGACGAACGCGCCAAGGAGTTCAAGCGTCTGTACGGCAACCAGAACTAAGCCATCTATGCGGCGAATCAAGCTAGAAGCAAATCACTCATGAAAAGCTAGAACCGCATACTCAGGGAAAAATGAAAATATTTTGAACGATTCCATTCATATAACTGCCCAAATCCACATGACTCTATCCCTCATCAGCACCGCCATTACGCTTACAGCCCTGACAGGCATAAGCCAAGCCGCATCACTCGACAGCATCAAGCAAGACCTCGTCCGCATCGAGCAGCAGGGCAACCAGATCCAGCAACGTGCTCAATCCGAGAACAGCCGCCAGAAGCTTGAGCAGCTCGAGGATGAGCTCGACCGCCTCGAAGACAGACTCGACGACCACGAGGACTATGTCGAGGACAGGGTTCGCGCCAATCGCAACGACGCTCAAGCCAGACAGCTCGAGCGCGAGATTGAGAAACTCGATGACAAGCTCGACGCCATCGACGACCAGATCGACCGCCGTGAAGACAAGCTGCGCCGCTAACAGATCGCGTTCGAACTCTTCAGGGGGATCTTGCAAAATGAGCAGCTTCGGATTTTGCTGGCAGTTTGGATGAGAATTTGCGGCGTTTGGGCGCGCATAGCGAGCTATGTAAGCCCAAAAAGCTGCGAATTCTCGCCAAAATGCAGCAAAAGACGTGCTGTGACGCTCATTTTCGAAATCTGCAATTTCCCAAAACTAATTTTGCAAGGTCCCCTTCAGGGAATTTCTAAATTCTCGTGATTCTCAATAAGCAAATACATGAAATTGCTTCACGAGAAAAAGTCCCCTTCAAAAAAAACCTCTGAGCTTCACCGCTCAGAGGTTTTTTTGTGAACTTCTTTTTGTGACTTCTCACGGAGCCAGCGTGAGCTCCATGGCGTCGCGGTGTTGCCCCGACGCATCGCGCAGTTCGATGCGGTTCACCCCGCTCTGGAGCTTCACCGACCAGAGGCTCGTGCCGTACGAGGGCTGGCACTTGCCCAGCGACTGCCCATTGACGAGCAGCTCCAGCACGGGGCAGTTGCTATAGGCCTTGATCGTGATGTCGGGCTGCGTATACTGGGTGAGGCGGCGGTTCGCCAGATAGACAAAGGGATCTTGCTTGTTCCAATTCGCCTTGTAGAAATAGAAGGCTTCCTTCTTCTGCTGGCGGTCAAAGGTGACGAGCCCCTTGTCGTTGATGCCCTTCA
>CAYJID010000096.1:0-7783 GCA_964370135.1 uncultured Akkermansia sp. | reverse complement strand
GCGGATGCTGATTTTACGAGGGCGTTTTGCGAGCTGACGGGGGATGTGAATGGGATGCATTTCATCCATTTCTATCCGCCCGATGCCTTGCCAGATAGGAAAATCTACGCCGCGCCTCTCATTAACTACGCGGCGTGGTTTGGCAAGCCTGAGGCATGCTGGCAGCTGCTGCGTCTCTCCGCCTCAATCAGGCTCAAGGACTCAGAGGATCGTAATCTGCTCAATTGCGCGGCTGTCTTCTGCCGTGATCCGAAGCTGATTGCCTACATCTGCCATCACGATGCGCAGCAGATCAGCGAGAGAGACACCTTTGGTCAGACGCCGCTTGATGTGCTGTTGGATCGATTGCCCGATGATGAGGAGGACCTCATGCGTAAGATGCTCGCGCTGAGGATGATTTTGGATACGAGAGGGACTTTGCAAGGCGATGAGATCACGTGTGCCCTGTACAGCGGTAGGGCGTCACTGGCATTGTGTGATAGCTGGGGTGTAGTCCTTATCGTCGACTACCTCCATCGGCGGGGGGCTCCCCTGCCCGAGATAGAGCTACTCCACAAGCGACTAGAGGAGGTACGGCAAGAGCCGCGTTACAAGAGATTCCATCAGCGTTTTGAGCGAGAATACGCGGAGCTGCTGCGGTATAAAAAAGGACTCATTTCTATGGATGAGAAATGAGTCTGAATGAATCTGCTTCACCAAGCTAGCCTTGGCGCTCGCGGAGCTTTTCGATTGCCAGCTCATGCCCTTGGGCTGCGGCGCGCTCGAGCCAGAGCATGGATTTTTTCTCATTTTGGCGTACGCCTTTGCCCCAGAGATAGCAGTCGGAGAGAGCGTGCTGGGCGTTGGCGTAGCCTTGCTTGGCCGCGAGTTCGAACCAATACACGGCTTTGGTCTCATCGCAGGTGAAGCCGTGCCTACCCAGCCAGTAGTTCAAGCCGAGGCTGTATTGCGCCTGATCGTGACCACTCTTGGCGGATTGCTCCAGCCAGTGGGCGGCGCGCGGCTGATTGCTGAGCCCTCCTTCTCCTCTTTTATACATCATATAGAGGTTGAATTGGGCTTGGGCATCTCCTTGTTCTGCTGCTTTCTCGTACCAAATAGCGGCTTGTTTGTAGCTCTTGTGGACGCCATGCCCGTGGTAGTAGTAGGCGGCGAGATTGTGCTGGGCATCGCGTAGTCCTTGTTTGGCGGCTTTGGCGCACCATTCAGTTGCTTTCTTCAGGCTTTTGCGGACAGCTATTCCTTGGGAATAGTAATGCGAGAGGCTGTACTGCGCCTCGGCTATACCACTCTCTGCCGCGAGGGTGTACCAGTGAACGGCTTGTACATCATCCTGCTCCAGCCTCACTCCCTCATCATAGAAGGAGGCGAGTAGGTGCTGCGCCTCCGCGCAATCTCCCTCAGCGGCACGTTTGAGCCAGACGAGGTGCTCTCTGAGGTCGCGTCGCGTCCCCTCACCATTATTGTAGCAGAGGCTCAGATTAAAGGCGGCATGGGCGTGCCCCTGCTCTGCGGACTTGAGGAACCATTGGAAGGCGGCGCGCTTATCTTGTTTGGCTCCCTCACCGGTCAAACACCGGCACCCCACGGAGAATTGCGCGTCGGCATGCCCCGCCTGAGCGGCCGCGTGTTGTAATTTAATGGCCTTGTCTAGGTTTTGAGGCACTCCATCTCCGTTGTGGTACATGAGCGCGAGGTAGAGCATGGCGTCGGCGTTGCCCTGTTCGGCGGCCTGCATGAGCAGATCAATTGGCGTGACGACTCGAGAGGAGCGCGCATTCTGGGGTTGGGGATTTTTCTTCGGATAGTTGCTGCCTAGTAGATCGTCGAGGTCCATAGAGATGAGAGGGGGGATAGAACTCTTTGTGTTACGACACAGATTATACGCGCATTTGCTAGACCTGTAAATGAAATATTGCGATAGCTCCTGTAGCGGAGCTTCCTGTCACGCCTTCCTTTTGCTGAGCGAAAAGTTCTTTTCATTCAGCAAAAGGAAGAGGGGCTTCTCTTATTCGCTCTGGAGCTTGCGGAGGCGGTTCTGTGCCCATTTGTGCCCGCCCCTTGCCGCGTAGCTAAACCACTTGATGGCTTTTTCGCGATTGGGAGCGAGCCCCACAGACGCAACTCCTTCTTGATAGTAGACGCCGAGCTTGAATTGAGCCGCAGCATAGCCCCGCTCGGCGAGAGCGAAGGTGTACGTGAGCGCGCGCTCTGCTGTCTCCTTGTCTTTTGGAGCCGCGTGTCCCGTGAGCGTATTCATCATGACGAACTCAGCGGGGAAATGTCCTGTATCGGCGAGAGCGCAGAGGGCACGCAGGGCTTCTGGCTCGCGCAGTAAGAAGGCATCCGGCTTGATGTATTTGAAGAAGATGGCGTCAGGCTCACCCTTCTCACATGCTATCTGCAGGTACTGCTTGCCCTGCGTCATTCCGTGGCGGTAGTGCTCGTTCTGCTTTGCAAAGAGGCTGGCAAAGAGGTACATCTTGCCATCGGGCTGAGCGGCGATGGCCTTCTCGTAGTACTCGATAGCCTTGGCATGATCAGCGGGGGCGGCGATGCCTTTGTGGTAATAGAGGGCGAGGTCGAGCAGTACCTCGGCCGAGCCGCCTTTCTCCGCCTGCTTGAGGTATTCAAAGGCTTTTTTCACGTCTTTGCTATTATATTCCCCTCGGAGGTGGTAGACGGCGAGCTGATGCTGAGCCTTGGCATCGCCTGATCGGGCTCGATGCTCGCAGGCCTTGAGCTCGCGACCCCAGATGATGGAGAAGTCGTCGTTTCCGAACTTGAGAAGCTGCTGGAGCTGGAGGTACTGATCATAGTTGTCGCTCTTGAAGCTATCCAAGAGATCCTCTAGCATGTGGTAGGCCTTGTGAGGATTCTGCAGCTCATCGAGCTCGGAGCAGAGGTAGAGGTCGACGATCTGTCGTGCCCCTGGGAGGTGGGGGCGGTAGGCGCGCTTGTAGCAGTGGAATGCTTTTTTCGCATCGCGGGCGACGCCGCCCTTTCCCTTTTCATAAATGTCTGCGAGTTTGAGGCAGGCGGCTTGTCGACCGAGCAGGGCAAGAGGCTCGTACATGCGTACGGCCTTGGCGAAGTCCTTGGCGACACCGCGCCCCTGCATGTAGCAGTTGGCGAGCTCTTCCATCGCAGCTTCGTTGCCGAGCTCAGCGGCGAGCTCGAGCCAGTAGACGCCCTTGTCTATTTTATTTTGGGTGAATGCTTTGAATGCCATCTGGTATTGCGCATGATCATCTCCGAGCTCTGCCGCCTTGGCATAGTACTCAAAGGCGCGCGCTTCGCGCTCCTCTCGAGAGTAGCCTCCCTCCTTCAGCGGGTCAAAGCGCTCGTACTTCGCGAGGCAGGTGTGGGCGTGTGGGTGATTCTGTGCGGCGGCCTTGGCGAACCATTCACGGGCTTCTCTCCTGTCCTGCTGGCAGCTCATGCCGTTGTAGAGCATGATGCCGAGCATGAACTGGGCAGACCCGTTGCCCCGCGAAGCTGCCTGTCGGTAGAGTTCATACGCTTTGCGCTCGTCTTGGGCAAAGCTAAAGGGATTGTGCGGGGCGAAGAGGTAGGCTCGAGCGAGAGTCCCAGGGGCGTAGGCACTACCTTTTTCTATCGCGGAGCGCAGGAGAGGCTCTGCTCTCTCCGGATCGCTGTGCATGAGGTGCACGCCCGCGAGGAAGCCGCCGTGGGGGTCGCCCGCTTTGTCCGTGAGGAGGTAGTGCTCGATGGCTTTGTAATCGTTTCTATCGCCTCCATAGCCTGATAGATAGGCGTTCCCGAGTGCGAGGTGGGCTTCTGCGCTGCCTTCCTGCGCTTTCTGCTTGAGCACGGAGCGGCCTTCCTTGTCGCTGCGTACGATGCGCCCTGCGAGCTTGCAGGCGACGCTGAAGGCGTGGTCGTGTCTCTGGATGAAGGTGTCGAAGACGATGATCGCCTCGAGCTTGTCGGTGAGCTCTTGCGCTTTCTCGGGTGAGGCGGGTATGCCGATGCCGTGGAGGTACATGGCGCGCAGTGCACCGAGGGCGGCAAGGTGCCCCTTGCTACTTGCCTGCTCAAAGCATTCGAGTGCTTTGAGTGGATTTTTTTCTATGGCGATGCCGTTGGTATAGGCGACGCCGAGGGCAAAGAGCGCGTCGGCTATCCCCGCCTTGGCAGGCTCGACGAGCAGCTCCGTGGCTTCTTTGTCAAAGCCCATTTCTCGCAAGAGCAGCGCGCGCTTGCAGCGGGCGTCATTGTCACCGAGCTGGGCTGCTCGGTGGAGTAGCTCGAGAGCCTTCGTTTTATCAGCGGTGACGCCCAGTCCCTGTTGGTAGACATCGGCTAGCTCGCAGATCGCAGGGGCGTAGTTCTCCTGCGCTGCTAGCTCAAGCTGCTCCAGCATGTCGGGGTAGGATTGATCAATGACGATGCCGTGTCGCGCGTGCAGAGCGTAGAGAAAGCGCGCTTTGGGGATATTCTTTTTGACTCCCTCGCGCGCCCAGTCCAGCGAGCGGCCTAGGTTGGCTTTCCCCGATAGCTTGAGGATGCGATTCATGATGGCACGGCGCTCGGCGTAGGAATAGTCGGCAGACTTGACATGGAAGAGAGGGGATACCTCTTGGTTCACATTGGCGATGATGTTGCTGCCTAGCATGATCTTCTCTGATGATGCAGAGGCGGCACTCGAGGTGAGCATACTAGCGGCGAGCAATAGTATAGAGCAATAGCTGTTCATAACGAAGGACGAAAGTGGTTATGGGGTGATACGGTGCGCAGATGCGCCGGATGGAGAGGGGGCGGGAAGAGGGGAGGAGGAGTCTAGACTGCTGCCTAACTCACCGATGATGAATGCGAAGAAGCGATCATGGAGGTAATAGGGTGTGAGATGGAAGGCGTCGTGTCCAGCGTTGGTCCGGAAGCTCACGCCCTCGATCTTGCTATCAAATCCATAGAGGCTATAGGTCCAAATCTCTTGCACAAAGTCGAGCACCTGCTGCGAATAGATCTTCTCTGCGAGTAGTACTTGCTCGGCAGAGTAGTGCTTCTTTGGCGTGACCTTGAGCGTGCGCGCTATGCTGAGAAGCTGCTTGTAGTCGTCCTCACTCAAGGGGTGGCTCGTGATGTGTATGGAGCGAGAGTCATACCATGCACTGTGACTCTCGCTGGCGAGTCTGATGACATCGCGCCATGTCCGCGCGTCGCTCAGACTCGCGGGCTTGAGCCCTTGTAAGATGATTTTGATACTTCCTCCTATGTGCTGATACAGGTGCGATGAGGATATTTCTTCGGGATCTCGATCACCGAGGGGGAAGGAGACACGACGTGAGAGGACATGGAGCACGCCTTTCTCCATGATGATGCCGCGCTCCAAGTAGCCTAGATCGTGGTGGCAGTAGTCGGGGTTCCACAATCGGAATCCTGAGGCGCACTCAAGCCAGCAGAAATCGTAGCCACGCTGGAGCAGTGTCGCGGCGATGCCGGCCGAGGCGATGGAGTTCGCCACCCAGCGATCATCGTGATGGAGGGGCGCGTAGCGGGTCGTCGCTTCGTAGACGAGCTCACTGAGCCACGGGATGGTGAGCTCGAGCTGCTGGGTGGCGGCTTGGCTGCGCTTGTCTATCTCTTGACGCAAGGAGTCCAAGGAAGCGTGATCGCCCTTGCCCAGATTAGCCTTGATCGAATCATGACACCTTACCCCATGATCGTAGGCGCTCTGCAAGTAGTCGTTTGTAAAGAATGGCTTTGTTTGAGTCGAGTCACTGGGGGCTGCCTGCAAGATGGGGAGGCAGAGGAGCGGGAGGAGAAGGAGAGTTTTCATAAAAACGAAGAGTGAAACGGAGTCCCTCGTGATGAAAGACTCCGCTGGGTGAGGGATGTATCTGTGGTCGTGCCGCCTACTTGCTCGCGTGGAGCTGGCGGGCGTGATGGAGGACGGGGGCGAGCTGCTCGCGTAGCTCCTCGGTGCTGGTGATGTCGCGCTTCGCCTGAGTGCCGGTGCGACCGATCTGCTCGGACTTGTGGTAGCGCTCCCATTCGAGCAGCAGGCAGTTCTCCAGTGCGGCGATGCGTTGGTTGATGAAGGTATTGAACTGCTCGTTGACGAGGTGGTGCCACTCGTTGAGTCGCTTTGCTATGGTATCGCGTCCCGTGCTGCGCCATTGGGGGGCGACGTCCATGTAGCTGTACTTCTTGTTCATGATGCCGAGTACCTTGCGGCTGTTCAGCTCACCGAGTGCGAAGGGGGAGCTATCCAGTGGGATATTCACCCATGCCTCAAGGATGGTGCTGACGAGATCCTTCTCAATGTCCTCGGCACTGCGGCGCTGGAGGATGCTGGCACAGGTGGCGATTTTCTCTTTCTCCAGTGTGGTGAGCTCGCAGTATTTCTCAGGAGCGAGCACGTGGGTCTCCTGCTCGGAGGCCACCTCGGCGAGGTCGTTCTCGAGCTTGATACGGATGCGGTTGAGCTCCTCGCCCATGCGCTTGTGATCGAGCCATTCCTTGGGGAAGTAGCCGTCGACCTCGATATTGAGGATCTGGTCGAGGCGGCGGTTGAGATTGTCCTTTGCCTCGTCGGCGAGGTACTTGCTGCGGAGGCGTGCGTCGATGAGGTTCTGATTCTCAATCGCCTCGCGGATGCGGGCCTTGTCGAGCAGCATCTTGATCTCGCTCTCCAGCTTGTGGAGGTGGGAGAGGTGATTCTCGGCATTTCCTTGCTGCTCCTTGAGATTGTAGTCGATCTCTTCGAGTGTCTTGTGGAGGTGATCCAGTGAGTTCTTCTCCAGCACCTGATCGCTATCACTCAGGTCGCTGAGGATGTCGGACTCGAGGTCGACGAGATTCGACTCGGCGGTGTGGACATCGGTGCTGATGCTCTCGCCGCCCTCGATCTTGTCCTCCAGCTGCCACCAGGCAAAGCCCGCATTCACGGAGCTGCTGGGGACGATTTTTTTGAGGATATCGGAGAGGTTCTTCTGCGTGTTGATCTGCTGGCGCGCCTGCTGCTCGTTGAGCCCGTCGCGTCCCTTCCAGAACTGAGCCTCGATGCGATTCTGCACGACGCGGATGGGGCGGGGGGACTGCTCCATTGCCTGCTTGAGATACTGGCTGGTGTCGGGAGTCAGCGCGGCAAAGCTACTCTGGACGAGGAGGAAGTAGTCGGCATTCTGATTCATCCATGCGTGGAGCTTCTCATCATGCCAGTTCGAGTTCAGTCCATCCATGCCAGGCATGTCAATCAGCGCGATCTTGGACTGGAGGAGTGTCGCGTCAGGCTCGACGAGGTAGATGGCAGCACAGCGGGCTTGGGTGCGTCCCATGGCCCAGGCGTCTATCGTATTCTGATTGAGCGGACGGCGGTCGAGTGTGATTTTTTTGCTGAAATTTTCCTCATCTATACCGCGGAGGTGGTCGATGACGAGCTCGAAGAGCTCCTTCTCATCGAGCTCGTGGGCGGCTTTTGGGGAGAAGAGCTCAATGCGCTCAGTGCCATCATTGCTAGCGAGCACGATGAGGGGAAGGCGCGTCGTCTCGATACCGAGCTGGGTGGCGCAGAGCTCGCGTCGGGCGAGGCAGTTGCTGAGAGTGGATTTGCCACTCTTGACGGAGCCGATGGTAGCCATGAGGATGAGCTTGGAGTCAAAGCGGTGGATGCTGCGCTGGAGTTCACGTGCGCTGCGCAGTGCCAGCTTCTGAAGCTCAGGAGAAGGGGTCGGGATGTCCTGAAGGCGTGTGACGTAGGCTTGGCTTTCGGCTAAAAGGGATTTGAGAGCTTCTTGCATGGAGGTATGATACACAA
>CAYJID010000095.1:0-7841 GCA_964370135.1 uncultured Akkermansia sp. | reverse complement strand
CGTGCATGCCACAGCGAGGTAGAGAATTCACCTTGATTTTTTTGCAGAGCTGTTCTATTATACGTCCCTATGCCTCATCACTTTCACCCCCTCAGCTGGGGCCTAGTGGGCACGGCTCTTTGTCTCTCAGCCGTTTCCTGCCAGAGCCAGACCCAGAGTGCCGACGTGCGCACGCCAGCTTACAACTACACCGCAGGTAGAAGTGCCATCCTCGTGAATGGGAAAGCCATCGCCCCCCCCAATGCGCCCAAGCGCATCAAACGCATCATCGCCGCAGGCAACAAAATCGTCGACAAACCCTACCGCATGGGCGGAGGACACGGCAAGCATCATGACACCGGCTACGACTGCTCAGGCTCCATCGCCTTTATCCTCAAAGAAGCACGCCTCCTGCGCCCCAACATGTACCCCACGTCGGGCGGATTCCTGAAATGGGGCTACCCCGGCTACGGGAAGTGGCTCACCGTCTATGCGAAGAGCGGTCACGTCTTCGCCATGGTCGCGGGGCTGCGCTTCGACACCACCGGCAACGGCCCAGGAGAAGGCCCGCGCTGGCATACCAAATCGCGCCGCTCGAAGGGCTTCTACGTCCGCCACGCGCCTGGTATCTAACCATTTACCACCTACCCAACCCCATAACACCAATAATATATACAGAAAAGAACCTTAAAGATGAATGAATCTACAGAACTCAATCACGGCACCCAGCGCATCGACAGCATCATGAATGCATGGGAGCTGGACAACCACCAGCTCGTCAGCGTCTCCACCGAGCAGCTCACGCACAAGCAAGTACAGAAAGCCCGCCAAGGCCGCCAGCTCACGCTCAAGATGATGCAAAAGGTCGCCCGCGCGCTCAACGTCGCCATCTGGATGCAGCTGCCCAAGGAGCTCAAGGACAGCTACTACGAATACATCCACCGCGACCTCTTCAGCTACGCAAAAGGCTACGACGAGAGCGCCGACTGGCAAGACCCCAATGCCCCTCTCCTCGCCAGCGTCCGCGCCGCCAAGGAAGAAGAAAATTAACCCACCACCCCACCACCATGTCACAATCTGTCACAGAACTCGTCGCACGGCTCAAGCACAGCGTCGAGCAGCAGGTCGGTGAGCAGCAAGTGACAGGAGAAATAGGCTCCTGCAAAGCCGCGAGCAGTGGACACATCTACTTCACACTCAAGGACAGCAAGAGCCAACTCCAGTGCGTGCTCTACCGCTACGCGGCGGCAGGGCTACGCGTGCGCCTCCGTGAGGGACTCCAAGTCGAGCTCCGCGGGCGCGCCACCGTCTGGGAGGGGCGCGGCAGCCTCCAATTCGTCGTCCAGCATCTCAAGGAGGCGGGACAAGGCAGCCTCCAGCAGCAATTCGAAGCCCTCAAGCAGCAGCTCCAATCCGAGGGACTCTTCTCCCCTGAGCGAAAGAAAGCAATCCCCCTCTGGCCGCAGAGTGTGGGCCTCATCACCTCCCCCACAGGAGCGGTGATCGAGGACATGCGACACCGCCTCGAGAGCCGCGCGCCGTGGATGCACGCCTACCTCTACCCTGTCGCAGTACAGGGACGAGGAGCCGAGCTCGGACTCGCGCAGGCCATCCGTCGCTGGAATGAGCCCGCGCGCTACGAGCTGCCCCCCGTCGACTACATCATCCTCGCACGAGGCGGCGGCAGCATGGAGGACCTCTGGTGCTTTAATGAAGAAATGCTCGCGCGCGCCATCGCCGCGAGCAGAGTCCCCATCATCTCCGCCATCGGGCATGAGACCGATTTTACCATTGCCGATTTCGTCGCTGACCTACGCGCACCGACCCCCACAGCCGCCATCGAGCTGAGCACGCCCGATGCGCGCAGCTTTCGCGAGTGGCTCGGGCAGTGCGAGTACACCATACGGCGTCGACTCCAGCGCACACTTGAGCTCGCGCAGCTGCGACTGCGCTACATCCAGCAGAGCCGCCTCGCGCGGCCACTCGAGCTACTCGCCCCCTTCTACCAGCGACTCGACATCCTCACAGAAGACCTCCGCGCCAGCTACCGGCACAAGCTCGAGCGCCACCGGCACAAGCTCGATCTCATCAGCGCACGCTTCACCCCACAGGCGACGCAAGCGCGCATCACCTCGATGAAGACACAGCTCACGCAGCGCGATGACACCATGCGCCACCTGCTGCACCGCCGACTCAGCGAGCAGCGCGCGCGACTCGACTCGCTCATCGCACAACTACGAGCCGCCAGCCCGCAGAATGCACTCGACCGCGGATTTGCCCTCATCACCACCGCGACAGGCGAGCTCGTCCGCGACGCATCCAGCCATCAGCAAGGCGATGAGCTCACCCTCACGCTCAAGACAGGAGCACTCAGCGCACGCGTGACAGGCACAGCAGAGCGTGTCATGAGCGAATGGAGCGAGTGAGCCCTGCATGCCGAGCACTGCCAGAGCAGCCCCTTAGAGCTCCACCAGCATCAGCTTCCCCAGCGTCTCCTCGCGCCGTCCAGGCACATAGCAGCTCGCCCACTGCTCAGCACTGCGCCGAGGGCGATTCACATAATGACGGATCACCTCCCCCGTGCCTCGCACGATCAGCGCATAGCGCGGCGCGCGTCCCCGCGCCCGCACCGACTGCTTCGTCGGGTGCGACTGGACAAAATCATCGCAGCGCGTACACGCACGCTCACCTGCGATACCCAGCTCGGCGCAATAGTGCTTCCACACCGCGCCATGACCACGCGCACGATGATGCTCGCAGGCCAGCGCATGCGCGAGCTCATGGCGCAGCACGCGATCAATCAGCTGCTGCGCCTCCGCTGGCTGCGCCAAATAATGAGCGACAAAAGCTGAAGAGAGCGTGATGCGCCGCCGCGAGCCATCACAGCTCCCGAGTCGCCGCAGAGCCCTATCCCACGCAAAATGCCACGCGGACAAGCCCAGCCTATCAAGATAGAGCTGGGCTTGCTGCGCCACCTGCTCAGGCTGCGACCAGGGCAGCTGAGCATCGGGCAAGAGACCTGCGCATGCACGCATGATTGTCCTCTTGGTGCAAAATTACTTCTTCGAGGCAGCCTTCTCCTCCAGCTTCGTACGCACGAGACCCTCGATCTCCGTGTAGAGCTCCTCGTTGCTGCGCAGCGCGTCCTTCGTCGCATCGCGCCCCTGAGCGAGCTGGCTGCCATTGTAGCTGAACCACGAGCCGCGCTTCTGTACCACGTCGAACTCCATCGCCAGATCGAGCAGACTGCCCACAGACGAGATGCCCTCATTGTACATGATGTCGAACTCACACTCCGTGAAGGGAGGCGCGACCTTGTTCTTGACGATTTTGAGCTTCGTACGATTGCCCGAGACACTGCCATCCGTCGCCTTGATCTGACCGATACGGCGGATATCGCAGCGCACCGAGGCGTAGAACTTCAGCGCACGACCACCGGGCGTCGTCTCGGGATTGCCGAACATGACACCGATCTTCTCACGGATCTGATTGGTAAAGATGCACACCGTGCGCGCCTTCGCAATCATGGAGGTGAGCTTGCGCAGAGCCGCGCTCATCAGACGCGCCTGAGCCCCCACCGTGCTATCCCCGATATCACCCTCCAGCTCCTGCTTGGTCACGAGAGCCGCGACTGAGTCGAGCACGATGACGTCGATCGCATTGGAGCGCACGAGAGCTTCGCAGATCTGCAGAGCCTCTTCCCCGCTGCTGGGCTGGGAGATGAGCAGGTCATCGAGCTTCACCCCGAGCTTGGCCGCGTAGGAGGGATCCAGCGCATGCTCCACGTCGATGAAGGCTGCGAGACCGCCCGAGCGCTGCGCCTGAGCGATAGCCGTCAGCGTCAGCGTCGTCTTACCCGACGACTCAGGGCCGTAGACCTCGATGATACGGCCGCGTGGGAAGCCACCCACGCCCAGCGCGCGGTCGATGAGCAGATTGCCCGTAGGGATCACCTCGACCTCCATCGTCTTGCGATCGCCGAGACGCATGATGGCGCTCTCGCCAAAGTCCTTTTGAATTTGAAGCATCGCGCTATCGAGAGCGCGTTGGCGGGCGGCTTGGATCTTGTCTTGTTCGGCGGATGAGGCAGTCATAGAAAAAACAGTAATGGGATAATAGAGATAAAAAAGCCAAGAAAAACGAGGCTACATTTGACAGCACTAGAGTACAATTAATCCGCCAAAGGAGCAAGCAAAAACTCCACCTCCCATCGCCTCAAGCTCAGCAAAACACAACAGTCTATCAAATAACAAATTGACACCCGCCCTCTATCTGCTACACTGACAATCATCGTAGAGGGAGCACACAACGCCTCTCTCTCCACACCCCCAAAAAACCAACATGACCACCACCATCAATCCCATCGACGTCGCTGTGAACTCGGCGAAGCTCTTTGTATACAATGCACTACCCATCCTCGGAGCCGTCCTGCTCTGGATGCTCACCATCTGGATCCCCTACATCAATGTCGGTACGACGATCGCCATCTCCGTACTCCCCTCCCAGCTCGCGCGCGGTGAGGTGATCAACCCGCTGAGCATCTTTGATGCCAAGTACCGCAAGTACATGGGCGAGTTCTTCCTCGTCCTCGCGCTGATGTACCCCATCATCCTCGTCGGCTTCCTCTTCATGATCCTGCCCGGACTCATCATGTCGGTGAGCTACATGTACGCCCCCATGCTCGTGCTGGACCGCCGCGTGGATGCGTCAAAAGCCATCACCATGAGCAACGAACTCACGTCCAACAGCAAGTGGATGATCATGCTCAGCTACATCATCATCTACATCGCGCTGGCCATCGTCATGCTCATCCTCTCACTGGTGCACGAGGCACTGGTCACGCTCTTCATGCCCTTCCTCGTCGGCATGCTCCTCTGCGCAAAGGGCTACATCTACAAAAAGCTCACCCACGCAAGCTAAGCCTAAGGGGACCTTGCAAAATTAGTTTTCAGAAATTGCAGATTTCGAAAATGAGCGCCGCAGCTTCGGATTTTGCAAGATCCCCCTAAGGGCTGTGGCAGGCTGCTTTTGAAATTCAAAATTTCTGAATACTCCTGCACCCATCCCCCACCCCACACAGAGCTGGAATCCTCATCGAGAGGATTCCAGCTCTTCTATACCCACCACTATCCACACCATCACCCACACATACATCACCATGATCACACGCCACCGCATCACCCAGCAGCAGGATAGCTACTTTGAGCCCTGCTGGCAGCTCTACCTCGCCGCCTTCCCACAGGAGGAGAGACGACCACTCGACTACCAGCTCGAGGCTCTCGCGCGCGAGCACTACCACATGGAAGCCCTGCTCGACGAGGGACAGCTCATCGGGCTGCTCTGCTGGTGGGAGCTCACCGAGCTCCTCTATCTCGAGCATCTCGCCATCATGGAGCAGCAGCGCAGCAGCGGCTACGGCCAGCGCATCCTCGCCCATATCAAAGCCGAGCAAGACAAAACAATCCTCCTCGAGGTCGAGCCCCCGCGCGAGCAGATCCAAGCCCGCCGCATCGCCTTCTATGAAAGGCAAGGTTTCCATCTCAATGCCCACGCCTACGCCCAGCCCCCCTACGCAGGCCGCGACTTTCTCCCTCTGCTCCTCATGAGCCACCCTGCACCGCTGAGTGATGCGCAGGTTGAGCATTTCAAGCGCGAGGGCTTGCCCGAGATCCATTTCCGCTACTTTGCCACACAGGATTAGAGCAGAAAAGCCCTCTTTACTTTTCCTTGACTCTCACAGCAGCGCACTTTATGATCGCGCTGCTGTGATTTTTCATCGGTCACAGGAGAAGAAAAAATGCCATGAACCGCCACCCCCAACTCGCCATCCTCATCATGCTGGGGCTGGCACACTGCCTCAATGACGTCCTGCAATCGCTCGTCATCGCCTGCTACCCGCTGATCAAAGCCGACCTCCAGCTCACCTACGCCCAAATCGGCCTCATCACCATGGCCTACCAGCTGACCGCCTCACTCTTGCAGCCCGTCTTTGGCTACTTCCTCGATCGGCGCCCCTGGCCTTACCACCTCTTTATCTGCATGAGCACCGCGAGCGTGGGGCTCTTCCTCCTCTCGTCTGCCTCGAGCTTCATCGCCGTGATCATCGCGGTCATGCTCTTTGGCGTGGGCTCTTCACTCTTCCACCCCGAGGGCTCGCGCATGGCGCATCTCGCCGCACAGGGGAGGCGCAGCACCGCACAAGCCATCTTCCAAGTAGGCGGCAACCTCGGCACCTCCATAGGGCCTCTCCTCATGGCGCTGGTCATCAGCACGCGTACCGATCTGCACTACGGACTCGTCTTCTGCCTCATCGGCTACATCGTCGCCTTTCGCATCGCCCGCTGGCTCAAGGCTATGCCACAGAGCCCCATCAAGCTCGACGCGCTGGGCAAGCGCGAGCTGCCGCCCAAGCCACTGAGCACACCACGCACCGCATGGGTGCTCGGCGTGCTGATGCTGCTGATCTTTTCGAAGTTCTGCTACATGGAGAGCATGCGCAGCTACTACACCTTTTACCTCATGGAGGAGTACGCCCTGAGCGTGTCGGCGGCACAGCTCGCCCTCTTCGTCTTCCTCGCGGGCTGCGCCATAGGCACGCTGACGGGAGGCCCGCTGGGGGACAAGTGGGGGCGCCACCGCCTCGTCTGGTTCTCCATCCTCGCGGCTGCGCCCTTTGCGGCGGCTGCTCCCCATGCGGGACTCTGGGGCGGGCTCATCCTGAGCTTCTGCGGCAGCATGATGATCTCATCCGCCTTCCCCGCCATCGTCGTGTATGCGCAGGAGCTGCTCCCAGGGCGCGTGAGCCTCGTGTCGGGGCTCTTCTTTGGGGTCGCCTTTGGCATCAGCGGACTGTGCTCGGGGCTCATTGGTGTCTTCATCGACCACTACGGGCTGGTGACCATGATGAGCGTCTGCGGGCTCACGCCGCTGCTCGGCTGCATTGCCATCCTGCTGCCGCGCCTATCCAGCACGACAAGCTGATGAGAGGAGAGGAAAGGAGAGCTGATGCCCTCGTAAAGAAATTATTAGTAATCTATTCATAAAAAAATACTTGCATCATGATGCATCCATGTTATGATGATATCTGCTTGCTAGCAAGCTCAACCACCACCATAACAACACACTCCCTCTTATGAAAATCTCAAAATTCATCCCATGCGCCCTCCTCGTCGCCGCATGCGGCAGCGCGCTCATGCTCACCTCCTGCGGCTCTGACTCCTCCAGCTCCAGCTCCAGCTCAAAAGACCTTGTCAATCTCACCGAGCCTTATCAAATCTCAGCAGTAAGCAATGATGGTGTCTCTGACATCATCCATATGACACCCGCGAGTGAGAATAGCGGCAGCTTTAGCTCCTCACAACTTGGACACGTCGATGATACGGTAGCAAGGGAATCTAGCTTTGAGTGGATCCGCCTGCCAGATGCCGCGACGCGCTCTGCCGAGCTGCGATTGACGCACAAATTTGAGGATCCAGCGGACGCGAGCAACACAGGTGAACATAGATACACTCTGCAGCTCACATTCTCCGACCCTACAACAGCTACAGCCACATGGCAATTTATTATGATCCTCAATGAAGAAGAAAGGGACATGGGCACATTGGTTCCTCTGGGGCTTGAGTTCTCAGTGCCTATGTACTAAGCCTCCCCCTGATCACCTCATACACAGAGGAGTGCTCGTACGCGGGTACTCCTTCTGATGGGGGCTTCTAATTTCTCGCGAGGTAAGATTTTGAGATGATTTTAGAGCTGGATTTTTCACGAATTGATGGCTCAGAGTGTCCTCTGAGACGAAAATTCGGGGAAAATTAAGCCTAAAAGCACTCAAAAGCTGCCTCGTGAAGCGATTTTTCGAATTTTCT
>CAYJID010000094.1:901-7918 GCA_964370135.1 uncultured Akkermansia sp. | reverse complement strand
ATGGCCTTGGTATGAAGCGACTGTGGTCACGATACGATTCTGACGGAGTGCCACATTTTCCGCGAATTTTCGTCTCAGAGGTCACTCTGAGCCATCAATTCGTAAAAAATCCAGCTCTAAAATCATCTCAAAATCTTACCTCGCGAGAAAATAGAAGCCCCTTACATAGCTCGCTATGCGCGCCCAAACGCCGTAAATTCTCATCCAAACTGCATACAAAATCCGAAGCTGCTCATTTCGCAAGATGCCCTCAAGGGCTTCTCATGTATGACGCCACGTGCGTGATACTGCCTCGCTCTCCGTGATCCGCTTAGAAGCATGCGCTTGCTTTTGAACTTGCGAGCAGCCCAAGACCTCATTTTCTCGATACACGCCTGCTTTCTGCGTAAGCTATACTTGACGAAATGGATAAAAGACGCTAAAGTATCGCGCATGAAATCTCAGGATACCCCTCCGACGCAAGAAGAAGATTGCAAGCAAGAATGCCCTGAATGCCAAGACGGCTGCTGTGAGAGTGGCGCTGATGCCTCTGCTCAAGCTGATGAGACCACTGCCGCAGCAGAGGGGCAACAAGCCCCCGAGTCCGCAGAGCAAGCCCCCCTCAACGAGGCTGACGAGATCCTCAAGTGGCGCGATCTCGCCATGCGCACCGCGGCTGAATATGATAACTACCGCAAGCGCACCGTCAAGGATCGCGAAGAGTTCGCCCGCTACGCCAACCGCAGCCTGCTTGAAGAGCTGCTCCCCATCATTGATAATTTTGAAATGGGCATGCAGATGGCGGGCCAAGAGACGCAGTCCATGATCTACATCGGGATGAATATGGTGCAAAAGCAGCTCTCCGACTTCCTCGAGTCTCAGGGAGCGCAGGTGATCGCCACACAGGTAGGCGATGCCTTTGACCACAATATCCACGAGGCCATCCAGAGTGAGCCCAGCGAGCTACCCGAGGGCAGTATCGTGCGCGTCATCCGCCGCGGCTACATGCTGCGTGACCGTCTCCTGCGCCCAGTCAACGTCGTGACCGCAGCAGCTGCTGAGGCTCCCGCCGCCGAATGATCGCGCCGTCTCCCTTCCTCCAATAAAAAACTTACCTTGACAAGCTAAAACCATGTCTCAGAATTATTACGATCTGCTCGGTGTCTCACGCGATGACGACGCTGCGACGATCAAGAAGGCCTATCGCAAGCTCGCGATGAAGTACCATCCTGACCGCAATCCCGACGACAAGAGCGCGGAGGACAAGTTCAAAGAAATCGGCGAGGCCTATGAGGTGCTCAGCGATGAGGACAAGCGCGCCGCCTACGACCGTATGGGGCATGATGCCTTCAAGAGCGGCGGCATGGGTGCTGCGGGCGGTGGTGCTGGTGGCTATGGCGGTGGCTTTACCGATCCGATGGACATCTTTGCCCAGATGTTTGGCGGCATGGGCGGTGGGTTCAGCGGCTTTGGCGGCGGACGCCAGCGTCGCCCCTCCACCCCTGAGCGTCCAGGATCTGATCTGCGCTATGACCTCGACATCACGCTCGAGGAGGCCTCCAAGGGGGTAGACAAGACTCTCGAGATCGAGCGTCTCGTGCCCTGCGATACCTGCCGCGCGTCGGGCTCAAAGGATGGCAAGTCGGGCTACAAGTCATGCAATACCTGCCACGGGCAGGGGGTGGTCACCCAGCAGAGCGGCTTCTTCGTCCAGCAGCGCACCTGCCCCTCCTGTCAGGGAGCGGGGATGACGGTGAGCAATCCCTGCTCGAGCTGCCGCGGTGAGGGGCGTGTGCACAAGGATGTGCAGATCACGCTGCATATCCCCGCGGGCATCGACTCGGGGCAGAAGCTGCGCTCGTCAGGCAATGGCGATGCGGGTATCTGTGGTGGTGAGGCGGGAGATCTCTACGTCTTCATTGATATCCTCGCGCATGATGTCTTTAGCCGCGATGGACGCGACCTCCACTGCACGATGCCCATCAGCCTCGCGACGGCGATCACGGGCGGTGTGCTCAGTGTCCCCACTCTCGATGGACCCTCCAAGCTCAAGATCGCCGCTGGCACGCAGAGTCAGACCGTCTTGCGCGTGAAGGGCAAGGGCATGCCCGCCCTGCGCGGCGGCTCACGCGGCGACCAGCTCGTCGAGCTCGAGGTCGAGATGCCAAGTGAGCTGGGCAAGACGCAGAAGAAGGCGCTGGATGCCTTCCTCAAGTCACTCACAGAGCAGAATCAGCCCGAGGTGGCTGCATTCACCGAGCGCGCCGCTCGCTTCCTGTGATATGAGCTTTTAAACACAAGTAAAAAGGGGCGCATCTTTGTGCCCCTTATCTTTTTTCTAGCCATGCACTGGTGCTATCTAGCCGATTTTGACCCTGCCACAGCTCTCCCCGATTCGAACTACGAGATCAGGGGCGAGGAGGCGCATCATGCTCTCAAGGTGATGCGCCTGCGCGTCGGGGATGCCTGTGAGATCTTCAACGGCCGCGGAGCCGTCGCGCGTGCGCGCGTCACCGCGACAGAGGGGAGCAAGACGCTGTACCTCACGCTTGACGAGCTCTACGAGCAGCTCCCCGCGCTCCCCGAGATCACGCTTGCGCTCTCCATCCCCAAGGGGGGCAACATGGAGCTCATCGTGCAAAAGGCGGTCGAGCTCGGCGTCTCGCGCATCATCCCCCTACAGAGTGATCGCTGCATCGTGCGTCTCAAAGACAAGGAGCGCGCGGTGAAACAAGAAAAATGGCAGCGCACCGCCCTCGAAGCCTGCAAGCAGTGCAAGGCGTGCCAGCTCCCACTCGTCGAGCCTGTCCAATCTCTAGAAAGCTTTTTACAGCGCGGCGATCTCCCCACCGCGCGCCTCTGCTGCGCGCTCGTGGCGCAGTCGCGCCCGCTGCGCGCCATCCTCGAGCCGCTGCGTGAGCAGGGTGTGCGCTCGCTGATCATGCTCGTCGGCCCCGAGGGCGACTTCACCCCTCAGGAGTACGCCGCTATAGATGAGGCAGGCTTTGCCCCAGCGAGCCTCGGCGCTCTCATCCTGCGTGTCGAGACGGCGGTCTTCATGGCGATGGCTGCCGCGCGCTACGCCTTGGACGATTGATCGCTCTGACCACTCTGATCGAGGCTCTGCGCGCGCAGCTCCCAGTAGCAGGCGAGCGACTCATTGCGCGGCGCGCCCCAGCCATGGCGAAAGCACTCCGCGAGCTTCAACGCCGCTGCGTGGTGCCCACGATGCGCCGCCTGCTCAAAGCAGCTCACCGCTCCCCCCTCATCGCGCAGACAGCCCGCCCCCTTCAGGTAGCATTTGCCCAGCTGATAGAGCGCGTCTAGCTCGCCCAGCTGGGCAGCCTGGTCATAAAAGTACACCGCCTTTTCAAAATCGCGCGGATAGCCACCGCGCCCCCGCCAGTATAGCTTGGCGCGGCGCAGGTATTCTTGTGCTCGTGGTCCTTCTGGCTCCATAAGAGGGGGAGGGGAGGGATCAAAACTCCTTCTTCGAGAACAACCACGTTGCAATCAAGAGGTGAAAGCTAAAATAAGCCCCCGAGATCAGCCCCAGCCCCCCCAGACGCGACCAGCTCAGCGCGACGCCCGAGCTCGCCTGATCCGCCGCCGTGTACAATCCAAAATCGGGAATCAACAGGGAAAAGAGCTGCGTGCTCATCTGGAGCATGGAGCTCACCCCCATCTGCCCTGAGCCTGCCGCGAGCGCCTCAAAAAACTGCGTTTGGAAGGTCCCGACAAAGTAGAAACCCAGACTCAGCACCATACTCACAATCGTCCCACTCGTGAAGCAGGAGATGAGCAGGCACATACTCGTGAGCACCCCCCAGCCCATGAACATGAGCATCAGAGAGCGCTGTAGATTCATCGTCACGCCCGCCTCCGAGAGGTACTGGAGGTAGGGAGCGATCTCCTCAGCGCTCAGGCCGCGCTGACTCAGTGCCGTCGTCATCTCGGCGGCGAGCTGCTGCTCGCGCAGCACGAGGGTGAGGCTCATGAGGCCATCCATCACGAGGAACATGATGAGCATCAGCGAGAGCACCCCCAGAGCCTTGCCTAGCAAGTAATCGAGCCGCGGCACCGGCTTGCACAGGATCGTATAGAGGATGCGGTCCTCCGCATCACGCGGGATGAGCAGAGCCGTCGCCGCTACGCAGAAAATCACGCCAAAGAGCTGCATGCAGCCCGTGGCGATATTCTTGATGAGCTCCAGCTGCTGCACCCCGCTGTACTCCACGCTCAGATCCCCATGATAGGGGATGAACTGCAGGAGCAGAAAGCCGACGATGAGCACCGCTAGCACGATAAAGAGGCGCATGCGCACGAGCTGCGTGAGCGTCACCGAGGCGATGGTAGCCACGCGCTGAGGAGAGGGCAGCAGGGCGAACAGAGCATTCATGGGGGAGGCAGAGGGCTAGGAGGCGAGCACTGAGGGTATCTTGTGTAATGAGTCCGTTTTAGATCTTGAATCTCAAAAATGAGCGTAAGAGCGCGTCAGCTGATGTATGTTGGCGTGGATGTAGCGCTTTTGGGGCATATGTAGCTCGCTATGCGCGCCCCACCGCCGTCAATGATCACCCAAAAAAGAGCATACAAAATCCAGAGCTGCTCATCTAGCAAGATCCCCTTGAGACGTCTCCTCAAAACATACTTAGTTAGCGGCGGGGGGCTTTCTCCCCCTCCTCGATGAGCTTCCAAAAGGAGCGAGAGCGGCTCAGCTTGTGATCCTCCGAGCCACCCATCTTGGAGCGGAAGAGGAAGTCCTCCAGCGTATTGGCATGCAGCACGCGCTGCACCACGACCGTGTCCTCTGTCTCGACGGTGAAGTAGATGCGGTAGTCTTGCAAGCGGTAGCGGTAGAGCTTGCGACCTTCGCGCTCGACGATGCCAAAGCTATGCTCCGCCGAGGCCTGACTGAGGCTCGCCTCATCCACTTGGAAGCAATCCATGAGGCTCAACTGATCCACGGTAGGCAGGGCAGAAATCTCTGCGGCACTTATCTCATTAAAAACTATCTGATGCACGGAGGTACTGTAGCGCATTGAGCAGGCGATAGCAAGCTTGTTTTGTACCATGGCTAGCAGCGGCTTGATTTGCGCTTTGTGTATTGCAACTATAATTATTGGATAGCGATAAAACAAGAGTGGTTTGTTCCATGCGCATAGGAGTGCTTGTATGTTTTTTGATATGAACACTTAAAACGGTATGGATTATCATCATGCTATTTACTCAGAATATCACTTACAGGATCTAACATTAAAAAATATGGAAAAAATGTTGACATTTAAAACAATCCAGTTAGAATTACTTAAGACGCAGTGCCTCTCTCTCGCTGTGCTTGTCCTATTTTAACATCTCTCGTTTCTCGTTATTTCCCTTCTATATGACTAAAAATCTCTTCACTTCGATCGCAACCACGCTTGCCATGGTTGGTCTCGCCGGTGTTGCCAGCATAGCGCAAGCCGACATTCTCACGCCTGCTATTGCTTCTTATTCGGCGGCAAAACTGAGCCAGCAGGCTGATGTGATCGCCGCGGCCAAGGCTGCGGGGCGGGCACAGGATTCGTACCGCGAGCTCAGCCGCTTTTTCGCGCCTCTCAATGATTGGAGCACTCAGCCCTCTGTGACAACGGCGCGGGGCTATGCCAAGACGGCGCGCGACGCGGCCGCCTTTGCCAAAACGACGGCTGATACAGCCGAAGGTGACACCATCGCTCAGCAGAAGTGCAAGGCCGCGCGCGCTGTCGCCGAGGCCGCTGCTCAGTCTGCTGCTGCCAGCGTCGCTGCGGCAAAGTCCGCCCAGTTCGCCAAGGTAGCTAGCGGCAATCCCGCCGCCTCTCAGGTCCTCGCCGCCGCCACCACGGAGTCGCTCAAGGCTCAGCAGGCTGCGACCCAATCGGCACAGTATCTCGCCGCCGCCCAGAGTGCTCTGAGCGCTGCGCAGGGTGCGACGAGCGTCGCTGGAGCGACAGCTGCTGCTCAGACGGCATCCCGTGCTGCCGCCAGCGCGAGTGCTGCCAATGTCCTCGCGCAGAAAGCGGGTGATGCCTCCGGTGAGCTGCTCTTCTCCGTCACCCCCAAGGCGGCCAAGGTCACCGCACGCGAGGCGACGGGCTATAGACTGGTCAACGCCTCGCGCCTCGACATGATGGAGTTCTCCGATCTCGAAGTTTCCAAGAAGAGCCCTTGGTGGGTCGAAGCCGCAGTCAGCATGGGCGTGGCCAATGAAGTCCCCGTCCTCTACCACTACGGTCTGAGCGAAGCCTACATCTATGGGGCAGACATCACCATCGGTCGTGAGATCGCCAATAGCAAGTTCTCCCTCGATCTGCGTGTCGGTATCTTCGGCGGTGACGACAGCTCATCGCAGGGGTATCGCTCTGCTGAGTATGAGATGTCAGGTCTCAACATCATGCCTGGTGTGCGCTACCGCGACAAGATCACAGGCAAGCTCTATGGATTCGCAGGGTTCAACGTCGGTGTGGGTCTCTATGACCTCAGCCAAGATATCACACAGGGTGCGACACGCATCAGCTATGATGGTGACAAGCTCGTCCTTGCCGCTAGCTTTGAACTCGGTGTCGACTACCAGCATACGGAGAACCTGGGCTTCTTTGCCAGCTACTATTTCTATGGTACTCCCAATGCTCCTGCCATGAAGCAGTCGGGCAGTGAGCCAGGCTATACAGAGAGCTTCAAGCCTGACAATATGTTCACGCACTCCCTGCGTGTAGGGGTGAACTACAATTTCTAAGAGCCCTTTTTACAAGCAATACCTCACATGATGGAGCCGTCCTCTCGCGCAGCAAGAGGGCGGCTCCATCCGTGCATGAGATCCTGCGCGGGATCCCTCGTATGTGGGGGGCAAGATCTGGATCTGCTCATGAGAGAATGACGATATTCTAGATGCCGCCAGGGAGTCGCCTTGATATCGCCTTGATCGTGTGCGGATGAGAGAGAGCCCCCCCGCCCCCCGAGGGGCGCGGGCGCGCGCTAAAACAAGGCGCAACACCCCCCCCGAAAACACCGACACGGCCG
>CAYJID010000094.1:0-891 GCA_964370135.1 uncultured Akkermansia sp. | reverse complement strand
CCGGGCGCCGCGTTCTTCGCCCTGTGTGCGGGGGGCGAGGCCCGCCCCCCCGCGCGCCCCCGTGGGCGGGGGGGCTCTCTCTCATCCATGGCGATACACGCCCGACTATCAGAGCTCCTCGGCGTGATCGACAGGGCGATGCGGCGTGAGGGTCTGGCGGTGCGAGTGATCGCGTGTGAGCGCATGCTCCTGCGCCTTCATCTGGAGATGCTCCTGCATGCGGAAGGGGGGGGCTGTGGGCTCAGATACGGGGAGATAGTGCCCATCCTCCATGAGGAGGAAGGAATTGCAATTGTCCTTCAAGCAGGTGTCGAGGATATCACGGCAGCGCTGCGCGATGACGGGATCCTCGAGTGGGATCATGAGCTCGACGCGTTTGTTGAGATTACGACTCATCCAGTCTGCACTCGCGAGGTAGGTCAGCGGGTGCCCCCCATTGTGGAAGCTCAGGATGCGCGCGTGCTCGAGGTAGAAATCCAGTATACTCACGATGCGCGTGTTGCGCCGTGCCTGCGCCGTGCTGGGCACCCAGCAGCAGACGCCGCGTATGTTGAGACTGATCTGCACGCCCGCTTCTGCTGCGCGCTCGAGGGCGTCCATGATGTCCTTTTCGTTGAGTGCGTTGAGCTTCGCCTTGATCTCGGCGTGCTCGCCGAGCCTCGCGCGCGCGGCCTCTGAGTCGATGAGCTCGATGAGGCGCTTCTTCATCATGACGGGGGAGGGGAAGATGCGGCGGAAGCCTGAGAGCTGCGTGAGCCCCGTGACGGTGTTGAAGAATTGCGAGGCATCAGCCCCCAGCTTCTCATTGCAGGTCAGCAGCGACATGTCCACGTAGATGCGCGCGGTGGATTCATTGTAATTGCCCGTGCCAAAGTGGCAGTAGCGGCGCAG
>CAYJID010000093.1:0-7998 GCA_964370135.1 uncultured Akkermansia sp. | reverse complement strand
CAAAGTAATAGCGCGCGGCATTCGCGATGCCGTAGATGGAGCGTCCGTAGTAGATGCGGTTGAGGTATTCGGTGAGAATCCTCTCCTTGCCATATTCCTTCTCCAGACGTCGCGCGATGGAGACCTCGAGGAGCTTGCGGTCCATGGTGCGCTCGCGCAGCTCAAAGAGATTGCGCGCGAGCTGCATCGTGATCGTCGAGCCGCCCTGCTTGTAGCGCATGCTCGATACATTCTCAATGAGCGAGCGCGCGATGGCGCGGTAGTCGATGCCCGAGTGCTCGTAGAAATGATTGTCCTCACGCGCAATGAGCGCCTGAATGAGATGATCAGGCATCTGCTCGCGGCTCGCGACGCGGAAGGGCTGACGACTCAGCACGCCTAAGTACTCGCGATCACCTGTGAAGAGCGCGTGCTCCTTGAGGTTGCGATCCATGACAGAGAGATCATACTGCGCCGCCTGCGTGTGGTAGTAGAAGATGAGACTACAGAACAAAAACAGGATGATGAAGCAAAACCCAAAGAGGAGCTTCACCCACAGCTGATTGAGTGATAGAAATCTATACCAGTATTTTTTCCTATTTTTACTAGACATCGTATTGCGTATTAGCTTTCATGTTTCATGAAGAGCGACAGCTCTCCTGAGGGCTCCCAGAGGGGGAAGTCGCGCTTGAGCATCTTCTCATACTGAGCGGCCTCCTGCATGCGCTTGCTGTTGTAGAGAGCCCAGGTGATTTTGAAGAGCGCGAGAGGCTTGAGCTGCTGATCGCTGGCGATGTTGGCCGTGCGTCCGTAGTACTTTGCGGCTTCGAGGTACTCCTTTTGCGAGTAGTAAGCATCGCCCAGCGTGATAAAGAGTGAGGACTTGATAGGACCATCCACGCCTAGGGCAATGGCGTCCTCAGCCATGGTGATAGCCTCAGCCTGACGGTTCAGACCGATGAGGATGAGGGCTAGGTCGCGCAGCCCCTCTGCCTTGCGGTAGGGCTGACTCTCCATGCTGACGTAGTGCTCGGCGGCGATGAGCGCCTGATCGTAGCGACGCAGCTCGAGGCGTGCGCGTGCGAGCGTCTTCCAGATGAGAGGCTCGACCTTGGGGCGCTTGAGCTTCTCGCCCTTGGGACCGGTGTAGGTCTCGGTGAGCTCGCGCTCGAGTGAGAGGGTGAGGTAGCGATTGGCCTTTTGGTAGTCCTTGTTCTGATAGCATGTCCAGCCCAGCCAACGGAAGAGTGAGGCGGGGAGCTGATCGTAGCCTTTCTTATTGGTCTTTTGGAGGTCGGTGAGCGAGGCGATGAGCTCGGGGAGCTGCTGGAGCTTGTAGTAGATCTGTACGAGGTTGAGGTCGGCTAGCGGTGCGTACTTTTTGACATTGACTTGGCGCGCCAGCTTGAATTGCTCGATGGCCTTGGCTGGGTTCTTCTCCAGACAGGCTGAGGCGATGCTGAAGTATGCCTCGGCTCGCGCCGCCCCCTTGATGAAGGGGAAGTTCTTGAGCAGACCTTCGTAATAATAAATCATCTGATCATCACGCTTCAGCTCCTTGTAGAGCTGGGCGGTGCGCTGCCAGCTGAGAGCTGCTGCCTGAGACTTCGGGAAGGCGTGGATGACGCGCTTGAGATCCTCAATCCCCTCCTCGACGTTACCACGCTTTGCGAGCATCTCGCCGCGCAGGGCGAGCGCCTCGGGGACTTTCTTGTGCCCTTGGTAGTTTTCTAAGAAGTTGTTGAGTATGGGCGTGGGGTCGATGGTATCAAGCTTCGCCCCCAACCATGCCTTGCGGAAGAGCACGTCGGGTCGTATCTCCACGGGGAGATTCATGATATTGATCACCTCGTACTGGCGGCCTGCCTTCTCCATATCGACACGCAGGAGGCGGTCGGCGTAGATGAGTCGCACCATATCATTGAGGGGGTGGTCTGCGGTATCGGCGAGGCTGGGGTATTTCTTCAGATACTTCTCCGCGAGGATGAAGAGATTGCTACTCTTGCGTGCCTGCGCGCAGGCGATCTCGCGATAGGCGGCCTCGAGACCGACCTTGGTATTGGGGCGCAGCTTCTGCACGCGCTCGAACCACGAGGTGGCTTCTTCGTACATCTTGAGCTCCATGTAGGCCTGACCGATGATGAGTGAGTAGGTCGCCATCTTCTCAGGGTCTTTGAGCTGGATATTGCTGCGCGTATGGATGTTGATAATGTTATTATAAGACTTCTGCTTGAGCAGATCGAGTATCTGTTCCATCTGCGCCTCATGGCGGAAGTCCTCCATGCCCTCGAGCTGGCTGAGCTTGGAGTAATACTCCTGCGAGCGGTCACTTTTGCCCAGTTTGGAGGCGAGACGCGCGGCCTGTAGAGTGGCGGATGCACGCGTATCAGCTGCGATCTCCTTGATGGTGAGGAGACGTACAAAGTAGGAATAGGCCTCCGCGTCCTGCTGACGCTTCAGCTTGAGCTGCGCGAGGTCATAGAGACACGCGCCCAAGAGTGAGGGTACGAGATCGTCTTGGAGCAACAGCTTCTGGTAAAACGACTCAGCCGTATTGTCCTCACCGCGAGCGCGGGCGATGCGGGCGAGGCGGTACTGCACGTCCTGAATGAGGTGTGGCTTCTCGCTTGATTTGAGCACGAGTTGGAAATAGTGGTCTGCCATCTTGTAATGCTCCTTGGTCAGGGAGCGAATGCCCAGCTGATAGGCGGCCGCCGCAGTGTACTCTCCTAGATCACGCCGTGAGAGATCTTGGTAGATGCGGTAAGCCCTGTCACTCTCTCCGACGACGTCAAAGCAGCTCGCCGCGATGTAGAGTGCTCGGGGGCTGTGATCGGATTTGGGGAAATTCTGCGCAAAATCATAGAAGAGCTTGCCCGCTTGGTGTTGCAAGGAGCGCTTCACCTCTGCATCGAGATGGTCATTCTGAGACTGGGCAAACAGCTGCTCAGCAATCTCAAAGGCATCGCGCTCTCGATCGACGATGAGTTTCTCATCTGCCTCACCTTGAGCTACAAGGGGGAGGCCGCTAGCGAGCAGGTTGAGCGCCAGTATTAGGGATAGATTATTCATTATTTCTCTGCCGGTTTGGGTAATTGCTTGGAGAAGGAAATATTCCAAACACCTGCTTGGGAGCAGGTTGATATCACGTCTACGATTTTTTGCCAGCGCGCCTCGGCGTCACCACGGATGCGTACTGCCTGATTGGGATTGACCGCGACCATGCGCTGCATCAGGCTGAGCAGGTCATCGCGCGTAAAGATTTCGCGGTCGATGGTGATGATGAGCTCGTCGTTCTCCTCACGCACATTGATGATGATCTCTTCTATGGCGCGTGATTGCTCCTCGGTCGTGTTCGCCGCGGTGGGCACCTTGACCTTCATATCCTGCTCATTGAGGATGAAGTTCTGAGTCACGACAAAGAAAATCAACAGCAAGAAGACAACGTCCAGCATAGCTGTCAACTGAAAACCAGAGGCCTCAGGTATGGTGTTCTTGAACTTCATGATGAGTAATGAAATGTTCGCTACTAAATATTCGCTACTTGGAGCTATTAGTACTATGAAGAGGCTCGTTGGTCGACGCGCCAATATTCACCGTGGAGCCGAGACGCTGCTCACGCTCCATCTGGATGGAGATCACAGAGAGCAGGTGCGTAGCAGCTACCTCCATCTCAGAGATGAGCTTCTGAATGCGGCTGCGGAAGAAGTAGTAGGCGGCCATGCTCACGATGGCGGGGATGAGTCCCGAGGCGGTCGTAATGAGAGCCACGGCGATACCGCTGGCCATCTGCATCTGCTTGACGCCTTCAAAGTTCCCCGACGCCATCTCGGCAAAGGTAGTCATCATCCCCACAACCGTCCCGAGCAGACCTATCATCGGTGCGATCGAGGCGATATCCGAGAGCCACGCGATCTGACGCGTCAGGCGGCTGCTCTGACGCGAGCCCTCGGAGCTCGTGACCTCGCGCAGCTCCTCGATGCTCGCGCGGCTGTTGCGCTGGAGGAAGTTCGCCATCGCATGCACGGTCTGCGCGAGGCAAGAGCCGTCATAGGAGCAGGCAGTCATGATCTCATGATAGTTCTTCTTGCGGATGAGCAGCTCAGCTGTCTCGACGAGCTCATCGGGCATGACAGCCGCTTTGCGCGTCGTCCAGAGGCATGTAAAAATAAGGATAAAAGTTAAAACTGAAAGCCCAAGGAGAGGCCACATCAGAGGACCGCCTTGTTCGAAGAGTTCAACGGGACCCCAGCCTACAAAGACGAGGTCGGGTGAGGCTTTTTCTGCGGAATTAATCATCGAAGACATGTTCACAACGACATGGTAACAGGTTTTATTTCTAAATTCAAGCGAGGAGAAATGCTAGACGCCTTTAGAACGCATTTTTTATACACGCGCTGCCGTCTAACGCTTCAAAATCACCTTGAGCTGCTCAGCGGCAGCCCCATCGCCACGCTCAGCCGCCTGACGCAGATACTTGATGGCTTGCTTTCTATTCGCGGGTGCTCCGATGCCATGGAGGTAGCAGAGCCCGAGGTGGCGCATGCCCACGACATGCCCCGCCTGCGCCGCACCCGTGAAGAACTCAATGGCACGAGTCGGATCTTTCTTCACCCCCAATCCGTTGATATAAAACAAGCCCAGCTCCATCATCGCGCCAGCATGCCCCGCCTGCGCCGCGAGTGAGAGTAGCTTGGCCGCGATCGAGTAGTCCTGCTTGACACTCTGCGCACGCACATACATCATGCCGAGCTGATAGAGCGCGACTGAGTCGCCCGTCTGGGCATTCTTACTAAAATGGAGAAAAGCTTGCTGGTCATTCTTCTTCACCCCCAATCCGTAGAGATAGCAGAAGGCGAGATCATTTGTCGCATCAGCACTACCGAGTCGCGAGGCCTCTTCGAGGATCTTGAAGGCATAGCCCATGTCACGCGCTACCCCTGTCGCGCGCTGGTAGGCGTGAGCGAGCTGACGCATAGCGCGCCGAGAGCCGAGCTTGGCCGCCTCGGTGAAGAGAGCCACGGCTTGCCGCTCATCCTTGGCGACACCATGCCCGCGCAGGTAGCAGTAGCCGAGATGATTGAGCGCGGAGGGCTGCTTCATCGCCGAGGCGCGCTGGAAGAGCTCGATAGCTTTCTTGAGATTGCCCGACGCCGCGTCACGATTGAGATAGAGCAGGACGCCTAGATTCGCCATCGCCTCACTATCACCCTGCTCAGTGGCGCGTTCGAGGTAATGCACGGCGCGATCGACATCTTGTTTTACCCCTAGCCCCTCTAGGTGGCAGACACCGAGCGCGCTCTGCGCACGCGAGTCGCCCAGATCGGCGGCGTGGCTCAGCATCTGGATGCCCTTGTCAAGATCCCGCGTCGTACCTAGCCCATAGAGTGAGCAGATGCCTAGCCCTGCGAGGCAGCCGAGGTGATTCTTTGCCGCCCCCTGCTGGAAATACCCGTACCCCAAGGAATGCAACCCCATATTCAAAAAATAATACCCCAGCACACACTGCGCCTGCGTATCGCCCTGCGAAGCACGCTGACGCAGCTGCGTGAGATGCGCGACACGCGCATGCGCGCTCTGCTTGGGGTCTTTGAACTCAAGCGTCCTAGCATACTCAACAGGAGTAATCGTACGCCCCGTACTGGGGGAGTTCGTACAGGCGGCGATGGTGAGTGCTGCGATGAGGGGGGCAAACTTCATGATACAATCATAGATTTTCATCCCTCATAGTCAAGGATAGAATGGGGCATCAGATCGCGCTCAGCCCCATCGCCTCGCGGGCACCCCATCTCTAAAGTCGCCTCAAAATCATGCTTTACGAGAAGTGAGACGCCTCTCTAGCAAAATGTTAGAATGACAAAAAAATGACGAAAATCCAGCCAAAAGGACTCGAGGGGCGAGCTGCCCTTGCGCATTTTGTCACGGATGCATTTTGCCCATCGCACGAGTAGCGAAAGCCAGAGAGTTCTAAGCGCGTCACCACTCCACGAGAAAATAATCATTATACACCCCCACTCTAGCATTTTTAGCTCGCCAGAGCCTAATGCTTGTGGTAGAGTTTCCCATAATTCTACTATGAGTGACTACATATATGATTCTTTACAGCCCTACCTTGGCGTAGCAAAGGCCGAATACAGCCCTCAGGTCTACCTCAACGCAGGCTATCAACCCTACTGGATCGAGATGGGGACGATGGTACCCATGGATGCGCAGGCCGGCACTCTCTCCGCCGAGCTCATGGAGCAGATCGTCGCGAGCTGCACCACCGATGAGCAGCGCACCACCCTCGATGAGACAGCAGCCATCGACTATATCTACGAAAGCCCCACGGGCAAGTTCCACCTCTACCTCTACCGCCAAGAGACAGGCTACCTCATCATCGCGCTCAACCTCGATGCCGATGCCCTGCTCAAGCAGGGGATAGACTGCGGCTGCTCCGACATCCACATCCCCACCGAGTTCCCGCCGAGCTGGAGACGATTTGGCACGCTGGGTCCCATCTGGGAGGGCGCGCCCAAGCTCACGGAGGAAGACACGCTCGAGTTTGCCAAGAGCTTCCTCACCGACAAGGAATGGGAGCGCATCAATGCGCGCGGCGACGTCGACTTTGCCTACCAGAACAGCTTTGGTCGCTACCGTGCCTCCGTCGTGCGCCAGCGTCTCGGCTACGACATGGCCTATCGTATCATCAATACGAATGTGAAGACGATGGACGAGATCGGCCTGCCGAAGGAATACGTCATCCCCCTCACCCGCTACACCAACGGACTCATCCTCGTGACAGGCTCCGTCGGCTCGGGCAAATCGACAACCCTCTCCTCCATCGTCGACTTCATCAACGCGGACCGCCGCGACCACATCATCACGCTCGAAGACCCCATCGAAACCATCTTTGAGAGCAAGCTCTGTCAGGTGAACCAACGCGAGGTCCACAAGCACACCGAATCATTCGCCCGCGCGCTGCGTGCCTCGCTGCGTGAAGACCCCGACATCATCATGGTGGGGGAAATGCGCGACCTCGAGACCATCTCGCTCGCCCTCACGGCCGCAGAAACGGGTCACTTGGTCCTCGGCACCCTCCACACAGGCTCGGCCGCGCGTACCATCGACCGTATCCTCGACGCCTTCCCCGTCGAAGAGCGCGACCACATCCGCATCATGGTCTCGGAATCCCTCCGCGGCATCCTCTCCCAGCAGCTCATCCCCAAGAAGGATGGCACGGGACGCGTCATGGCGCTCGAGATGCTCGTCAACAACGCCGCTGTGGCGAACTGTATCCGCGAGGGCAAGACCTTCATGATCCCCGGTCTCATCCAGACAGGCAAGGCTCAGGGCATGCGCCTGCTCGACGATGCGCTCCAAGAGCTCTACCTCGCAGGCACCATCTCCGCTGAGGAGTGCCAGTTCCGCGCGGCTGACCTCACGATGATGGATCACTTCCTCGCCAACAATCCTCAACCACAATAAGCCACCCGTAGCCTCAACACTAGAGACAACAGAACAAGAGTTTTTATATGAAAAATCTGATTGACCAATACTTCACCATCCTCGTCGAGCGCGGTGGCTCCGACCTCCACCTCTCCGAAGGCGAAGCGCCCAAGATCCGCGTCCACGGCGAGATCATCCCCGTCGCAGAAGAGATCCTCACACGCGAGGACATGATCGCGCTCATGGAGCCCATCTGCCCGGAAAAGCTCTGGGCTGACTATGTCGAGGGCGGGGACGCCGACTTCGCCTACGAGATGGACGCCTCCTCGCGCTTTCGCTGCAACTATATGAAGCAACACCGTGGCTACTGCTGCATCTTCCGTCTGATTCCGACAAAAATCCTCACGCTTGAGCAGCTCAATGTGCCCGAGCAGATCAAGCGATTCGGCGAGATGCGCTCAGGACTCGTGCTGGTGACCGGTCCCACAGGCTCGGGCAAATCCACCACGCTCGCAGCACTCATCGACTACATCAATACCAACTACGCGCGCCACATCATCACGGTAGAAGAGCCCATCGAGTTCGTCCACC
>CAYJID010000092.1:0-8061 GCA_964370135.1 uncultured Akkermansia sp. | reverse complement strand
GCTCCTGCATGAAGCGCGCGCGCACGCTCTTCATCATCTCCAAATGGATCTTGCACAGCGGCATGAAGCTGCCGCGCAGCAGGACGATGGGACGCTTGTAGAGCAGGTCAGCTGGCTGGGCAACTGTGCCATCGGGGCAGAAGATGCTCGACTGCGCTAGCCCCGACTGCACGAGATGGAGGGCTAGGATGCGATTGTCAAACATCTTGAACCCATGTCCGCCGAAGCGCACCATATCAATCTCAAAGTGCAGACGATTCACATTCTCCCCAAGGCTGGGGACGAAGTCCTCGAGACGATCGCGCTTGTAAAAGATCGCATGCAGGATATTCACCCCGATGATGCCGAGCACCTCCTTCTGCTTGTCGCCATCAGCGACATTGAGCTGCACGTGCAAGATGAGATCGCTCGGCGGATTGCCAGGGCGCAGCTGAAAGCGTACGCCTATCCACGCAGACCAGGGGCCTGTGTCGCGATAGCCCTTGCTCTTCACCGTGCTGCAGAAGGCGAAAAAGCAGGTATCCTGCCCGCGCTTTTTGGTCAGGCGATCGAGCAATTGATTGTACTCGTAATCCATCATCTGGAGCAGGCGCTCCTCAGAGACATAGCGGTGCGCCTGACCATAGAGCGCATCACTGACCGTCATATCATAGGCAGAGATGGTCTTGGCCACGGTACCCGCTGTCCCCGAGGTGCGGAAAAACCAGTTCGCCGTCTCTTGCCCAGCTCCGATCTCGGCAAAAGAGCCATAAAAGCTCGGGTCGAGGTTCATCTTCAGAACCTTCTCTTGGGTATCGACAAAAATTTTAGAAGAAGTAGACATTTTATATCAACGGAAGTAAATAGGAAAGAAAATCTCTTAATAATTAAGAGGTCGCACAGGGATATCAAGACCGCTGGGCGTGTTCAACTCTATACGCGCCTCATCAATCACATCCTTGATGGATTCAAAGACCGAGTCCTTGTCATCAGCACGTAGCATCTCCGCGCTAAACTGCTGGCTACGATCATCCAAGCCCTCACCATCACGGTGTATGGGCTCGAGTGTCAGCTGAGTCTGGTAGGGGTCATCACCTTGGAGAGCTGCCGTCTTGGGCAGGATGGGGGTGATGGGAAGCACGCGGTTAGATATATGCTTGTGCCCTGCAAAGTCATGCAGCACCGTGAGAGCATCGCCATGCACGCTGCACTCTGAGAGCGTCACGTCACCCTTGGGGAAATACTCGATGTAGGTGTTGCGCACATAGACGGGCTTGCCCCCCTTGACGCTGGATTCAAAGCAGAAATCGGTCGCTATCTGACCTGAGGTCTTGCAGATCTCCACCGCCTCCGTGTCATCGGGCATAGGGATGGCTGTATCGGGGATGTTCATACGCGCGGCTGCGCCGAACACAGCCCCGAGCACCGAGCCACAGGTATCCGAGGAGAACGCGCGGTCATACATGGCGGACTGTGAGCTCAAAAAGCCCATCCAGACCCCACAGGTGAAGGAGGAATTGTAGCCCACAAGCACATTGTCGCCAAAGTCATAATTCGTCCCCGTCTTTACAGCTCCCTTAAAATCAGCAGGCAGATAAGGCAGCACGCGCATAGCACTCCCCTTCTTCAAGCTATCTTGGAGGATAGTATGAATGCGGTAGCTGGTGTGTGGTCGCATGCTACTGATGCTGCTGGCGACCTTGCTACGTGGCTCCTCCCAGAGCACGTTGCCATTCTTGTCCGTGATCTTGGAGACGATGAAGGGAGCCATCGGGCGCGTGCCTCCATTGGGGAAGGAGGTATAGGCGATGACGAGCTCCTTGAGCGACATGGGCTCCGTCCCGAGATAGACGCGCGGGTAGTAGGCGGGATTGGCCTCTGTACTCTGTGCATTGCGCTTGGGTGGCGTGATGCCAACGCTCTGGAGCATCTCAATAAAGGGCTTTGCGCCGAGATTCATACCGAGACGTGCGGCGGCGGCGATCTTTGACCACGAGAGAGCCTGACGCAGCGTGACCGCTCCGAGGTAGCGCCCGCGCTCGACCTCCATCCCCCATTCACCCAGGATACCCTCGACGCCGCCGATGCCCGCGAGGCGGTTGTCCATCGCATCGTCGATGAGGCGAGAGCTCGGCGCATAGCCATTCTCAAAGGCCGCCGCATAGAGGAAGGGGAACAGGGCTGTGCCGATCTCCGCGCGTCCCGACTCGATCATATCAAAATTGTCCACATCATAGTTGCGCCCACCTACATAGACGAGCACGCCGCCCGACTTGTTGTCCAGCGCATAGACGACCCCATCGAGGTAGCGGTGCTGGGCAAAGCGCGGGTCTTCCTTCTGGTCAAAGCGCACATGCTTGTAGCCCTCCATATGCTCGATGCTGGCGAGCCTCTCGCGCAGGCTGCGCGTGGCGGTGTCCTGCATCTCCTTGTCGATAGTCGTGTAGATGCGGATCCCCGCCCCCTTCACGATCTCCTCCGCACGCTCGCTCTTGAAGAGATTGAGCACGTGACGATAGACCTGATTGTAGAGGAAATTGGTCTGACGTCGCAGCGGCTTAGGATTGAGCTGCATGGGGATCTTTTTCAGGCGATCTGCCTCGTCAAAGCTGATGTAGCCCGAGCGGTACATACGGTCAATCACATCGTTGCGCCAGCGGAAGTTGAGCTTGGGATTCTTGATGGGATTATAATTCTCGGGATTCTTGATGAGAGCCGCGAGGCTCGCGGCCTCAGGGACGGTCAGGTCGACAGGCTCCTTGCCATAATAGCCCATGGCGGCAGCGCGGATGCCGTAGAAGCCTCGGCCAAAGTAGATACGATTGAGATAGAACTCGATGATCTGCTTTTTGCTATACTTCTCCTCAATGCGCATCGCGAGAAAGATTTCTACAATCTTGCGCTCATAGCGCGAGCCGCCGCGAGCGATCGTGCGACGCTCCAGATCAAAGGCACCGCGCGCCAGCTGCTGCGTAATAGTCGACGCGCCTTGGCTCACAGCCCCCCCCTGTGTCGCGGCTGCTTTCACCGCGCGGAGAATCCCCACTGGGTCGTAGCCACTATGTGTCCAGAAGGTCTTGTCCTCCTGCGCCACGAGGGCATCGACCATGCTGTCGGAGATCTCATTGAGAGGGACATAGCTACGATTCTCATCATAGATGCGCCCGAGCTCCTTGCCATTTCTATCGTAGATGACGGCGGGATGCTCCAAATTATTAATATTTTCCAGATCAATCTCCTGCGCCCATTTGCGATGCGGGGAGGTATAGGTCATGAACAAAAAGTAGCCCAGAAGCCCCCCCGCGATGATCGTGATGATGACCACCAAGCTCGATTTCAAAACAAAGCGCAGCCAAGGGGAATGCACCTTGGCAAAGAGTCCTCCCTCTTTCTTCTTTTCTGACCGTCGCTTTCGATTCGAAAGCGGCTTACGTTCTCTGATTTTGAGCTTCTTTGGAAACATTGGCTTTTCTCAAGTTGGAGGTTATCAAATTATTCTACCTTTGGCAAGCGGCAATATGTACATTCTTATACGCGAGGCTCAACTGCCTCGCCCCCAACAGGGCGTATCCTCGTCATAAAAAGCGCAAAGAGTAGCCCCACGACGAGCAGCCCCACGAGCGATGAGCACCACACATCCCAGCCCATACACTCGGGCGCGCAGAGAAGATAAGTCACACAGACAGCGGACATAAAGGCCGCGGGCAGCGATGTCACATAGTGCATACGACCGCGCCTCCTGAGCAGCACGGACACTGTCCACAGCGTGATGCAGGCGAGCAGCTGATTCACCCAGCCGAGGTAGCGCCACGCCTGAGCGTAATCAATCTGCGTGAGAGCAATCACGCAGAGGAAGAGAGGGATGGCGATGGCGAGGCGAGAGAGTATCCTGCGCTGGTCGAGCTTCCACGCCTCGGCAATCATCAAGCGGCTGCTGCGCAGAGCCGTGTCGCCCGACGTAATAGGTAGCACAATCACCCCGATGACCGCGAGCATCGCGCCCGCGCTGCCCAGCAGGTGCGTGCAGGCGACATTCACAGCCACGGCAGGATTTCTCATACTCAATTCCATAAAACTCAGAGCTGCGCCGCCTATCTCCGCAGCACTACCCTGGAGCAGACTCGTCTGCCCCGCAGCATCCGTCACCACGCGATAATCCGTCAGCATCTCACGAAAGCTCAGCCCGACAAGCACCCAAATCATCGTGACCACGCCCTCGACAATCATCGCGCCGTAGAACACACCTCGCACCTGCGTCATTTTCCCCAGACAGCGCACCATCATCGGACTCTGCGTCGCGTGAAAGCCCGACACCGCACCACAGGCAATCGTCACAAAAATCATTGGCCATATCGTCAAGCCCTCCACAGGATGATGATTGCTCAAGAAATCGCGCTGCGGCAGCAGCTCCATCCCACTGCCGAGTAGGGCCACAAAGACCCCCACCGCCATCAAGAGGAAAATCACCGCAAAATAAGGATAAAAACGCCCGATCACCGACTGGATGGGCAAAATCGTCGCAATAAAATAATAACCGAGAATCAACACACTCCACCAAAACACCGACAAACTCCCCGTCATCGCATGCAGCATCCCCGCAGGCCCCAGCGTAAAGAGCAGCCCCACGATAAAGGAGAGCAGCACGCAGCACATCAGCGTGAGCACGCGCCCCGTCCTACCCAGATAGCGCCCCACGGTGAGCGGCAGATTCTCCCCGCCATGCTCCGCCGACATCAGTGCTGCGAGCATATCATGCACCGCGCCTCCTAGGATACAGCCCAACACAATCCAGATCAGGGCCACCGGACCAAAGAGGCAACCTGCCAGCGCGCCAAAGATGGGGCCAAGTCCCGCAATATTGAGCAGCTGTATCATCATCACCTTCCACACCGGCAGCTCCACATAGTCCACCCCATCCGCCTGCGCATGACAGGGCATCGTCTGATGGCGAGGCAGTCCATACGCGCGCTCAGCAATACGGCTATACACATAGCCACCAGCGACCAAGATCACCAGCGCAATAAAAAAATAGTACAAACCTAACATAACGTGCAGGCACTATATCACAGCGATCGCGAGGAAACAAGCCACAAAAGCCCCCTACCCTCGCCCAAACTTCACTCAATCAATCTCTTGTCACGCCAATGTAGCACAGGGCATCACCTCGTACCCATCGCGCTCTAGCTTGCTATGCGAGCGCGAAGCAGCACCTACTGGCAGAGTAATAACAATAAGCAGAAAGAATTGCCCGATGAGCTACGCATCCGCGCGCGGTCAGGGCTACATTTTTTTGCCATAGAAGAGCTATTTTTACTTGTCAACTGGTGCCTTGATTGTATAGTATAGCCTGATACACATTATGAACACTTTCTCCCCCATTCGCCTTGCTGGACTAGCTGCAGGTCTCGCCTGCGCTTGCCTCGTCTCTTGCACCACTGCACTCGCTCCCAAGAAAGCAGCGGAGTATATCGAACTCCAACCCACCACGGTCTACAGCTACAATGATCAGGTCAATCCTGCGGCTCGCAAGAGCGTAGCTATGGGTGCTCTGCCCGCTCGCGCACGCCGCGCCCTTGCTGAGTGGATGTACCATTCAGAGATCGAATCATTCTCCCACATCTACCCCCAGTACTACATCTCTCTTGCAAACGCAGGGGGAGATCGTGCCAATGTCTGGGCTATTCTGACTAACGCCAAGGGCGAGATGGCTGGTGTCCTCATCCCCCGTGGTACGACTCCCGCGTGGAATCTGCCTAGCATCGGCACCTATGACGTCTACGTCTGCTCGGCGGATCGCCGCAAGGATCTCAGCCGCGCCATCCTCGAGAGCCTCAATGACGCTGATATGGATGATGTACGTATCAACACACGCCGCAGCATCGGCCTCAAGGAGAGCTCTCTGATCTCGGCTCCCGCCCCTATCGCCACAGCTCCCACTGCCACAAAGCCTGTAGCTGCCGCCCCCAAAGCCGCTCCCAAACCAGCCGCTCCAGCTGAAGAAGAGGAAGAAGAAAGCGACAACTCCTCGGAAGAATCCTCTGGTGATGATTTCGGTGGCTTTTAAGACTCTCAAATAAAATCAATTACTATTTACTTAACATCCTTTTTCTCCAAGGAGGAAAAGGATGTTCTTTTCTTTTGTAACAAACCATATTACTATATTCCCATCATGTCTATTGATATCAAATGTCTCATTCAGCAGCGCTGCCAGCAGGTAGAATCCCAGCTCGACGCCCTCCTCCCACCTGAGAGCGTCGCGCCATCCACTATACACAAGGCCATGCGCTACAGCATCTTTGCTGGTGGCAAGCGCATCCGCCCTCTCCTCTGCATCGAGGCGGCGCGCGCCTGTGGCGGAGATCTCTCTGACGCCATCAATGCGGCCTGCGCGCTCGAGACGCTGCATACCTACACACTCATCCATGATGACCTCCCCAGCATGGACAATGACGATCTGCGCCGTGGTCGCCCCACCAGTCACAAGGTCTTTGGCGAGGGAGTCGCCATCCTCGCGGGCGACGCACTACTCACCGAGGCCTTTGCCATGCTCGCACAGACCCCCTCGAATGCGCGCTACAATGTCGCTGATTATGTCAAGGAGTTCGCCTTTCAGACAGGCAGTCAGCGTCTCGTAGGCGGTCAGGTGCTCGACCTCGAGGGAGAAGGCCGCGAGCTGAGTCTCGAAGAGCTCCGTGCCATCCACAATGGCAAGACAACGGCACTCATCCTCGCCTCCCTGCGCCTCGGCGGCATGGCAGCCGCCTGTACAAAGGAGCAGCTCGCCGCACTCAGCGAGTTCGGACAGTGCCTCGGGCTCGCCTTCCAAATCATCGACGACATCCTCGACATCATCTCCACGCCTGAGATGATGGGCAAGAGCATAGGCAAAGACGCCGCCGTGCAGAAGGCGACCTACCCCGCCCTTGTCGGTCTCGATCAGGCGCGAGCCGAGGCACAGGAGCTCACGGAGCGTGGCCGCCAAGCCCTCGATATCTTCCCCGTCGACAAGCGAGAAAACCTACTCGCCATCAATGACTATTTACTCAATCGCGACTATTAACACCACAAAAATCTAACCTTTATCAAACGTAAAGAAAGACGTATCTGTCATAGCTCTATGACCGATACGTCTTCTACATCCTGCGGTGGCAGCGGCTGCCGATTCTGCAAACTCACGCGCTGCTCCTGGAGCATGAAGCGCGACATCTCGCTGCTCTTCTTTCGCCTTTCCCTAGCGGTGATGATGCTGACCCACGGCTATCCCAAGCTCATCATGCTGCTGGAGGGAAAGGGTGGCGCGTGGCTCGATCCTCTAGGCATCGGCTCCACCTTCTCCCTCGTCCTCTGCGTCGGCGCGGAGTTCTTTGCGAGTCTCGCGATCTTGGTGGGCTTTTTAACGCGCCCTGCCGCCCTCATTCTCGCGGTGAACTGCTGGGTGATCTTCTTTGTCTTCTACGCCGATGCGGCTTGGGCGAGCCGAGAGCTACCTGGACTCTATCTGATTTGCTATCTGAGTCTCATGGGACTAGGTGCTGGGCGCTTTTCTGTCGACCATTGCCTCATGAGCAAGGTGCTCAAAAAAGAGCATCTGCGCGCGAGCGCATGATAGACGCCATGCAGGTCAGAACCTTCTCACAGCAACAACTTTCTTTGTCCGAATGAAGAAGGAAGCGATCAAGAGGAGGATACCCGCATAGCCCCCGAGCAGAGAGAGCAGTGTCGCACGCAGCTTGCTCTGCTCGCCATAGATGGCGCAGGCGTGGATCTCAGGATCTCCTGATCGGACATAGAGTCGATAAAGATTCTGCTGCGCAGAGATGCACTCCACATCATCCAGCTCGATGCGCTCAGGCTGGTATACCTTGCCATCGTAGCGGTAGCGGAAGTGACCGTAGCTCGTCGTACTCTTGTGCCGTCTCCCCGAGCTCGTCACCTGATGCGAATCGGTCAGGGTGGCATCGACGGCGACCCAGTCGCGCGCAGCATCGGGGTGGAGATAGTCGTCAGCGGTGAGAAAGGCATTGACAACACAGGCGATGAACACCCCGATGGCAGCTACGCGGAGCCTGCTTTTGAGCCTGC
>CAYJID010000091.1:0-8120 GCA_964370135.1 uncultured Akkermansia sp. | reverse complement strand
GGCTTGCTGCTGCCGGCGGCGAGGATGCAGCGGCGGAAGGCGCGGCCCGTCTCGGGGTTGAAGATCCCCTCCTTCTCAAAGCGTGAGAAGGCGTCTGCCTCCAGCATCTCTGCCCACTTGTAGGAGTAGTAGCCCGCCTCGTAGCCGCCGTCAAAGATATGGCTGAAGCCGCGCAGCATGCTATTGCCCGACTCCGTCGTCTTCACACGGTAATCAGCGAGCGTCTCGCGGTCGTACTCCTCCAGATCGCGCCCTACGAGAGCCGAGGGGTGGTTGTGGAGCTCGAGGTCGATCTTGCCAAAGGAGAGCTGGCGCATGCAGAAGCTAGCGGCTCCGTAGTTGCGCGCGGCGAGCATCTTGTCGAGCAGCTCGGCGGGGATGCTCGATCCGTCGACGTAGTGGAGGGCAAAGCGATTGAGCGCGTCGCGCTGCCATGTCCAGTTCTCATTGATCTGGCTGGGCAGCTCGACGAAGTCCCATGCGACATTCGTCCCTGCGAGCGCGCGGACTTCTACATCACTGAGCAGCTGGTGGAGCAAATGGCCGAACTCGTGGAAGACAGTGGTCACCTCGTCATGTGTCAGCAGGGCGGGCTTGCCGTCGACGGGGCGGCTCATGTTGCCACACATCAGTCCGAGATGGGGGAGGCGAGGCTGGGAATCTGTAGGAGGCAGACCGCAGCTCAGGCAGTTCATCCAGGCACCCGCGCGCTTGCTCTCGCGGGGGTGCCAGTCGGTGTAGAAGGAGCCAAGATGCTCGTCGCTCTCTGAGTCGTAGACCTCGTAGTACTCCACCTCGGGATGCCACACCTCGACGCGTCCCTCGGGGCAGGGCTCGGCGTCGCTCGCGCGATAAAAACTCTCGCGCTGCTGCATGCGGATGCCAAAGAGCTCGGAGAAGATCTCAAACATGCCCGCGATCACCTGAGGCATGGAGAAGTAGGGGCGCAGCTGCTCGCTGTCAAAGTCGTAGAGAGCCTTGCGACGCTTCTCATTCCAATAGCCAATGTCCCAAGGACGCATCAGCGGCATAGCCTCACCGCTCTGCTCCTCGGCAAAGACGCGTATCGCCTCCTGCTCGGTGAGGAAGGCGTCGACCACCTTGTCATGCAGATCATTGATGAAGTCCAGCGCGCGCTTGCCACTGCCCGCCATGCGGCGGCTCAGCGTGTAGTCGGCGGGGCAGGCGTAGCCGAAGAGCTGCGCACGCTCGGCGCGCAGCTGGAGGATCTCGGGGATCATCGCGGAGGTATCGTATTCGCCTGTTCCCTTCGTATTGCTCCCGCGCCAGATGCGCTCGCGCAGGGAGGCGTCATCGGCGAAGGTGAGTACGGGAATGAGGCTGGGCATCTGGAGGGTGAAGCGCCACTGGGGAGCCTCGGGAGTGCCATAGCCCTTCTCCAACGCGCTCTGGCGGGCGGCGGCGAGGGCGGAGTCGGGGAGCCCCGCGAGCTCGGAGGCGTCGGCGGTGACGTATTCCCATGCATTGGTTGAGTCGAGTACATGCTCGCCGAATTTTTGTGAGAGCTCGGCGAGGCGTGTTAGAATCTCGGTGTAGCGCAGCTTCTGCGCGTCATCGAGCTCGGCGCCACTCTCGCGGAAGTCGAGCATGGTTTCGGTGATGAATCGCTGCTTGACGGCACTGAGCTCGGCGACCCAGGGCGCGGCGGCGGCGGACTTCAGCACGGCGTAGAGTGCGGGATTGAGCGTGATGGAGGAGGAGAACATCACCACCTCGGGCATCAGCGTATTGAGCACATCGCGCAGCTCGGGGCTATCGTTGATACTCTGCTGGTGATTGAGACGCCCCCAGGAGAGAGCGAGGGGCTGGGAGGCGCTTTCGAGTGCGGCAAAGGTGGACTCGTAGGTGGCATCTTCGGGGCGGACGGTGCAGAGCTGCTCGATGGCGGCTTGTGCCTGCTGGATCGCCTCGCGGACATCGACGAGGGCGCGCTCGGGGGTGAGGGCGGCCCAGGCGATGCTGAGCTGGGGATCGAGGTAGGGATGTGTGGTCATGTTGGGGGATATACTAGAGGGAATACGGCGAGGGGTCAAGAGTGGGCTGTGTCTCTGGTGCTGTTATTTGTTGAGGAAGGAAGTTTTCCACTCTTTGATGATGTTGGAGGAGCCGTCGTAGACGAGTTTTCCCTGCTTGTCGAAGACATAGGCGCGGGGGATGAAGCCGCCCTTGGCTGCACCGCGGAGGAGGGAGGCGTCCATGGTGGTGGGGAAGGTGGCGTTGTACTCCTTGACGAACTTTTTGGCGTCGGCTTCGTTCTTGTCGGCGCTCCAGAAGATGATCTCGATTTTACCTGATTGCTTCATCTCGAGGTAGCTTTTGGCGTAGCTGGGCATGTTGGCGCGGCAGGGGGGACACCAGATGGCGGAGCGCAGGACGATGTAATACTCGGCGGTGGTGGAGGGGGTGGCGTTGAAGAAGGTGATCTGGGGGAGCAGCTGGGCGATGGGGGTGGGAGCGGCGGCAGCGGCGGGCTTGGGAGCATCGGCGGCGGCGCAGGAGAGCGAGCCGAGGAGGAGCAGGGGGAGGAGGGACTTGATCATGAAGGGTGGATTATAGAGAAAAAAAGCGCGGCTGTCAAACAAGAGGGTCGCATGGCATAGACGCGACACCAGATGCGAGAGTCCAGAGACCCGCGAGGTCTTTGGTGGCCGTCTGGGGGCCAGACCCCAGCGGGTGAAGGGCGGAGCCCTTCGGGCGCGCCGCAGGTGCGCGCCCACGGCAGCAAGGAGGCGTAAGCCTCCGTCGGGCGTCAGTGCCGCTCTATCACAAATGCCCGCGCGGCAAACCCAGCATGGCTGCCACAGCCTACACTGACGCCCCCGTCCTTCTTCGATGCGAAGCATCGCTCTTGCCTACTGTGGCAAACGCGAAGCGTCACCACCGTTGTTACATCAGTGGTGACGCTTCGCGTTTGCGGCGGTGAAATAGAGGCGCCCTTTGGGCGCGGGATGGACGGGGGCGTCAGTTTGCGGCGTTAATAGTCGTGCAGGGTTTGCCTCGCGGGCATTTGCTAATTAATCTAAAACTGACGCCCGACGGAGGCTGCGCCTCCTTGTTGCCGTGGGCGCGCACCTACGGCGCGCCCGAAGGGGTTCCACCCCTTCACCCCTCAAGGGGCTAGCCCCTTGCCCCCAGAAGGGCTATCCTCCTCACCTCGCTTCGCTCGGAGGGGCAGGAGGTATCCTGCCCTTTCGTCGTCTCAAATCGCAGTGCGATTTGTCCTTCACCCGCCGGCGAACGATCGCCGGAGATCGCTTAAGGTCTATCCTCAGAGTTCTCGCTTCGCGAGAACCGCCCAAGAAGTGTCTTGGGCTCTCTTCGTCTCATTTTGGCATGCAAAATGGCTTAAGAATCCATCGACTTGACGCGCTAGAGTGATACCACCGCTTATGTTACTGATCCATCGCGTCCTTCTCATCAAGGATACCCGACTTCTCCAGATAATAATCATACCCGCCCGCGTATGGCGTGACCGCTCCATTATTAATATGCAGCGTCTTCTCCGCCAGCGCACGGATAAAGTGCACATCATGCGAGATAAACACCAGCGTGCCTTCATAATGCTTCAACGCCTGACTCAACGCCTCCACACTCTGCAAGTCAAGGTGCGTCGTCGGCTCATCCATGAGCAGCAGATTCGGCGGGTTCACAAGGAATTTCACCAAGCTCAAACGCGATTTCTCCCCACCCGAGAGTACCTCCACTCGCTTCTCCACGTCCAGTCGACGGAAGAGGAAGGATCCCAGCACCGCGCGCGCTTCTTCCTCACGCAGCTCGTGGTTCGCGTTCATGATTTCCTCCAGCACGGTGAAGTTCGGCGTAAGGTTCTCCGCACGCATTTGCGAGAAGTAACCAATGCGCGTCGTCGTTCCCAACACGCGCTTGCCCTCATCAATAGGCACGACTCCAGCCAAGATCTTAAGAAGCGTGGATTTCCCCGCGCCATTCGGCCCGACCAAGACCATGCGCTCCCCACGCTCGATCAACAAATCAAGGTTCTGGTAGATGCGCTTCTCGCCATAGGCCTGCCCGACTTTCTCCAGCTCCATGACTTTCTGCATAGCACGTGGCGGCTGTGGGAAGTTGAACTTAAAGATGCGTCGCTCCTGCTTGGGCTTGTCCATGCGCTCCATCTTCTGCAGCTGCTTGATGCGGCTCTGCACCTGCGCGGCTTTCGACGCCACAGAGCGGAAGCGCTCGACAAAGGACTCGATATGCGCAATCTCCTTCTGCTGATGTCTCCACGCATTGAGCAGATGCTCATAGCGCATTTCTTTCTGCTCGACGAATCGAGTATAATTCCCCGTGTAGCGGATGAGCTTCGTGTTCTCAATGTCGTAGACGGTCTCCACGAGCTCGTCCATGAAGTCGCGATCATGCGAGATCATAAAGATAGCCCCAGGGTAGTTCTTCAGATAGCGTTGGAACCACAGCAAGCTCATCAGATCCAGATGGTTCGTGGGTTCGTCAAGCATGAGCAGATCAGGCTCCGCGACGAGGAGCTGCGCGAGGTGCGCACGCATGACCCAGCCGCCGCTCATCTCACGCGCGGGGCGGGCAAAATCAGTGTCTTTGAACGCGAGGCCTTTGAGGATTTTCTTCGCCTTGGGCTCGAGCTGGTAGCCGTTGTGCGCGATGTAGACGTCCATGGCATGCGCATAGGCTTCACTGCCCGTGTCGCCCGCGGCTTCGCATACTTGGATAGTGCGAATGGCCTCTCCTACCTCGGGGGTGATGCTCATGGCGATTTCCAAAACCGTACGATCACTAGGATCACCCGCTTCCTGCGCGAGGTAGCCGACGACGGCGTACTCGTCGCGGTTGATCTTGCCTTCATCAGGGCTGTCACTGCCCAAGATCATGCGAAAGAGGGTGGATTTGCCCGCGCCATTGGGTCCGACGAGCGCGATGCGCTCGCCCCAGTTGACGGTGATTTCTGTCTCGGCAAAGAGGGTGCGTCCAGCGTGGGCCTTGGTGAGTTTTTTGATGGTCAGCATGCGGGCAGCAGTATACAGATGAGCCGCTGCTTTGGCAACTCTTATATTTACCAAAGTAAGGCGCTGAGTGAGACGATGTCAGGTCTCCGCACAGGGCTTGGGGCTTGTATACGCGATTGGGCTTTGCTATGATGGGTGTCATGCAAAAGGATTTTTCTCCCCCTTCTCGTTTCGTGGATGGTATTTGGGGCCGCGCCGCGGGCTGGCTGCTGCTGCTGGTCTGGATAGCCTCGATGGCGATGCCGGATGATCTCGCCTACACGCAGCTACCTATGGCGGCGGGACTGCTGCTGGTGCTCCTATGCGGACTAGCGGGTCTTCTTCTGCGTCAGAGGCTCGTGCAGCTGCCTGTGCTCTCATGGGTGGTGCTGGGGGGGGCGGCTTATCTCGCGCTGCGGGCACTGAGTAGTTATTCTGTCCTCGAGGGCTATACGGATCTGGGGCTGGTGCTGGGGGCGGTGGTATTCTACCTCGCGGGGGTGTACATGGCGCAGCTGCCGCGCATCGCGACTCTGCTCATGCGTGTGCTCTGTCTGGCGGTGGTGCTCAATATGGTGTATTGGGCTCTCATGAATCTCACGGATGTGGGGCTCTGGGTCGTCGGGCGACCCGATGAGGGGCTCGCAGGGGTGAACTCGCGGCATATGGCACTGTTTCTCTACAAGAATTATGCAGGTGCCTTTCTCTGCTTTGGCGGGGCGGCTCTGTGCTGGTATAGTCTCTGGTCGCGTCAGTGGAGCTACCTGCCCTATGCGGTGGTAGGGGCAGCCTCGATTCTGCTGTCTTTCCAATGCGGGACGCGTGCGGTGTATCTGCTCGTGCCTGTGGTGATGCTGCTGGGCTGGTTCCTCTGGCTGCTGTTGCGTCTCTTTGCCCATCGTCGTGTGAGCTGGTTGGACGGGCTGGTGGTGCTGGCTGTTGTCATCGCCGTCGGGGCGGGGCTGGTGGATCTGCTCTACGGCTCGACCATCGTGACGGCTCTGTCGGGGGTGGATACTCACTCTCGTTTTGAGATCTGGTCGCTGCTGCTGCAGGTCGTACCCGATGCTCCTCTGTGGGGCTACGGTGCGGGGGCGGCGCAGTGGGAGATTTTTCATTTATTTGATGATTGGGCGCGCCCGAACTACGCGCACAATGACTTCATCCAGATGTGGTCTGATTATGGCTTCATCGGTCTAGGTGGCTTGCTAGCTCTCCTTCTCGTCCATCTCGCCACAGGAGCACTGACGCTGATGCAGGAGGAGACGAGCGAGGAGCGGCGCGCTGCGATTGCGCTCTGTGCTTTCCTCCTCATTTGCTTGTGTCTGATCTCAATGGCGGATTTTGTCTGGCATCAGTTCGCCCTCGCGGCGATGACGGCTTTCTGCTGGGGGGTGCTCGGCTCTCCTGCGCGTCGCAAAGGCTCATTCCTCCAGTGGATCGGCCTGGGGCGTCGCTGGTCTAGCGTCAAGGGGGTGGCTCTGCGTGCTCAGGGCACGGTGGGGCGCGCCGTGCTGGGAGGCGTGCTGCTGATGCTGGCGACGCTTTGTGTGCTGGGGCTGTATCGCTACACGCCAGTGTATCTGCTGCAATCCCAGTTCGCAGAACGTCTACTAGCACGCGATGGGGGGCAGCTCGCGGCAAAATCGCAGTACGAGGCGGCAACACTCTTCCCCGATTACCGCATCATCGAGCAGCTCGCGCAGCGCGCTCCCATCACGGGGCGCAATGAGTGGACGGAGAAGATGCGAGCTCTGCTCAAGGAATGTCTCTCTTATAATCCCAAGAATCTGGTCGCTACGGTGCATCTCGTGGAGCTCAATTCCTACACGGGGCGCTTTGAGGAGTCAGAGGAGCTCATGCGGCGTCATTTCCCCGCAGGAGGCTCCGCGCCGAAGTTGCCTCTCCAGCCCCATGTGTATTATGGGCTCAATGTGCTCTATCAGGGATTCCGCGCGCTGAGCAATGCTGAGACGAGCAAGGCCTACTCCATGCTCGACTACGGTCTACGCCTGCATCAGGTATTCCCCCTCACGCTCAATTACGCTTATATACCAAACGCCCCCAAGCAATACCAAGGAATCAGACGCCCTGGACTCAAGGAGCTGCTCACCAAGGCGACTCAGGAGCGCGACTTTCTCAAGAGTCTCGATGTGCAGAAAGATGACTCGTGGATGCAACCGCGGCATGCTGGAGAACAGGGGGCTCTCTTTAGACGTTTTATGATCAATTCCAAGGGCAACTAGTTCTACTCATTGCTTAACGTGAATAAATCTTGACCCCATGGACAATCTATGAGAAAGTGATCTCTGCGATGAAACTCCTCGTCTCCCTCACCGATCAGAGCTTTGCCTCGACCAAATCTATTGGCATTTTCAACGTCTCCATGGGGCTCGTGCGCGGGCTACTCGCCTGTGATGATGTCTCGGAGCTGCACATCCTCGGCAATGATGAATGCGGCGCACAGCTGCATACGCTGGCTTGTGAGAAGCTGCACCTCCACCTCGCGGATCGCGCCGTGCCCTCGCGCTTTGGGCGCATCCTTTGGGATCAATACGGGGTGCAGCAGGCGATACGCGACATCAAGCCCGACTGGTGCCTGCTGCCGAAGGGATTCCCCCCCTTCTTCCCCGTACTGGGCAAGGCAAAGCTCGCGTGCTATGTGCATGATTTTAACTGGGAATACTACCAAGGCAAGGCGATTGCCAAGGAGAGCCCCTTCCCCCGCCACGAGATGATCTACTTCTCCGCACTGGGCAAGCGCGCGCTGAGCGTCGCCGACCTCGTGCTCACGTCGACGCAGTTCAACAAATCGCGCTTCCTCGCCTACCAGCAGGACGCCCCCGTCGCAGTCGTGGGCATAGGCTTTGACGAGCCCGCGCAGCCCGCTCCCGAGATACGCGGGCGCGATATCCTCGTCTACGTCTCCCCCTACCCGCACAAGCGCAGCGATCTCGCCATCCCCTTCCTCCAATGCTGGCTAGATCAGCGCGACGATGCCTCCCAGATTAAGATTCACCTCATAGGCAAGCTCCCCGCGCACATCCAGCCTCAGGGCGCAGCCTGGCAGAGCTACGATCGCATGCCCTTTGCGGATCTCCAGCGCCTGCAGCGCGAGGAGTG
>CAYJID010000090.1:0-8122 GCA_964370135.1 uncultured Akkermansia sp. | reverse complement strand
GCAAAGGTACGGGTGAAGGCGAGCAGCCCCGAGATGAGCCCATTGCCCAGCGCGGTGAAATGAGCCGAGGCAAAGGTATTCAACGCCATCAGCAGAAAGGCGTAGATGTAGATGCTAAAAGCATGCTGCGCGAGGCTCTCGACACCACTCCCCTCACCCTCCTTGATAAAGAAGCTCAGCAGCCCATCAAAGCTGAAATAAGCAAAGGCAAAAACGCCGAGACTGACTACAGAGATGATACGGAGATTGTGCCTGAATACGGTCTTGAGACGCGCGATGTTCTGAGCTCCGTAGTGGTAGCTGGTGACGGGGGCAACTCCCTCCGCGTAGCCAAAGAAAAAGGAGGCGAAGAGGAACTGCAAGTAGAGGATGATCGTGATCGCCGCGACTCCCGTCTCGCCATAGTAGCGCAAGCAGGCTATATTGAGCAGCCACGTGGTCACGCCTGAGGAGAGGTGTGCCACCATCTCAGAGGAGCCATTCACACAGATGCCCCCGAGCAAGGAGAAGGAGAAGCGAGGGCGCACGAGGCAGAGCGAGCCTCGTCGTACGACGAGGAAGTAGATGAGCCCCCCCAGTGCTGTCACGCCAGCCGCGAGTCCCGAGGCGACGGCTGCGGACTCGATACCCAGCTGCATCTCCGCGAGGAAGAGATAATCCAGCCCCACATTGAGCAAGCCACCCACCGCCGTGAGGATGAGTCCCCACATGGGCTTGCCTGCGGTGACAAAGAATGTTTGGAAGGCCGTCTGGAGGACGAAGGCGGGCGCGAACAGGCACATGTAGCGCGCATAGCCCATGCTCAGAGGCAGCTGCCGCTCCGTACAGCCGAGGAGGCGTACCAAATCATCCAAGTAGAACAGGGATACGAAGACGGCGAGCAGGGCAAAGCTCAGCAGCACGAGGATGAGCATGCTAAAGGTCTGCCGCGCCTCGCGATCACGCCCCTCGCCCATCAGGCGGGCACAGACAGCACTGCCGCCTATGCTCAGCATCAGCGACACCGCGATGAGGAGGCTGAAGGAGGGCATGACCATATTCATGGACGAGAGGGCGAGGGAGCCGAGATACTGGCCTATGAACATGCCATCCACGATGGTGTAGAGCGAGAGCAGCACCATCATGAGCATATTCGGCGCGGCGTAGCGCAGCAGCTCTGTCCAGCGCGCGCCAATATTGAGCGCGTTGTCTTGATTAGTTGCTTGCATGGCGGAGCTGGCGTTCGAGTTCGGCGTTGTACTGGCTTTCAATGCGGATGACAGCGTCAATGTCTGCCTCCTCGATCGCGCTGAGAGTGCGCAGCTCAGCGGCGATGAGCGGGGCAATGAGCGTCTCGGTGTAGGCACGCCCCTCCGCTGTCAGGCTGATGATCTTGCGGCGCGCGTCGTCGGGGTGCGGCTCGGTGGCAATGTAGCCGCGTTTCTCCAGCTGGCGCAAGATGCTGTTGACGGTCTGCTTGGGCATGCTCCACGCGTCAGCGATGCTGAGGGGGGTACACTGTTCTTTTGTATGAAGCTCGTAGCAGAGATTGAGCTCACTGCTCGTCACTCCCCTCTCCTTTGCGTAGTTGGCGTAGATGCGCTCCATCTGGTGCATCACCTCGATGAGATGATGCAGCTTGCCATGGAGGCAGCTGGGTGTTTCTGATGTGTTCACGCAGGCAATATAGTACTATTTCGTACTATATGCAAGATTTTTCTCACGCTGATATGTATTCAGACATTTTTACCAAGAAATGGATCGCTCAGTGAGAAATCTCATTGCTGGCCTGTAGCCCCCTTGCGCAAGCTGGATCATGCTCTGCTCCGCGTGCTGCTGATCTTGTTTCACTCCCAAGCCCTTATCGTAGGCTAAGGCAAGGTAATACGCGGGCTCACTGAGTCCACTCTCCAGCCCTTTCTGGAAGTAGGCCACAGCTTTGGCGTAATCTTTCTCCACGCCAAGACCGAGGAAATAGGCGCGTCCCATCGCCGTGTGACCTTTTGCAGAGCCTCGCTCGGAAGCTTTTTGACTCCAATAAAATGCCTTGTGATGATCCTGAATTGCCCCCAATCCCTTATAGTAACTAAAGGCGAGGTCTGCCGCCGCGTCACCATCTCCCTGCTCGGCGGCCTGTTGCAGCCAGTAGACGCAGCGTTCTTGGTTGGCCGATACCCCTTTGCCTAGACGGTAGGCATGGGCGAGCTCGATTTGGGCGCTTAGATCGCCTGCTTCTGCTTTCTTGATGAGCTCGTTGTCCTGCTTGATAGGCGCATGCTTCCAGCTCGCCACACGCTGCTTCGCATCCTGAAAGCCCGCCTCTGCGGAGCGTGTCCCCCAGAGGATCATGAGGTCGCGATTCACCGCAACGCCGATGCCGTTCTCATAGCAGAGGCTGAGCATGTGCATAGAGATAGGATTGCCCAGCTCGGCGGATTGAGAGAAGAGCTCAAAGGCGCGGCGGGTATCCTGCTTGACCTTGTCACCATAGTAGTACAAGGTGCCCAAGACATACATCGCGTCGCGGTTTCCCAGCGCGAGTGCTTGATTGAGGTAGCCGAGTGCTATCTTGTCATCCTCCATGTTACTCTTGCGCAGGAGCAGCGCCATGGCTCGTTGCATGAGCTCTTCTGAGGAGAGGTCTTTCTGCTTGCTCATTGAGCTGCGGAGCTCTCGCAAGCGTGCTATAGCTCGCTTGTCGCCTTGGGCTGCAGACTTCTCCCACCACCATGCAGCTTTCTCCAGATCGACGGGGAGACCATCTACTCCTATCTTGTACTTGGCACCCATCATAAACTGCGCACTGGCATGACCTGACTCGGCGGCGCGTACGAGCCACTGATGGGACCGCTCCTGATCCACCGCTGTCCCCTTCCCGAGGCGCAGAGCGGCTGAGTACTTAAATTGCGCCTCGACATGTCCACCCTGAGCCGCACGCTGGAGATAGCCCACGCCACGAACCTCGTCTTTGGAGACTCCGCTGAGTCCGAAGCAGTAGAGATCAGAGAGCTCGTAGAGTGCATCCGTATGCTGCTGAGCGGCTGCCTGCTCCAGCCAATGAAGAGCCTGCGTGATGTCTTGCTCGACTCCATCGCCATTCTTATACCGCATGGCGGCATTGTACTGTCCATAGGGATCTCCCTGATCGGCAGCTTTTTTGAACCAATAGAAGGCCTTCTCGGAGTTCTGCTGGTAGATACGCCCCTCATCGTAAAAGACAGCCATGCAAAGCTGCGCCATCGCATGCCCCATGTGAGCGGATTTTGAGATCATCTCGACAGCTTGTTTGACACGAGCCTCCGTGAGTTGCCCAGCTTCGAGGAGAGCGCTAGCCTGCTGGTAGAGCTCCTCAGCCGAGGGCGCGGTCTTGGCATCGAGGGGGGCCGTGAGTAAGGCAAGAGAAAGCAGAGAGATAGAATGATAATCAAACATGAGAGAAAACGTAATACAAATACATACTACTTCAATACAATCAAGAAATCAAGCCCTATTTTGCCCGCTCTGGCGGGAGGCGCGGGTGATGAACGCAGCAGAGGGAGCTTTCCTGCGTGGAAAGCTCCCTCTGGGGAAGTGATTGTTTAGATCGCTCGTTTAGCCGATCTTGGGCAGGGAGGCTGCCGCGACGGCTTGTCCGTGACGCTTGGTCTTTTCGTCGGGGACGCAGAGCGTGATCTTGAGCTCGGGGAACTCGGCGGCGAGGACTTCGTTGGCGCGGTCGATGATGATCTGACCACCCTCACCTGTGGCAACGCGACCGAGGAAGAGGAGGTTGCGCACGTTGTAGAAGCCAGCGAAGTAGGCAACCGTGTAGCCGAACTGGACACCGATGGTGTCATAGATCTTGCGAGCACGGTCGTCGCCTTCAAGCATCGCTGCCTGCACCTTCTTGAGCTGCTCGGGGAAGGGCATGTCGCCGAACTCAAAGCCTGCACGAGGAGCGAGGCGTGCTACTGCCTGCTGGGAGAAGTAGAGAGCACCGCAGCCCTTGTCACCCGACCATTCGTCGAGGCCGCCGTCTTCTTGGAAGTCGACAGGGACGAAGGCGAGCTCATTGAGCCAAGGCATGATGTGACCCTCAGGATCGACGTAGCCAGATGCGAGGGATGTACCCATGGCGATGCCGAGGACGGCGTCGTCTTCCATGCCCATAGCACCAGCGAGAGCGGTGACTTCACCGTCATTGACGACTTCGAAGGGGACGTCCTTGCCCATGGTTTCCGACCAGCGTGCTTGGAGGTTGCGGAACATGGGGCGGATGACGGTTTCAAAATCTTCTACAGCGATACCGCGGAAGAGGGAGCCGACGCGGGGCTCACTGTTCACATAGACACCTGCTGCCGAGCCACCGATGGCGTCGACCTGAGGCATGTGCTTGGCAGCGCGCTCGAGGGAGTCCTGCACACCGTCGACCTGATAGTTGGGGTCTTTCTGGTGGTAGGGGTCCCAGACGACTTCTTCGGAGAAGACGACTTCACCATTCACCACAGCGGCGCACTTGCGGTCGGAGCCACCGAGGTCAAAGCCGATGCGGTAGCCATCGAGGTTGCGGCCGAGGGGCATGGAGGAGGAGGACTCAGCGGGCATGGAGCAGGGGCAGGAGACCTTCACGACCTCAATAGCCTGATCGTAGATGCGCTTGCCGATGAAATCCCAGTCGAAGGCGCGAGCACCGTCGGCGCTGTAGGTCTCGGCGAGCATGTCTGCAATCGCGTCGCAGCCAAAGACGTGGATGGTGCAGCCACCCTTCATCCAGAGGAGGAACTTGACGATGCGCTCAATGTAGAGATTGTTGAGTGCGATATTGTCGCCTTCGTGAGGCAGGATCTGGGAGGACCAGCGGAAGCAGGTGCCATCGAGGCGCGTCAGCGCGATAGCGATGGGCATGGAGCCTTCCGTTGCGGCTACCTTTTCAGCGTAGGCCTTTGTCCAGAGGACGGGTGCCACGAAGTTGGGGTCGAGTACGGGCGTAAATTGTGCTTGGATGTTCATAGTTTAAAAAGAGATTGGCGTTACGTCGGGTTCTAGTACTATCATGATAGGGCTTGTATAGCAAGCAAAAAAATCAGGGAGCGCAGTTCTTGGGCGTGCGAGGGAAGGGGACCACGTCGCGAATATTCTGCACACCTGTCACAAACATGAGCAGTCGCTCAAAGCCGAGGCCAAAGCCCGCATGCGGCACCGAGCCATAGCGGCGCAGGTCGGAATACCACGCGTAGGCGTCGAGATCCATGCCCGACTCGGCCATGTTCGCCTCCAGCACGTCAAGACGCTCTTCGCGCTGGCTACCGCCGATGAGCTCACCGACGCCGGGGACGAGGACGTCCATGGCGGTCACCGTCTTATCATCGTCATTGCGGCGCATGTAGAAGGGTTTGATGCTCTTGGGGTAGTTGTAGACGATCACGGGGCACTTGAAGTGCTGCTCCGTGAGGTAGCGCTCGTGCTCGGTCTGCAGATCCATGCCCCAGACAGGCGCGTATTCAAAGCTCTGACCCGATGCCTGCATGATCTCAATGGCCTCGGTGTAGGAGCAGCGGATGAAGGGCGACTGGCTCACATGCTCAAGGCGCGCGCGCAGTCCCTTGTCGACGAATTTGTTGAAGAAATCCAGATCGCCATCCTCATCTGCCAGCATGGCGTCGACGAGGTACTTGACGAAGGATTCCGCCACGTCCATATCGCCCTCCAGATCACAGAAGGCCATCTCAGGCTCAATCATCCAGAACTCAGCGGCGTGGCGTGTGGTGTTGCTATTCTCCGCACGGAAGGTGGGACCGAAGGTGTAAATATTGCCCAGCGCGCAGGCGAAGCACTCGCCCTCCAGCTGTCCTGAGACGGTCAGTGAAGTGGGCTTGCCGAAGAAATCTTTTTCATAGGACTGCTTGCCCTCCTGCGTGGGATCGAGTGTGGTGACGTGAAACATCTCGCCCGCGCCCTCACAGTCCGAGGCAGTGATGATGGGGGTATGCACCCAGACGAAGCCACGCTCGGTGAAGAATCGGTGCACGGCAGCCGCCATGCGCGAGCGCACACGGAAGACGGCGCTAAAGAGATTCGTACGGGGGCGCAGATGCAAGATGGAGCGGAGGAACTCGGGGCTGTGCCCCTTCTTCTGCAACGGGTAGCTATCCGTCACGCCACCGAGAAGCTCAAGGGAACTCGCCTGCATCTCCCATGCCTGCTTGCCAGGGCTGGCGACAAGGCGTCCGAGCACGCGTACGGAGGCACCCGTGCTCATCTCCTTGATCTGCTCGTAGCCGGGGATACCCGCGTCAGCGATGACCTGGAGTGAAGCGAGGCAGGAGCCGTCGTTGATTTCCAAAAAGGCAAAGGACTTCGAATCACGGCGCGTGCGCACCCAGCCCTCCAGCATCAGCTCCTCGCACTCGGAGCTACGGCGTAGTAAATCTCGTACAAATTGACGTTTCATAACTTCTTCTGCCCTGCACTATACCAAGTCACACACGCCATGGCGAGCACATACTTCTGTTAGAGGCGCAAAAAATACGCAGGTCTGAAAAAAAGCAAATACGCGGGCGAACTTTATGCTGGTAATCATGCCAGTTATCCTCTATGCTCCTTCACAACGATTTTATTCACCATATCACAACTATGTCCTCCACCTCTCGTGACCTCACCCCCGTCGTCCCCAAGAAGAACCGAGCTCTCTTCCTCTACCTCATCGCGCTGATGAGCCTCGTGCCCCTGCTCGCCATCATGCCTGTGAGCCTCGGCAGCGGGCTGATCTCCCCCTTCCCCCCCGATCCGAGCATCCTGCCGCTGGGTGCTGCTAGTTTCCTAAGAATGTGGACAGAGCCTGTGATATTCTGGGCTAGTATCATCGGGTTCCCCCTGCTCGCAGGGCTGCTGCTGCGCTTCACCGGCATCATGTACAGCTCTCTGGCGGGTCTGCTGCTCGGGCTGGCGAGCTACGGGATGCTGCAGGCGCAGGCGCGCGGTCTCTATGAGGGGCAGATGCTCGCCTTTGACCTCACGGCAGCACCTCTGCTCACGGGGGCTCTCGTCATCCTGAGCATCACGGCCTTCTCGGGTATCATCCAGATAGGCGCACAGAGCACGGCGGCGCGCCGTCTGCTCTCGAGCTCGGCTCTCGCGCTGGTGCTGCCCACGCTCTACTATGCCAGCCTCTATATCAGTGAGCTCGCGGGGCTGGACATCGACTCCATCCTCTATGGTGTCTTCCTGCTGCCACTGACGCTGTGGCTGATCAAGGGCTGCTTCACACTCAAGAATTACGACCTCACGCTGGATAGCCGCGACGGCGAGGGCGAGAGCTGCACGAGCAAGGTGAGCTGCATCATCTGTCGCGTCATCGCCCTACTCAGCCCCATCATGCTCTACAGCCTACAGATCTACGTCCTGCTCAATCTATTCCGAGCTGTGAACACACAGCTGCAGCCTGCGAACTACCCGCTGCTGATGCTCGCTGTGATGGGTGGACTACTCGTGCTGCGCATCATCGGCACGATCATCGTCAACAAGCAACGCCGATTCAGCGTGATGCTCGCGCTGCTCACGGCAAGCTTCATCCCCGCCAAGCTCGCGGACTACCTTCCCCTGCGTCGACGCCCCATCCTCTTGCCCTGTATCCTCGTGAGCTTCTCCATGCTGCTGTGGTTTGCCCTGATGCAGTATGCGGGGCATATCAGCTTCTTCCTGCTGTTCTAGTTTTTCCTTTCTATCCTTAGACAGAGACAGCGCGCGTTGCCCCTACAACGCGCGCTGCTTTCATTTCTTGTTTGCTGAGCTCCGATCTTAGTGGCTCTGCTCGATCTGGCGAGAGTCATCACTCAAACCATTCTTGAATTGCTCAAAAACGCCGCGAGGATCATCGGGGTGCTTTTGCAGCTCGGCGTAGATCTGGTCTCGCATCTGGAGGGCTGCTTGGAAGGCTTCTTCCTCGCTGCCGTACTGACGATCGGAGAAGTACTTGGTGAACTGATTCCATCGGCGACAGATGCTCAGTCTCCAACCTTGGAAGGATGTTGTTTCATAGGTGTATCGGGTGATATTGCGCTGGGTCATATTAGTTCCTTTCTTGTAGATGTAGTTAATAATTGTTTCAGATCGTCTAAATGGTTGATCTGTGGAAATAATGCCATATAGCCTAGCAATTATCAAA
>CAYJID010000089.1:0-8161 GCA_964370135.1 uncultured Akkermansia sp. | reverse complement strand
CACCGCTGATGACGGTGTTGATGGGGAAGCGGGCTTCGATAGCTTCCCATGGGTTCTCGTCGAGCTGACGGACGCCGAGGGAGATCTTCTGCTCTTCGACGGAGATGTTGAGCACGATGGCTTCGATTTCCTGATCGAGGGAGAGGACGTCGCTGGGGCGTGTGATGCGCTTGACCCAGGAGAGTTCGGAGACGTGGACGAGACCTTCGACACCACGCTCGAGCTCGACGAATGCGCCGTAGGCGAGCAGCTTGGTGACGCGACCCTTGACACGGGAGCCGATGGCGTACTTCTTCTCAATGTCTGCCCATGGGTTGTCGGACATCTGCTTGAGACCGAGCGAGACGCGCTCTTTTTCGCGGTCGACTTCGAGGATGAGTACTTCGAGTTCCTGACCGAGGTGGAGCATTTCGGAAGGATGATTGACGCGGCCCCAGCTCATGTCAGTGATGTGGAGCAGACCGTCCATACCAGAGAGGTCGACGAAGGCACCGAAGTCGGTGATGTTCTTGACCTGACCGACGACCTTGTCGCCAACCTGGACGGTTTCAAGGAAGCGCTGGCGCTGTTCGCTGCGCTCGGCTTCGATGACTTCGCGGCGGGAGAGAACGATGTTCTTGCGCTCGTCGTTGACCTTGACGATCTTGAATTCGTAGACTTGACCGACGAATTCGTTGAGATCCTTGGGAGGAATGATGTCGACCTGCGAGCCAGGGAGGAAGGCTTCGACGCCAACGTTGACCATGAGGCCGCCCTTGACGACGCTCTTGACCTTGCCCTTGACGAGGCCACCGTCCTTGAAGACAGCGACGATCTTGTCCCAGTTTTGCTTGTGAGCGGCTTTTTCCTTGGAGAGGACGACGAGGCCTTCGTCGTTTTCAAGGCTTTCGAGAAGAACTTCAATTTGGTCGCCCACTTCGATGTCTTCGTCTTCGAATTCAGAGATAGAGATGACGCCTTCGGACTTGTAGCCGATGTCTACGAGGACGACTTGGGGACGGATTTCAAGGATAGTACCGTTGACGATATCACCTTTGCGGAATGTAGGAAGCTTGGAGTCAATCAAGGCTTCCAGTTCAGAGTTGATCATTAAATTTAATGGTTAGGTTGATGGTTCCATTTCTCTTCAAAGCCTCTATGTACCAGTAGCTAACGAGGCGCCTGCGGCTACCGGTCGGAGAAATGTGGGCAGATTATACTCAGCAGAGGGTAGGAAAGCAAGCCTTTTCTCTTCGGACTTGTATAATCTCTCTCTGTGTGCTACTCTAGACGCCAGTTATGAGAACAATCAAGACAGCGGTCGTCGGTGCCAGTGGCTACACGGGGCAGGAGTTGCTACGCATTCTCCTCTTGCATAGAGGAGTAGAATTGGTCTGCGCGACATCGCGACAATATGCGGGGCAGACGCTCTCTTCTGTGTTTGCGCGCTTCGGAAATATTCCGGGAGCTGACATGTGCTTCTCGGACTCGGACGTGGGTGCGATCGTGGCGACGGGCGCGGAGGTGGCCTTTCTGGCTCTGCCTCATGGTGTGTCGGCGTCCTACGCGGGCGGGCTCGTGGAGGCGGGCGTGCGCGTGATTGATCTCTCGGCAGACTTCCGCCTGAATGACGCAGCGGTTTACGAAGATTTCTACGGCGCGGTGCATCCCAATATTCCCTTATTGGAAGAGGCCGTCTATGGCATGCCTGAGCTGCACGCGGACGAGATACGCTCAGCGCGCCTCGTGGGCTCCCCCGGCTGCTACCCCACGAGCATCATTCTTCCCCTTGTTCCTCTATTAAAAGCAGGGCTCATCCAGACTCAGGACATCGTGGTGAATAGCTCTAGTGGCGTGTCAGGCGCAGGGCGCAAGGCAGACATCTCTCTACTCTATTGTGAATGCAATGAGAGCGTGCGCGCCTACGGGCTGCCCCGCCACCGCCACCTCTCGGAGATTGAGCAGGAGCTCAGCCTTGCGGCGAGTGAGCCTGTTGTCATCACCTTCACCCCTCACCTCATCCCAGTCAACACGGGCATCATCACGACGACGGTAGCAAAGCTCGCCGAGGGCGTGGATGCCACCGCGATCGAAGCCTGCCTGCGCGATGCCTACGCGGAGGCTCCCTTCGTACGCCTGCTGGGGCAGAACAAGCCTGCGGATACGAAGAACGTGACGCGTAGCAACTTCCTCGATCTGGGCTGGTCGATCGACACGCGCACCCAGCGTCTCGTACTCATGAGTGCGGAGGACAATGTGGTGAAGGGCGCGGGCGGTCAGGGCGTGCATGCGTTCAACATCATGTTCGGCTTTGACGAGACAGAGGGTCTCTGGCTCATCTAATCTTTAATTCAAAAAGACCTCATGCTCCCGCTGCTCCTCATCGTGGATGACGAGAAATCGACGCGCGATGCGCTCGCTCTCGCGCTAGAGGACGAGTATGAGGTCTTTGCCGTCAGTCACGGCGCGGCGGCGCGCTCCATCATGGAGAGCGAGCCTATTGACATCCTGCTCACCGACCTGCGCCTCGGAGGCGAGAGTGGTATGGAGCTCATCGACTACGCCCAGACGCTGAGCTCGCCGCCATGCTCCATCATGATGACGGCCTACGGTAGCGACGATATCGCAGCGGAGGCACGGCGGCATGGGGCGTATTATTTCCTGAACAAGCCGCTCAACCTCGACGAGGTGGAGCTACTACTCAAGCGCGCCGCCCACACGCGGCAGCTGGAAAAGGAAAATGAACAACTCGTCACTCAACTCCAGCCCAACGCGCGCCTCGACCAGATGCTGGGCGATAGCCCCCAGATGGAGGACATCTTCCGCCGCATCAGGCAAGTCGCCCCGACGACGGCCAGCGTCCTCATCGAGGGAGAGAGCGGCACGGGCAAGGAGCTCGTCGCGCGCGCCATCCACAAGCTCTCGGGACGCAATCAGCAAAAATGGGTCGCGGTGAACTGCGCCGCCCTTTCCCCGCAGCTTATGGAGAGTGAACTCTTTGGTCACGAGCGTGGTGCCTTCACGGGTGCTGCGCAGCGGCGTATCGGACGCTTCGAAGAGGCGGACGGGGGGACGATCTTTCTCGATGAGATTGGAGAGATCGACACGCCTACGCAGGTGAAGCTCCTACGCGTGCTCTCCGAGCGCAGCATCGAGCGCGTCGGCAGCAACAAATCTATCCCCGTCAATGTGCGCATCGTCGCCGCGACGAACCGTAATCTCAAGGAGATGGTCGAGGAGGGCAGCTTTCGCCTCGATCTCTACCAGCGACTCAATGTCATCTCCCTACACCTCCCCGCCCTGCGCGAGCGTCAGGGAGATGTCGTGCTCATGGCGCATGCCTTCCTCCACGATCTCTGCCGAGAGAATGCGAAGGAGGACAAGCAGCTGAGCCGACAGGCACTCGATGCGCTACGCGCCTACAGCTGGCCGGGCAATGTACGCCAGCTGCGCACTGCCATCGAATACGCGGTCGTGATGAGTGAACACACAGTCATTGATCTCGTCGATTTACCCGATTATCTCCATAGCACGACGAGTGCTCATGACAGCCCTGCACTGCTGCCATCTTTTCTGGATAATAAGCTTGATCAACACCCCCTATTTAATTTAGAATGCATTGAGCAGCGCACCATCCTCGCCGCCCTCGCGCATACCAAGGGAAATCGCACCACAGCCGCCGAGCTCCTCGGCCTGAGTCGGCGCACCCTCCAGCGAAAGCTCAGCGCGCGCCCCGATCTCTACGCCGCCTATCTTTAAACCACTCAGCAATATGAACACTAGCATCGTCTCAGCAAAAAATCGACACAACTCCGTGCGTGTCATCCTGCTATTACTCGTTCTCGCCCTCGTCACCATCCAGCTCGTCCTCACCTTCCGAGGTCTCTACCACAAGGAGGCGATGGATCAGGCACAGATCGCGCGCAACATTGCCAATGGCAAGGGATTCACCACACAGGTCATCCGCCCCGTCGAGCTCGTCGATCATGCGAAGGCTGCTGCTGATAAAGGTACGGACAAGATCGATCTCGACAACTTCCGCGACACGAACTACGCCCCCCTCTATCCCTACACCCTCGCCCTCGCGCTCAAGATCACAGGCCAAGCCGACGTCGAGGCGACACGCCTCGAGGACATCTCGCCAGAGATCTATGGACCAGATCGCGTGATTGCAGGCGTGAGCTGCCTCTTCTTTATCATCGCACTCATTCAGATTTTCTACCTATCACGCCGCCTCTTTGATGACTACCTTGCGTACTCGGTGGTCGGCTTCATCGCCTTGAGCAATGTCTTTTTAGAGTTTGCAACCAGTGGACTACCTCAGATGATGATGCTCTGCCTCTTTGTCGCCGCGGCGCAATTCTTTGTCCGAGCCATTGAGAATGATCGCGTCTCTAGCAGCAAGAAAGTACTCTTCCTCATCCTCGCCTTTGTCGCACTCGGTCTACTCTGCCTGACCTCATGGATGGGTATCTGGGTGGCACTCGGGGCTATCCTCTTTGCCGCCGTCTTCTTCCGCCCGCATGGTATCTACGCCATCCCTGGTATCCTCATCATGCTTGTCATGCTCGCCCTGCCCGTCTTGATGAATGCGAGTGCCACAGGCTCCTTGCTCGCCAATCTCTACTATGAGTTCTACAACTTCGATGCAGGTGGCTCAGAGATGGTCATGCGACTCTCCAACGTGGGTAGCTTACCGCTGAATAGCTCCAGCTTCTGGCTCAGCCTCATGGGCAAGACCTTCGCCCAGCTCAACAATATCTACACCATGATGGGAGCCATTATCGTCGTCCCCCTCTTCTTCCTGTGCCTCTTCACGCGCTACAAGAAGGAAAGTACGAACCTGCTCAAGTGGATGGTCTTCTTTGTCTGGTTCTTCGCCAGCATCGGCATGACGATCTTTGGCTCCAGTGAGGATATCTCCACCTCCCAGCTCTACGTGCTGCTCGCCCCCCTCTTCATCGCGTACGGACTTTCACTCGTCTTCATGAGCATCGCACGCCTCCAGCTCCAGCAGAGCTTTGATCTGGCGCGCAACGCAACGGTCTTTCTCCTCCTGCTGCTGTCAGCGGGTCCCTTCCTCGCTCAGCTCCCTGGCGAGCTCTACCGCGGTATCTGGCTGGGTGGTCGCCCCCATTTCCCTCCCTACTACCCTGCGGCTCTGAATACACGCTTTGCAGAGATCACCAATGAAAAGGACATCGTCGTCTCCGACCAGCCTTGGGCCGTCGCTTGGTACGCCGATCGCAAGAGCATGTGGACACCCTTCAAGGTAAAAGACCTGCGCAACGACATCATACCCATTCTCGAGCGCTCAGGCTACGACATCCAAGGCTTCCTCGTGACCCCTCAGTCCAACGTCACAGTCAAGGGCGCGGATAAGGATCACGGTGGTCTCCAAGCCGTCGAGGAGAAGAGCGGCGACTTCTTCCCCGTCGTCGTCGAGGGGCTGCTCTGCCTGCGCTCCCCCCGTCAGAACATCTGGTACGCCGACGTCTTTGCAGGGACTAATGAATCCGACAGCATCGGTGGCCTCATCTCGTCGCGCGGTGACTACTGGCACCGCTACCCGCTGCTCGGCACCCACATGATGTACTACGCGAAGAAGGAAATCCCACGCAACTAAGCATGAGCGCCACCCCATCACCCAGCGCACCAGCTCCCACAGCAGGCACTGGCGTCACGAGCTTCAGCTCGGCCACCCAGCGGCTCGAGGAGATCATCGCCCTCATGGATGACCCCGACACGAGCCTCGAAGACATGATCAAGCTCGCTGAGGAAGGCAGTGCTATCAGCCGCGACTGCGCCGCCATCCTAGAGCGCGCGGAGCTGCGCATCAAGCAGCTCGAAGCCCCTGTCCCCAGCTCTTCTCATCCCGACCCCACGTCACCCCAAGAACATGACTTCACCCTCCTCTGAGTCCCCAAAGGCAGCATCTCTACTCGAGAGCATAGCATCGCCCGCCGACCTCAAGCCCCTCTCTCCAGAACAACTCTGCCAGCTCGCAGAAGAAATCCGCCGCAGCCTCATCGACTCACTCTCCCTGACAGGAGGACACCTCGCGCCCAACCTTGGCGTCGTCGAGCTCTGCATTGCGCTGCACCGCGTCTTTGACACGCCGAAGGACAAGTTTCTCTTTGACGTCTCGCATCAATCCTATGTGCACAAGATGCTCACGGGGCGCGCCTCGCGCCTCCACACCATCCGTCAGCATCAGGGGCTCTCTGGATTCATGAAGCGCTCCGAGTCCGAGCACGACGCCTTTGGTGCAGGACACGCAGGCACCGCCCTCTCAGCCGCGCTCGGCATCGCCGCCGCGCGCGATCTCAAGGGAGGGGACGCCCACGTCATCTCCGTCGTCGGCGATGGAGCCTTCGCCTGTGGACCTACACTGGAAGCACTCAACAACGTCGCGACGACGACAAAGCGCTTTATCCTCATCCTCAATGACAACGAATGGAGCATCGACAAGAACGTCGGCTCGCTTGCGAAATACTTTGCCTCGCTTCAGGAGACAGAAGCCTACAACTGGCTGCGCCAGCGCTCGCGCGACTTCATCGCGAAGCTCGCTGGCACCGAGGCACGCGATCAGGCAGACAAGCTCGTGAGCGCGGCGCGCTCGCTCTTTTCGCCCCTGAGCTTCTTTGAGCAGCTGGGCTTCACCTACTTTGGTCCCATTGATGGCCACGACATCACGCGCCTCGAGCGCGTGCTACGCATCGCTCAGAAACTCGAGAAGCCCGCCATCATCCACGTCATCACCGAGAAGGGGCGCGGCTATGAGCCCGCCTCGCAGAACCCGACGAAGTTCCACGGCATCGGCGGCTACAACATCGAAGACGGCACCACCGAGAGCACAGGTCTCACCTACTCCGAAGCCTTTGCGCACAGCGTCACCCGCCTCGCCGAGCACGACCCCAACGTCGTCGCCATCACAGCAGCCATGCCCAGCGGGACCAAGCTCAACCTCTTTCGCGAGCGTTTTCCAAAGAGATTCTACGACGTCGGCATCGCCGAGGAGCATGCAGCCATCTTCGCCTGCGGCATGGCCACGGAGGGCTACAAGCCCTACCTCGCCATCTACTCCACCTTCATGCAACGCTGCGTGGACATGATCCAGCACGATGCAGCATTGCAGAATCTCCCCGTACGCTTCTGCATGGACAGAGCGGGGCTCTCACCTGATGACGGTCCCACGCACCACGGACTCTACGACATCGCCATGCTGCGCGCCATCCCGAATCTCATCATGATGCAGCCCAAGGACGAGGTCGAGCTCTGCCACATGCTCGCGACCATGAACGAGATCGAGGATCAGCCCAGCTCCATCCGCTACCCCCGCGGCGAAGGCGAGGGACTCTCGCTACCCGAGCAGCCCGAGCCTCTCCCCATCGGGAAAGCCGAGGTCATCGCCGAGGGCACAGACATCTGCCTGCTCGCGTTGGGCAATATGAACGCACTCGCCCGCGGCGTCAAGCAGCAGCTCGAGGAGGCTCACGGTCTCAGCGTCGCGCATGTCAACATCCGCTTCATCAAACCCCTCGATGAGCAATGCATCCTCAAGATGGCGCGCCAATGCCGCCTCCTCGTCACGATCGAGGATCACAGCCAGCTCGGAGGCGTCGGCTCCGCCATCGCCGAGCTCCTCGCCCAGCACCAGATCAGCACCCCGCTGCACATCGCGGGTTGGCCCGACCAGTATGTAGAACACGGAACACTGGAAATTCTGCGCAACAAATATGGACTCACGGTGTCTCATATTTATCAAACAATACTTGACAAGCTCGACGGAAGATAAAACATATGAACACCTATACTAGCGCACTGCTACTCGCGGCTCTCCTGAGCGGCTCCGTGCTTCACGCCCAAGATACGAAGCCTCTCGATGACGTCAAAGACCTCCCCGCTTGGGTCGTCGAGCTCTCGAACATCCCCAAGGATCAGCGAGAAAAATACATCCGCAATTTCACCTACGCCAAAGAAGCCTACAAGGATTCCAAATGGCTCGAATGCCTCGGCTATCTCAACAGCTGCGAGCTCATCTTTGACAAGAACCCCAACATCTGGAACCTCAAGGCAGGCTCACTCATCGAGCAAGAGCAGTACAAGGAAGCAGAGGAACTCTGTCTGAGAGCCCAAGAGTATGATCCCAAGGACTCCGTCGTCCAGCTCAACCTCTCCT
>CAYJID010000088.1:0-8195 GCA_964370135.1 uncultured Akkermansia sp. | reverse complement strand
CACCGAGCTTGCGCTTGGTGGCGATGTAGACCTTCACCTCGGTGACGACACCGGGATCCATCTCGGCGCCCGCTTCGATCATGTCGAGCTTGCGGTCGCGCTCATCGTCGAGGGCGGCAAAGGCACTCTCGTAGCTGTTGATGATTTCAAAGATCTGGTTGCGCACGGGGCTGGGATCCATCTCGATCTGGTCGTGGTGGACGGCGAGCTTGCGCAGGAGTGTCTTGGTGATTTTGCGATTGGAGGGGATGATGACTTCACTCGTGCCGGAGCGCAGAACCTCAAGAGGGATCTTCTCGCCCAGCAGGCGATCGGAGAGGCGACTGGTGAGCTGCTCGATGAGCGCGTCTTTCTGCTTGTTGTACTCGGCGTCGACCTTCTTGTGCTGCTTCTGGCTCTCTTTCTCAAGATCGACAGGGGCTTCACCAGGGGCGGCGGAGCGCACGATGCGGACGTCCATGACGACACCTGTGGTGCCGGGAGGCACGCGCATGGAGGTGTCCTTGACGTCAGCGGCCTTCTCACCGAAGATGGCGCGCAGGAGGCGTTCTTCGGGGGCGAGTTCGGTTTCGCTCTTGGGCGTGATCTTGCCGACGAGGATGTCGCCGGGCTTGACTTCAGCACCGATGCGGATGACACCGTCGCTGCCGAGGTTCTTCAGCGCGTCGTCGCCGACGTTGGGGATGTCGCGGGTGATTTCTTCGGGGCCGAGCTTGGTGTCACGTGCTTTTTCTTCGAACTCCTCGATGTGAATGGAGGTGTAGGCGTCTTCTTGCACGAGGCGCTCGGAGATGATGATGGCATCTTCGTAGTTGTAGCCGTACCAGGACATGTAAGCGACGAGGACGTTGCGGCCGAGCGCGAGCTCACCACCGTCAGTACAAGGACCGTCGGCGAGCACCATGCCAGGCTTCACCACGTCGCCACGCGACACGATGGGCTTCTGGTTGATGCAGGTGGAGGCGTTCGAGCGCATGAACTTGCGCAGCTGGTAGACGTGGATGCCTTCTTCGATGTCGGTCTTGACGCTCTCAGGCTCGCTGAGCCAGCGCTGGGAGGAGACGGGCAGCTCGCCATCACGGGTGGTGATGATGTACTCGGCGGTCGCGGAGGCGACGATACCAGGTGCCTGAGCGACGACGACAGCGCAGCTGTCGGCCGCACACTTCGCCTCGATACCTGTACCGACGAGAGGTGCTTGGTTGACCATCAGAGGTACGCCCTGACGCTGCATGTTCGCGCCCATGAGCGCACGGTTGGCATCATCATGCTCGAGGAAGGGGATGAGACCGGCCGCAATCGAGATGATCTGCTTGGGCGAGACGTCCATGTAGTCGACACGACGGGGATCGACCTCGATGAACTCGCCATGCTCGCGGGCGGTGATGCGATTGGCGACAAAGTGTCCAGCTCCGTTGTCATCGTCGATGCGGTTGTTCGCCTGCGCGATGAGGAGGTATTCTTCTTTGTCGGCGGAGAGGTACTCGACCTCATTGGTGATGATGGTCTCGCAGCTGATGACCTCACCCTTGTTGTTCTTCTCCTCGATGTGCTTGACGCGACGGAAGGGCGTCTCGATGAAGCCGTAGTCGTCGATGCGTGCGTAGGTGCACAGCGAGTTGATCAGACCGATGTTGGGTCCTTCGGGGGTCTCAATGGGGCAGATACGTCCGTAGTGGGAGTCGTGCACGTCTCGAACCTCGAAGCCAGCGCGGTCGCGGTTCAGACCACCAGGTCCGAGTGCCGAGAGACGACGCTTGTGCGTGAGCTCGGCGAGCGGGTTGATCTGGTCCATGAACTGGGAGAGCTGGCTGCGGCCGAAGAAGTCGCGTACCACGGCACTGAGTGCCTTGGGGTTGATGAGCTTGCTGGGGGTGATGTCGCCACGGGTCACGTCGCAGAGTGTCATGCGCTCCTTGACGAGACGCTCGGTGCGAGCGAGGCCGACGCGGCACTGGTTGGCGATGAGCTCGCCTACGGCACGCACGCGGCGGTTGCCGAGGTGGTCGATGTCGTCAACCTGACCTTCACCGTTCTTGAGGCGCAGGAGGTACTTGATGGACGCAAGGAAGTCGATGGGCTGGATGAGGCGGCAGTCTTCGGAGACGTCGAGGCCGAGCTTCTGGTTGATCTTGTAGCGACCGACGCGGGTGAGGTCGTACTTCTTCTCTTCCATGAAGAGGCGGTCGAGCGCGGCGGCGGCCTGCTGGATGGAGGAGGGATCGCCTGGGCGGAACTTGCGGAAGATTTCCTTGAGTGCGGTCTCGCGGTCAGAGGCGAGGTCCTTCTTGAGGGTCTTGACGAGGGTCTCTTCTTCGCGCTGGTCGATGACTTCGATCTCGCTGATGCCCAGCTCGATCATCTTCTTGATGGTCGCGAGGCTGAAGGGGTCGTAGGCCTTGGCAATGACGGTGCCCTTGCCCTTCTCGTCGCCAGGCTTGACGTCTTCGAAGGGAATGAGGTACTCGAGCTCATCGCCCATGACGTCATTGAGGTTGAGCTTCTGGATGGTGAAGAACTGCTCGACGATCTGGCGGTCTGTCTCAAAGCCGAGGTAGCGCAGGAAGGTCGTGGCAAGGAACTTGCGACGACGGCGGCGACGGTCGAGGAAGACGTACATCAGGTCGTTGGTGTCGAACTGCACCTCGAGCCATGAGCCGCGGTCAGGGATGATGCGGAAGGAGTAGATGTCCTTGCCATTCGTGTGGCGGGACTTCTCAAAGCAGATACCGGGGGAGCGGTGCAGCTGGGCGACAATCACGCGCTCAGCACCGTTGATCACGAAGGTACCGCGATCGGTGATCATGGGGATCTCACCCATGTAGACATTTTCATCGGCGGTGTAGTCGCCGCAGGTCAGGCGGAACTTCACATAAAGGGAGGCACTGTAGGTCTCTCCTGCGCGGATCGCGTCAAAGTCTGAGGTCTTTGGCGGGGAGATGTCGTAGTGGTCATATTCCAGCTTGATTTGACCATCGTAGCTTTCAATGGGGAAGTGGTCGTTGAGGACAGCCTGCAAACCGATCTTGAGCCTCTTGTCAGGCTCGGAGAATCTCTGGAGGAATTCTTCGTAGGATTTGGTTTGAATCTCAATCAGATTCGGAGGGTCAATGACCTCCGTGATGTTCCCGAAATTGATACGCTCTTGCTTGGGCTTAGACATGGAGTGCTGAGATAATGGTGTGGGGGCATCCTAGGCCGGATGCGAGGCTCGGTTTCCGTCGTAAAACCGACGAGGAGTGGTCAGCGGCTCTGCTCACCCTCCCTCGTCGGGCTTACTCGCGAGGTGTTATGTGGAAGTTTGAAAAATCAGCGGATTAATTCACTGATGACTCACTGATAATCATTTAGTTATACATGATAACCAAAAAGTGATCAGGAGACAGGTACGCAGGAGGGAGGGAAATTCCTCACTCCTGCGTCCTGAGAGGTGCAAAATTTACTTGATTGTCACCTGTGCGCCAGCTCCTTCGAGAGTAGCCTTTGCCTTCTCGGCGTCTTCCTTGGAAGCACCTTCGACGAGGATGGCAGGAGCGCTTTCAACAAGCTTCTTGGCGTCAGCAAGACCGAGGCCGGACTTGACTTCGCGTACTGCCTTAATGACAGCAATCTTGTTGGTGCCAGCACCAGTGAGTTCGACATCGAAGGATGTCTTTTCTTCTGCTGCTTCAGCAGGTGCAGCGGCAGCGGCAGCTACAGGAGCTGCTGCGGAGACGCCCCACTTGTCTTCGAGCATTTTGACGAGTTCTGCAGCTTCGAGGATAGTAAGCGTGCCCAGTTCTTCAGCGATTTTATCGAGATCAGCCATTTTGTGTATTTCTATATATATCTAGTGGTTCTTGTCGCGGGTGAGGGCTTCTCACCCATTTCAGTTCTCACCGGCCGGAGAGCCGACAGAGAGCCTATTAGTGGTTTCAGATAGCGTGACGTGGTTGAGGCATCACGCTACCATCAGGTCAAATTTGTTAATAAAGGTGCGATTACTCAGCAGCGGGTGCTTCGTCGGCAGCTGCTTCGTCAGCAGGTGCAGCATCGCCGTTTTCCTTGTCGACGTAGGCCTTGATAACACGTGCGAGGGCGGAGCCTGCAGCGTTGATCGTACCAAGGAGCTGACCAAGGAGGATGTCGCGGCTGGGCAGATCACCCAGTGCCTTGATCTTCTCTGGGCTGAGCTCAGCGCCGTCAAGGATACCTGCCTTGTAAGGAGCCTTCTTGCTCTTCTTGGCGAATTCGTTCACAGCCTTGGCGGCAGCGCAAACGTCTTCTGTGCCCATGATGAAGGCGGTCTGTCCCTTGAGGGCAGCGGAGATGTCAGGGAGACCTGCATCGGCGAGAGCCTTGATCATGAAGGTGTTCTTGGCAACCATGCAGCTAGAACCAGCGGCCTGAAGGGAGGCGCGAAGCTGGGTGAACTCAGGTACCGTGACACCGGTGTAGTCGATGACGAGCAGGAAGGGGGAGGCGTTCACCTGCTCCTGAAGCGCGTCGATGATGATTTTCTTATCAGCGTTCATATGATGTATCCTTTCGGTCTAATTACTTCGCGATTTCAGTCTGGCTGAGAGGCAGACCGGGGTTCATGGAGCTGGCGATGGTGGCTGCCTGAATGTAGGCACCCTTGGCTGCGGCGGGGCGAGCCTTGACCACGGCACTGATGAGTGCCTGAGCGTTCTCGATGAGCTTGTCGTTGTCGAAGGAGAGCTTGCCTACGGCAGCGGAGATGTTCGCATTGCGGTCGACCTTGAAGTCAACGCGTCCAGCCTTCACTTCGAGGACAGCCTTGGCGGTGTCTTCGGTGACAGTACCTGTCTTGGGATTGGGCATCAGACCGCGGGGACCAAGAACACGGGCAATCTTACGTACTTCAGCCATGGCGTCTGGAGTAGCGATTGCGCTGTCAAAGTCGAGGAAACCACCTTGGATCTCCTTGATGAGGTCTTCGAGACCGACGCGCTCAGCACCAGCGGCGGTAGCGGCGGCGGCGGCTTCACCCTTGGCGAAGACGATCACGCGGACGTTCTTACCTGTGCCGTGGGGCAGCGAGACGGAGCCACGAACCATCTGGTCGGACTTGCGAGGATCCACCGTGAGGTGGAAGGATACGGTGACCGTGGGGTCAAACTTGGGCGCGGGGAGGCTCTTGAGTACCTCGACGGCTTCAGCGACGCCGAAGTTCTTGCCAGCAGGCACGAGCTTTGCGGCTTCTGTGTAGCGCTTGGAGCGTTTTTTGGACATATGTGATATTGCAGTTCGTTCGGGTTTGATTGATTTCCCTCCTGCGGGATAGATCGGGGCTTCTATGCTCGCCGTATTAGCGAGTCGAAACTACCTGACCTGCAGAGTGGGGGTCAAACGAAGGATGGGTTACATTCCTTCGATTTCGATGCCCATCTGGCGTGCCTGACCTGCGATGATGCGAGCGGCGGCTTCGGGATCGGTGGTGTTGAGGTCAGGCATCTTGGCCTTGACGACGTCCATCAGCTGATCTTTGGTGATCTTGGCGACCTTGGTCTTGTTGGGCTCAGAGGAGCCAGACTTGAGGCCTGCAGCCTTCTTGAGAAGGTTGGATGCGGGGGGTTGCTTGGTGATGAAATCAAAGGACTTGTCCTTGTAGACTGTGATGACTACAGGGAGGACGTCGCCAGCTTGCTTTTGCGTTTTGGCGTTGAACTCCTTGCAGAAGCCCATGATGTTAACACCGGCTTGACCAAGTGCAGGACCGACGGGGGGCGATGGATTCGCCGCACCTGCCTGGATCTGCAGTTTGATGACTTTTACTACTTCTTTTGCCATGGTATTTGTGTTGTTGTGCCAATCAGGCTCGTTTGGGTATCATAACCCCTACTCACCCTCTCGGCGAAATTGTCTGTTCTCTAGTCTAGTGTACTATCCAGAAAAACTTAGAGATCCTCCTTGCCGCGCTCTTCGTCAGGCACGAGCTGCACCTGCGAGTAGTCGAGGTCGACGGGGGTCGCGCGACCAAAGATGGTCACACCCACGCGCAGCTTGCCGCGCTCCGTGTCGATCTCCTCGATAAAGCCGCGCTGTCCCTGGAAGGCACCGTCGAGAACACTCACCTCGTCTTTGATGTTGAAGGCGATCTTCGGGCGTGCGACCCCGCTGCGACGCTCAATCTCATTCATCAGCTCGGTGACGTCCTTGGTGGACATGGGGAGCGGCTCTTTGCTGCGTCCGCAGGCGAAGCTGATGATGCCGTCGACGGCCTGGATCTTGTACCAAGCGTCGTTGTTCAGGCTGCCATCGGCGCGACGGAGCTCAAAGTTGAGATAGACGTAGCCAGGATAGAGCTTGCGCTCGACGACGTACTTCTTGCCATTGCGAACGTCCTCGACCTTCTCAGTAGGGACAAGAGGTGCGCTGTGTAACAGGGCACCCATGTCTTCGTCTTCCTTGAAGAGGCGCGTCAGGTTGTCTACGGCGCGTCGCTCCTTGTTGGAAAGGACGTGCAAGACGTACCACTGATCTTTGCCTTCAGGGATGCTGCGGGAGGAATGGGTTTTGCGTTCGTAGGGGCGTGACATAAGGAAAAATGTACTCGCGAAAAAAGGTGTGAGGATAAGGAAAGATAAAGGCTATGCCTGCAATGCAATCAGGAGAGCTGTGTGATGGTCCAGCGGACAATAGTGGAGAGCACGTAGTCAAAGAAGGCGACGTAGGCACCAAGCAGCAGCATAGCAATAAGCACCACGATTGTGGAGCCAGACAGTTCACGATACTTCTTGAAGCCTTTTACCTTTGGGTCGCTTTCCCAAGGCCATGAGCACTTCTTGAGTTCTCCCTTTGTATTGGAGATGAATAAGGATAATTTGCGAAACATATCGTAGGAATGAACTGAGGCGTTTGTAAATGGGGATAAAAAAAGAAAGAACGGACAGGGTAAGAGAGACTCGAACTCCCGACACGCGGTTTTGGAGACCGCTGCTCTACCAACTGAGCTATTACCCTATATATCTTTCTTGCTGGCCTATCGGGGGATGCCTCCTGTTGTTGAGGCGGGAGACATCCCCCATGACCAAGGGCTCATTCTAATGAATAGCAGCCCGTTTTGTGATTTTTTGCGGTTTAGGCGACGATCGAAGCGACCTTGCCTGCACCGACGGTACGACCACCTTCGCGGATAGCGAAGCGCATACCTTCTTCCATGGCGACTGGAGTGATGAGCTCGACAGTCACGGTGACGTTGTCACCAGGCATAACCATTTCGGTGCCTTCGGGAAGTGTGACGCTACCAGTAACGTCCGTCGTGCGGAAGTAGAACTGAGGGCGATAGTTGTCGAAGAATGGTGTGTGACGGCCGCCTTCTTCCTTGTTCAGGACGTAAACAGCTGCTTCAAACTTCGTGTGAGGAGTAACGGAACCGGGCTTGGCGATAACCTGACCGCGGACGATGTCTTCCTTCTTGATACCACGGAGGAGAACACCTACGTTTTCACCAGCGTTAGCGCTGTCAAGAAGCTTGCGGAACATTTCGATGTCAGTGACGGATGTCTTGGTCGTAGGACTGATACCAACGATTTCAACTTCTTCCATCTTCTTAATGACACCGCGTTCGATACGACCTGTAGCAACTGTACCACGACCGGAGATCGAGAATACGTCTTCAACAGGCATAAGGAAGGGCATGTCGACGGGGCGCTCAGGAGTGGGGATGTAGCTATCAACAGCGTCCATGAGGGCGGTGATGGAAGCAACAGCGCTTTCTTCGCCTTCGAGAGCCTTCACAGCGGAACCAGCCACGATAGGAAGGTCATCACCAGGGAAGTCGTAGGAGGAAAGGAGTTCACGGATTTCCATTTCGACGAGCTCAGCGAGCTCAGGATCCGCAAGGTCCATCTTGTTCATGTAAACAACGATGTAAGGAACACCAACCTGACGAGCAAGGAGGATGTGCTCACGTGTCTGAGGCATAGGGCCGTCAGCAGCAGAGCAAACGAGGATAGCACCGTCCATCTGAGCAGCACCAGTGATCATGTTCTTGACATAGTCGGCGTGACCTGGGCAGTCAACGTGTGCGTAGTGACGTGCGTCTGTTTCGTATTCAACGTGAGCGGTGGAGATGGTGATACCACGCTCGCGCTCTTCGGGAGCACCGTCGATCTGGTCGTATGCTTTGAATTCGGCCTGACCCTTTTCAGCAAGCACCTTAGTGATTGCAGCAGTAAGGGAGGTTTTGC
>CAYJID010000087.1:862-8368 GCA_964370135.1 uncultured Akkermansia sp. | reverse complement strand
TCGCGGAAGGCCTTGGAGATCTCTTCCTGCTGGGCCGAGAGGGCGGCGGTGTCGTCAGCGGAGATGCCTTCGAGCTGTGCCTGCATGAGGCCGATGGCGTTGATGTCGATGATGGCGCGCATGGCCTTGTCGTCCGCAGCGATGCCGGGGAAGTCGCGGTGGAAGGCGAGCTTCTGCTCGTAGTTGAGCTCCTTGCCCTTCGCCTTCATGGTCTCAAAGTAGAGCTCTACGTAGCTGGGGAAGGTGTTCTGCAGGTCGGTGTTGGTCTTGCCGGCCTTCTTGCTCTGGGCGGCTTCGCGGGCGATGAGCTTCTTCATGCGATCAGAGGCTGCGGTGATAGCTGCGTCGTCGCCTGTCTGGGTGGCTTTCTTGAAGCTGAGGTAGCCCATGACGAGGGCGTAGGGGTCACCAGGCTGGTCGGCCTTCTCCCAGAAGCTATCAATGTAGCCTTGGATGCGCTTGGGTGCGTCCTCGGGCTTCTCCTTGGGCATGGGGATCTCATGCGCGTAGGAGGCGAGCCAGTAGTAGGCATTCGACGCGAATCCCTTGCCTGCTGGTGTGCCGAGCGCGAGGCCAGATTCGGCCGCGGTCTCGAGCAGCTTGATGCCTTCGGCCTTGCGCTTCTCGTCCTCGCCGTTGATGAGGATGTTGCCCGAGAGCAGGGCGGCGATGGGGGCGAGGCTGTGCTCAGGCCAGTGCTTGGTGATGACTTGGGCGTGTTCGTAGGCTTTTTCCAGGTCCTTCGCACGCTCTTCGCCTTCCTTGTATCCAGCGCGCTTCGCATAGGAGTCGATGGCGTTGAAGTAGACGAAGGCGGCCATGCCACTATGCTCCGCGAGGTCGAATGAGGGGTACTTCTTGATGTAGTCACCCGTCAGCTCGATGGCGCGGTCGTAGTGCTTGCTATCGGCAGCTCCGAGCTTGTTGTAGGCGTCCATGACGTAGAAGAGTGCTGCGGTCTCGTAGATGGCGTCGAGCTTGCCTCCGGAGAACTCAGCGGCGAGGAAGGGCTCGCCGTACTTCACGATGTCGTCGTAGCGCTGGAGCTTGAAGAGTGCCGAGAGGCGGAAGTAGAGTGCATTGGTGTAGTTGATGTCGTCTTTCTTGTCCGCAAAGGCGCGCTCGAGCTCCTCGGCTGTTGCGATGGTGCCTTCGTAGTCGCCTTCCTTGAGCTGGCGCTGGGCGCGTCCGAGGGCGATGGCGGTCTCGTCGTCCTTGGTGATGCCGCCGCCGGTGCTGTTGCTGAGGATCTTCTCGATCGCTGAGCCTTCAGCCGTCTCGCCGAGCTGATTGTGCAGGCTCATGAGCTGGAGGAGGTTCTTGTCGTTGTAGGAGACGATCTTGCCCTTGTCGCGTGTGGAGTAGTTGGGATACTTGTCCGTGACGACCTTGTAGGCGGCCTTGGAGAGGCGCTTGGATTGGAAGCTATTGGCGATCTGTGCGTTGACGAGTAGGCTCATGGATTCTAACGTCATGTTGTCACGGTCAAAGCCTTGGAACATCTCAAGCACCTTGGTCTGGTGGGCTGGGATGTAGACGGCTCCCCATGCGGCATCGGGGATGCTCTTGGAGGTGGTGCGGGCGAGGTACTTGGTCTGCTCGCCGAGCTCGTCGAGGGCGAGCTGGGTGTCGGGCAGCAGTGAGAAGAGTGCGAGCGCGCTGCGGGCAGCACCGACGGCCTCATCATGCTTGCCATCCTTGGCGAGCTTGTTGACCATGCCTGCGGCGTCTGCCCCCTGCTTGAGGTAGACGCTCGCGTAGCGACCGCCACGCAGCACACCGAAGTCAAAATTCTCAGGGGCGGCGGTGATGATCTTGTCCATCCACGCGATGTACTCGGGCTTGGTCTTGGCGACGTCGGCGATGGTGTTGAGCGCGCCGATGATCATGTCATCGGGGACACGGCTGCGTGATTTGCGCATCTCTTCGAGGTACTTGGTGGCTTGCTCGAAGTTGGGCTCTTTTTGCAGGATGGCGGACTGGAGGAGCAGCAGGCAGATCTGGCTGTCGAGCTTGAGCTTCTTCTCCGCGGCAGAGACACGGCCGGCGCGCAGCATTTCGTAGTACTTCTCAAGCTGCTCGATGGCCTTGGGATAGAGGCTGGGGTCGCCTTTCTTCTTGTCATTGCCGGCGGCGAGACGGTAGGTGTTGTAGCCGCGCTTGAACATGGACATGGTGAAGAAGGGGGTGTAGTCGAGGGACTTGCCAGGGTTGTTCTTGGCGGCCTCGATCATCTTCTTGTCGCGGAAGGCCTTCGTATTGACGAGCTTGTCGTAGGCCGTCTCAGCGGCCTTGAAGTCGCCGCGCGCTTCTTGCACGCGTGCGAGCTCCCAGTAGAAGAAGGGCAGCAGGTACTTGAACTGCGCACCGAGGCGTGACTTGGGATTCTCGAGGAACTTGATGGTGTCGGTGCAGAGCTTGAGTGCCTGATCATTCTTTCCTGCATTGAGCAGCTGGCCGATCTGGGCGTAGTTTCTCGTGGGGTTCATCGCCATACTGAGCTCAGGTGCCACGATGGCACTGAGGGCGATGAGCGAGAGGGCGGTCTTGATGCTATTCATAATATAAATGTGATCTAAATATGATAAAAAAGGAAGGGGGAAAGGGGGAAGCCTAGCGGCCACGAGGCGCGCCACGGAGGGGAAAGGTGTGCTGGTATAAGAAGAGGGAGGAGACGAAAAAAGGGCAGAGGGTGCGTGAGAGCTTGGCAACTACTCGACTACACGCTCTGCCCCCTATTCGCGATATGATGATAAAATGTCGCTTACTCGGTGGTGGTGCTCAGACCGACGGAGTTGATACCTGCCTCGGCGAGCGCGGCCATGACGTCGACGATGCGCTGGTGGGGCGTATCAGCATGTCCTTCGAGCAGGACGATGGGGGGGACGTCGGCGGCTGTCGCCTGATCCTTGAGCTGCTTGAGGTTGTTCACCAGTGTCTCCATGCGACGCTGGGCGGCGTACTCGGGTGTACCCGACTTGAGCTCGGGGCGGAAGGCCTCGCCGACCTGCTGGTCACCATTCCAAAGCACGACGCCATCAGCCGAGACGCTGATCTTGCCAGGATCGAGGAGGGTCTTGGGAGAGGGCTGTCCGGGACCTGGGACGGAGATGTCGAGCTTCTTCTCGCTGACGAGTGTCGTCGCGACGAGGAAGTAGATGAGGAGCAGGAAGCAGCAGTCGATCATGGACGACATGTCCATTGCGGGATCGGCCTGTTCTTCTGTCGTGCGTTTTCTGTGTCTTGCCATAGTGGGAGAAAAGGGGGGAAAAGGAGGATTGATAGAGAGGGGCGAAGGGGGGGGCGCGGTCAAATACTACTTCTTCGCAGGCAGGGTGCCAAAGACGATGTTGCTCACGCCAGCGGCGGCCCCGCAGCGGATGGCGGTGGCACTGCGATCCCACGAGGCATTGACGTCACCGCGCAGGTAGAGGCGTATCTTTGCCTTGTCCATGCCGGAGGCTTCGTAGCGCTCGCGCTCCTTGCGGATAAAGTCGGTGAGGTCAGATTCCTGAGCGGCGGTGTAGGCGGTGGTCTTGCCACCTGCATCAGCACCACTCCAGCAGACGCCGGCGGTGGGGTAGTCCTTTTGGAAATCCTGAAGCTGATCGGGGGTCATCTTGTCGACATCTTTAAAGATGTTGATGACGATGCAGCCTTTCGCATCCTTGAGATCGGAGGTCGCGGCGGCACTGGGCATGGTGACGTTCTTGTCCTTGGCCACGGTGATTGCGGTGGCGTTGACGACGAAGAAGATCAGCAGCAGGAAGCAGCAGTCAATCATCGGCGACATGTCGACGGTCCCATCGACCTCGTCATTGCCGCGCATGTTCTTCTTTTTTGCCATATATTCTTGTTTCTAAAAAGTTGAAGGGGGTGAGGGATAAAGCCTGCCCCCCTCGTGCGGAGGTGGAGCAGGCTTTTCTAAGCATTTATTATTATCGAAGAGCTAGGAGCTCTGGATCGAAGTTATTTGGTATGAATCTCTTATTGACCACCTTCGATGTACTCAGGGTCTTCGCCGAGGCCTTCGGGGATACGGGCGAGCTGAGCTTCTGCGTTGATGACGTTGATGGAGGTGTTGACCATTTCGCTGATGGTGTTCACGCACTCAGCTTCGCGGGCTTGGGCTACCTTCTTGAGGAAGAAGAAGGCGGGGATCGCGATGATGGAGACGATCAGACCCCAGAAGGTGGTGAGAAGTGCCACGGAGATGGAGCCTGCAAGCTCGGTGGGGTCAGCCTGACCTGTGTCAGCGAGCACGGCGAAGGCACCAATCATACCCTGAACCGTACCGAAGAGACCGATGGAGGGAGCGATCTGACCGATGAGGGCGAGCATGTCGATGTACTTCATCGTGTGTGTGCGCTCGTTGGTGGTGAAGTCGGCGATGGAGTCTTCGATGGAGTCTTTGCCGAGGTCCTCGGGGCGATTCGCATCAATGTTGGGAAGGGCGTAGGCGACGAGGCGACCGAGGTAGGTGGGGCTCTCTGTCGCGAGGTGGATAGCAGACTGCACACGGCACTCGGACATCAGACCGATGAGCTCGAGGCGCATAGGCTCGGGGCAGAAGCGCTCACGCTTCAACGCCATGAGGCAGAAGACGACGAGGAAGATCGTGATGGCGAAGAGAATGACCAGAGGAATCATGGTCCAGCCACCATCAGTGACCCACTTTTCGAGCATGGATTTTTCTTTAGCACCGCCTTCAGCGGCCTGTGCGGTCGCGGCGAGAGAGTATACAGCAGGAATCGCAAGGACTGCCGCACGGATAAATGAACGTGTGAGTGTTGCTTTCATAATAATAAAATGTTCTAAAAGAGCAAAATTGCTTTGACTATTTAAGCAGATTTTCGCGTGATGGCAAGAAAGATCTGCCGAATCGCGAAAAAAAGTATTGCAAGTTACCAATACGGAACTATCATAAGGTACGCAATGTTCAACAATTGGCGACGAACAAGGAGTCGTCGCCATGCCCTTTTCACTCTATCTAATTATTTCTCATGACCCGTTCTCAGCGCGCCCTAATTATTCACAAAGAGCTGCGATGCGCCTACCCCGACCCGCAGGTGCCGCTCGATCACAGTGACGCTTTCACGCTGCTCGTCGCCGTTGCGCTCTCGGCTCAGTGTACGGACAAGCGGGTGAATCTCGTCACACCGGCTCTCTTCGCCTATGCGCCCGATGCAGCGAGTATGGCGCAGCAGGATCCCGCGGTGATCGCGGAGATGATCAAGACCTGTGGTCTGGCGAAGGGGAAGGCGGCGCGGCTGGTGGCGATGAGTCAGCTGCTCGTGGAGCGGCATGGGGGGGAGGTGCCAGAGAGTTTTTCCGATCTGGAGGCGCTGCCGGGGGTGGGGCACAAGACGGCGTCGGTGGTGATGAATCAGGCATTCGGCCATCCAGCATTCCCCGTGGACACGCATATTTATCGTCTGGCGCGACGCTGGAAGCTGAGTCGTGGGAGTACGGTAGAGGCGGTGGAGGCGGATCTGAAGAAGTGCTTTGCGCGGGCGGACTGGGGGTTCTTGCATCTGGCGATGGTGCTCTGGGGGCGCGAGTACTGCCCTGCGCGGGGTTGCAAGCCTAGCTGCCCTATCTGTGCGCAGGTGCTGGTGTAGGCGACAGAGTGACTCCTCGTAAAAAAAGCTTGATTTCTGTGCCATGTGCAGATAGGCTTCAATGCATTAAAATTGTTTCCCATAGCATGAACGACTGTCAAAAGCAACAACTACTAAACGATATTCTCAAAACGGCGCACTCCCCTACCTCAGGTGGCGAATCCGCCTGCCTCGAATTCAAAATGAATATCTCAGACTCTTCGGGAAGGCAGAACAGCAGCATCACCTATGACAGGGTGGGAAAATACCTATCTGGATTATCCAATGCTGCATGCTACCACAACAAGGAATACGCCTACCTTGTCCTAGGGATCATGGACGGCACATGGGAGATCAAAGGGACAAATTTCTCTCCATCCAACTTGCCTGATAAGCAAAAAAACTTTCTCTTTGACCTCCGAAAGGCCTTCACTCCACAAATAGATTACAGGATATGCGAAATTGAGCGTGATGGCAAGCAGCTCGTCATCTTCTCCATACCCGCGGCCAATCGCCATCCAACAGCGTATAAAAACGAGCGATACATTCGCATAGGCTCTAGCCTGACAAACCTCAAGGATCATCCTGTCATCGAAGAGTACATCTTCCAGTCGAGCAACGATTGGTCGGCTGAGATCGTGCCTGAGGCTTCTCTCGATGATCTAGACGAGCAAGCCATCACCAAGGCTCGCTCATTGTATGCTGAGAAGAACCCTTCTCTCTCCGAGGCAATCTCTCAATGGGGTACGCTCGAGTTCCTCAACCGAGCAAAGCTCACCAAAAAGAGTCAAATCACCAATACTGCCATTCTCTTATTAGGAAAACCCGAAAGCGCCTCCCTGCTCCATCAGGCTATGCCAGAGATACGCTGGATCTTGCGTGATCAAACGGAGATCCCCCGTGATTATCTCATTCTCACCACTCCTTTCCTCCTCTCTGTCGAGGAGATCTACAGCAAGGTACGTCGCCTCAAGTATCGCTACATCAACCCTGCAGCGCAGACCATTTTCCCTGAGGAGATAGATGCCTACGATCCCTACGTCACACGCGAGGCTCTCCACAATGCTATCGCTCACCAGAACTACAGGGCACAGGCTAGAATCAGCCTTATCGAGTTCGATGATAGGCTCATATTTAGTAATCAAGGTAGATTTATTCCTGAGGGAATTCAGGAGGTATTGTCTAACATTGCTCCTGAATCAACATATAGAAACCCCTTTCTCGTGGCGGCTATGCGTGAGCTCAAGATGGTTGATACGATCGGAAGTGGGATCAAGAAGATGTTCGGCGAGCAGAAAAAGCGCCTTTTCCCCATGCCTCATTATGATATAGATCTAGATAATAGCAAGGTGACAGTCACGATTATGGGGAAAATTCTCGATCTCAATTTCACTAGGCTTTTGACTCAGCGTCAAGATCTCTCGCTCAATGAGATTGAATTGCTCAATCGGGTTCAATTCAAAAAGGAGCTTTCGAGCGACGAAATGAAGCTTTCAAGCGACGAAATCAAACTACTCAAGAAAAAGAAACTCATTGAGGGCAGAGGACGCAATATCTATTTCTCCCAGTCTCTGTCGCAAGACACGGGCACAGAAGCGGAATATACGACGAACAAGGGATTGACCGATGATTATTACAGCGATCTAATCATCCGTGCGCTCAAGGATCATCACTCTCTTTCACGCAATGTTATTAACCAAATTCTCTGGAACAAGCTCCCTGATATATTAGATGAGAAGCAAAAGGAAAACAAGATTTCTAATTTATTACGAAAGCTTAGAAAAGCTAACTTGATTTTCTTAGGGGAATCAAAGAAATGGATGCGATGTGAATGAGGCGGTTTACAAGAACTTTACAAGAACTTTACAAGAACTTTACAAGAACTTTACAAGAACTTTACAAGAAC
>CAYJID010000087.1:0-762 GCA_964370135.1 uncultured Akkermansia sp. | reverse complement strand
TTTTATTCCTCCGATTTCTTCTATTTGAATCAAGGTTCTTATATTCTGTGATTTTGAGAAATAGTAATCACAAGAACTTTACAAGAAATCTCTCCCTTCAGCTTAGCAAAACGCTGCGCTTTCTCCGCTATAGCAGAGAAAGCGCAGCGTGTCTGTGCGTGTCACGTGGCTCAGCGGCGAGGCTGGCTGAGCGGCCCGAGGATGGCGTCGCCCTCTTGCTTTGTGGGGGCGTTCCAGGCTTTTTCTACGTCGCTGGAGCCCTGTGGGGGGGTGGCGGCGCGTTGGCCTTCGGGGGCGGTTTCGAGGGGCGTGCAGGCGGCCATGAGGGCGGCGATGCTCAGGCATAGTGTGGTGGATATGGTTTTCATAAAAGGGAGGGGAAATTGTTTTTGTGGGGGGATGTGCGCGGGATGCGTCTATCCTAGGGCTATGATAGCGAATCTGTGGGCGGGTCGCAACTCTAAAATGGGTGTTGGGGCGTGTGGTGTGGTTTAGAGCAGGCGGTGAGGTAGGTTTTAAGCAGGGGGCATGTTTGTGGTGGCTGTGTGTGGGCGCTTCGCGTTTGCCTCGGTGGGAGTTTGCCGCGCTTCGCGCGGAGGATTGACGGGGGCGTCAGTTGGCGGCGTTGATATCCATGCTGGATTTGCCGCGCGGGCGTGTGCTTATGTATCTGGAACTGACGCCCTGCTGGATCTGCGATCCAGCGCTGCTTGTGGGATTCCTCCTCACCTCGCTTCGCTCGGACGGGCAGGAGGTGTCCTG
>CAYJID010000086.1:0-8417 GCA_964370135.1 uncultured Akkermansia sp. | reverse complement strand
AACTCTAAAATCATCTCAAAATCTTACCTCGCGAGAAATTAGAAGCCCCCTTAAACATACAATGCAACCACCTCTTACACCACCGCGCGACGGCGGCGCAACAAATAAGCAGGCGTGAGCAGCAGCACCAGCACAGCTGTCGAAGGCTCGGGCATGATCTCCAGATCCATCCCCATCGCTTGGAACACAGCAATCTCAGCATCCCCTAGAGTACGAATCGCCTCCCCCGAATCAAACGAACGATTCATCAGCGAATCGGGATGAAAGTCCTCATCCAAATGCGACAGCCCCGATCCCGAGATCGGATCAGGATTAAACAGCACATAGCCCGTATCCCCGAGCTCCACATGCTTACCAGGAGTAAGACTACCTCCATTCAAATAATGATTGATCAAGGCATCATAGGGAGAAGCACTCCAGCCTGTCGTCCAGCCCCCCGACCCATTAGGCTTGTACTGGTAGGGCAAAAAGCCCATCCCATGCGTCAGCTCGTGCAGCAAGATCGAGTGAAAATCCTTCCCCAAAAAGCCCGAGCTCGCCTCACCGTAGTGGTAAGTACCCTTATTATTCACCTCAATCGTGATATCATTGCCACTGATCGTCTGACCATGCAACAGCTTCGCGATAGGGGTAGGAGATATGGAATACGTTTGCTTGGTGCCTTCAATCGTTCCTCCGTATGTTTCAACGAATTTCGGAAGCCCCGTCGCGAATGTCGTCCCCGACAGCTCCTTGAACTGAAGCGTGATATTAATCCTATTATCAGGCACAAGCGAATAATTCGACAGCAGAGAGCCCCAGTAGTCAATCGTATCCTGAGCGATCCTCTCGACCGCAGCATTGTCTACATTGGCTCCCCAGTTCTCCTCATCCATAAAAGACATGACAAACAAGTCATTTTCAACCACCGTCACCGCCTGAGACCTATCAGAAAACACTCCCGCCAGCGCGGCAATCAGAGAAAAAGCTAACATCTTCATAATAGAAGCATTCTAGCATGACTCCACGCCCTGTCAATAGCAAAAAAGCCCCCGTCTGACTCACAACATCGCCACATGACCAACAAATCATCAATAGCCACGAAACTAAGTAACTAACTAAAAACAAACAAGCATAAATCAATTGTCTCACAATTCGTTACTATAATTATCTCACAACAAAAGCACTCATCATGCAGCGCCCAACATCCCATACACACGAGCCCTCCCCCGCGAGACACCGCGCGCCATGCCTCGCAAAATCCATCCCCCTAGCCTATTTAGACTTGATTTAGTATACTATCTTTGAGATCATACCGCCTATGGCAAAGATCAACGATAGCTTTCAAAAGTTGCAGGCAGGGTATCTCTTCCCTGAAATAGGACGTCGCGTCGCCGCGTTTGCCGCGGCCAATCCCGAGCAAGTCAGCAAGATCATCCGCTGCGGCATCGGAGACGTCACCGAGCCCCTCCCCCCAGCCGCCATCGAGGCCATGCACAAGGCCGTCGACGATCAAGCCAGCCGCGACACCTTCCACGGCTACGGCCCTGAGCAGGGCTACGCATGGCTACGCGAAGCCATCGCTGAGGTCTCCTACCAGCAGCGCGGCATCGAGATGAGTGCCGATGAAATCTACGTCTCCGACGGTGCGAAATGCGACACCGGCAACATCCTCGACATCTTCGGACATGACAACATCATCGCCGTCCCCGATCCCGTCTACCCCGTCTACGTCGACACCAACGTCATGGCAGGCAACACCGGCGACGCACGCGAAGACGGCTCCTACGAGGGCCTCGTCTACCTCCCCTGCACGCCTGAGAACAACTTCGTCCCCCAAGTCCCCGCCGAGCGCGTGGATCTCGTCTACCTCTGCTTCCCCAACAACCCCACGGGAGCCGTCGCCAGCTACGGTGAGCTCAAGGCATGGGTCGACTACGCACTCGCCAATGACGCCATCCTCCTCTATGATGGTGCGTACGAAGCCTTCGTCACCGACAGCAGCATCCCCACCTCCATCTTTGCCATCCCCGGTGCGCGCCAATGCGCGATTGAGTTCCGCTCCTTCTCCAAGCAGGGCGGCTTCACCGGCATACGCTGCGGCTACATCACCATCCCGAAAGAACTCATGGGCAAGAACGCGAAGGGTGAAGACGTCTCCATCGCCCAGCTGTGGAACCGCCGTCACTCGACGAAGTTCAACGGCGCAAGCTACATCGTGCAGCGTGGTGCAGAAGCCCTCTTCTCCAAGGCTGGACAGGCACAGACCAAGGCACTCATCGAGCACTACCTCGGCAATGCCGCCCTGCTGCGCAACACCTGTGAAAAAGTAGGCCTCAAGGTCTGGGGCGGTGAGAATGCCCCCTACGTCTGGGTGCAGTGCCCCGAGGGCATCAGCAGCTGGGAAATGTTTGACAAGATGCTCCAAGAGATCAACGTCGTCATCACCCCTGGTGCAGGCTTTGGCGCGCATGGTGAGGGGTTCTTCCGCATCTCGGCGTTCAACAGCCTGGCGAATGTAGAAGAAGTCTGCCGCCGCATCGAAGAACTGCTGGGTTGATTCTTTTAATTTGAGCTCACTTCCGTGAGTACGCAACAACAGGCTGAGGAGTAACTCCTCAGCCTGTTTTCTGTTTGATAGCCCTGAACTGACTCCGCATGTGATAGACGCGGAGCATCTAGGCTTGCGCCGCTACTTCTTCAGCGGCAGGATTTGCATACGCGTCACCTTCCCCTTGAGCTGGGGGGCGAGCGTCGTCAGTGGCAGGCGCAGCGTGTTATAAAGCTTCTTCTGCGTCGTGTTGAAGTTCATCAGCTTGAGCTTCTCATGCGCGACAATCTGACCGTCTATCTTCAGCGTCGTCTTGCCCAGCTCCCCGATCAGCTCGACCTTCACCGGCTTGCCCGTCGGGATGCGCGCATCCCATTGGAAGCTCAAGGCATCATCGCGTCGGAAGCCCACCTTGCCCTGCTTGTCCGCCGCATACAGCGCGCCTCCGTCCTTGCCCTGTAGCAAGATCTGCTCGCGTCCCGCCACGACAGGCTCCAGCTCGAGCTCCATCACCAGATGATAGGGTGCCTCCAGACTCTCCAAATTCAGCGGCGTGGAGCGTGTGATATTTTTCTTTTCCAAGCCAATCGCCTTGGCTCCATCCTGCCCCGTGCTAAGCTGGCTTCCAAGAGGCGCGAGACGCTTCGCCCTGTAGTCAGGGAAGCTCAGCGGCTTGCCCGCTGCGTCCTTCGGCACGCCCGTGGGCGCCCACATCTTGTGTCCGAGAATACCAATAGAATCCGTGATCGCTCCTGCAAAATCATCATAGCTCTGCCCATGGTGCAGCAGGTCGATCTCGTCGTTCCACACGGCAAACATCGCGCCCTTCAGCTGAGGATGCCCCGCAGGCAGTAGGTCCTTGCCGATTTGGTTGGGCTTCCAGTTATTATAGAGCCATTGGTGGTTCTTGTCCATGCGGTAGTAGTTCGCCAGTGGGACGATGTAGAGCGCGCCGTCATTGGTGTTGATGACGTCAAAGCCTAGCTTGACCGTCTCCCACGCGCCGCTCCAGCCATGATTCCAGAGGCTGACTTCTACCCCCTTGCTGTCGATGGGGGTCTTGCCCCGCTTCATGCTGAGGCTGCCCCAGATGCGGGGGGTGTAGCCGCGCTTCTTGGCATACTTGATGAGTCCATCCGTGTACTTGCGGTAGTCCTCGGCCTTGCCGTAGAACTCATCCGCCCCGAGGTGGATGACGCTGCCGCGCTCAAAGAGGGGAGACGCCCCGCGTCGGGGGGCGACGAGGTACTCATCGAGCACGGAGGCTACGAATTTCAGCGTCTCGGGATTCGCCGCGTCGAGCATCTCGCAGCGGCGCTTTTCCTTGCCTCCCATGGGTCCCTGATAGATGAGATCAGGACGCACGCGGGTGAAGGAGAGCGCGTGCCCCGGTGTGTCGAACTCGGGGATGATGCGCACGCCCTTGCTCGCGGCGTACTCGATGAGCTCGGCCATCTGCGCCTTCGTGTAGTGGAGGTCTTGGGAGGTTAGGCGGGTACCGTCCTTGCCCTTCACCGAGGATTCGAGGCGGTAGCCTGTGTAGCTCTCCTTGAAGGGGTCTTTGCCCGCGTCAACGTACTTCTCGTGGAAGATAAAATTGTCATTGAGATGCAGCTGCAGCTCATTCATCTTGTGCCATGCGAGCTGATCGACGAGCTCGTAGAGGCGGCTGAGCGGCACGGGGCTACGGCCTACATCGAGCATGAAGCCGCGCACAGGGTAGCGGGGGATGTCGATGAGGCGACCACAGGCGACGGTCTTGGCATCTCCACTCGCCTTGAGGGCTTGGAGCAGGGATTGCGCGCCCCAGATGAGGCCTTCTGGCCTGCTCGCCATGACGCGGATGCGGTTCTTTTCGATCTCAATCCCGTAGCCCTCATCTCCGTAGAAGTTGGATTTGATCAGGGCAAAGCTGATCTTGGTGCCCGACTGGGCATCCTGTGCATTCGTGACTCCAAAATGCTGCTGGAGCTCCTCGCGCAATGTCGCGGCGGCGTCGCTAGAGCCTGTCACATGGAGCGTGGCGGGGAGCTTGAACGCACCCTCAGCGCCCTTCCACTGCAGGGGCTCGGGGAGGATGGGAGGCTTGCGGCTCTTCTCCCATTCGCTCAGCGCGGTCTTGGGCTGGAGCATGACGGTGTAGTCGGGGCTGATGACTGTTTCCTTGCCTCGGCGCAGCTCATAGCACACGGTGATGGGGACAGGGCTGAGGACGGGGCGCGATGTGCCCTTGTCAGAAAGCAGCTCCTCATAGTCGATGCCCTTGATGGAGATCTGGACGCCTGCGGGTACAGCTGGCAGCGGAAGTTTGCCTTCAGCGCTAGTGAGGGTTTTGGGGACTTGCAGCTTGGCGGCGATGTCCTTCAATTCTGCGCCTGTCACACAGCTCGCAGCGATAAGTAATCCTAGGTAAGGGAGTGTACGCATAAGCATACAGTACTATCACATTGTGACGATCACGTCAATCTGAAAGCACGACTCTACTGTATTTTTAACATAGGTGTAGAGGGCATTTTTTTGCGCCGCTCGCGGGGTCGCACTTGATGCAGCTAGCTATCCATGCTAGAGTAGAGTCATGTCATTTCTAGCCGTCGAGGATCTCCATGTTCACTTCCCCATCCGCAGTATCTGGGGGAGGCTCCAGCGCACGCTCAAGGCGGTCGATGGCGTGAGTCTCCAGATGGAGCAGGGCGAGATACTCGGACTCGTCGGCGAGTCCGGCTGTGGGAAGTCCACGCTATCGCGCTGCATCATGCAGCTACAGGCGCCGACATCGGGGCGTATCCTGCTACGAGGCGAGGACCTCACGGCTCTCCCTGCGCGCGAGCTGCGCGCACGTCGGCTGGATTTTCAGATGGTGTTCCAAGACCCCTACAGCTCGCTCAACCCGCGCCACTCCATCTACAACACGCTGCTGGAGGCGCTCAGCCAGCGCGCCGATCGCCCGCGCAGCAGCAGTGAGAAGCAGCAGGCGGTGGGCGATCTGCTCACGCGCGTCGGGCTGGACGCGTCGCTGATGCACAAGTACCCCCATGAGTTCTCCGGCGGTCAGCGTCAGCGCATCGCCATCGCGCGCGCCATCGCCCCGCGCCCCGCGCTCATCATCGCGGATGAGCCCGTCTCGGCACTCGATGTGTCTATCCAGAGTCAGATCCTCAACCTGCTGCGCGAGCTCGTGGAGGAGATGCAGCTCTCACTACTCTTCATCTCGCACGACCTCTCGGTCGTCCACTACATCGCCGATCGCATCGCGGTGATGCAAAGCGGGCAGCTCGTGGAGCAGGGTGAAGCGGACGAGGTCTTTTCCCACCCGCGCTGCGCCTACACGCAGCGGCTGCTCGATGCCGTACCACAGATGCGGGGGTGAGAAAAGGGGGCTTCTAAATTCTCGTCATTCTAAATAAGAAAATTCGAAAAATCGCCTCACGAGGCAGCTTTTGAGTGCTTTTAGGCTTGATTTTCGCCGAGTTTTCGTCTCAGAGGACACTCTGAGCCATCAATTCGTGAAAAATCTAGCTCTAAAATCATCTCAAAATCTTACCTCGCGAGAAATTAGAACCCCCCAAAAGTTTTTATACATCCATTCACTCCCCGCAGCGTCACCCCCTCTACGGCGAAGCGCGGGCTTGATGCTCTGCGTTGAAATCTCTGCGTTAGACTTGCGTTAGAGACGTGCTTTCTCCTTGACTTTTCGGGGGAATCTTCCTAGCATATAAGGCGAGCAATTCGCCCCCCTCATCACCCCTCACTCCCTTACCAACACCATGCGCTGGAATAGCATCTCTGAGCTCAAAAAAGAAGCCGACAACATCACCGTCCAAGGAAGCATCTACGCCCAATTGACGCAAAAACTCGACAAGATCACCAAGACAGGCAAGCCCTATCTCGAGCTGCATTTTGCCGACATCTCCTCCAGCTTTGCCCTCAAGGTCTGGGACAACGCTGCGTGGTACGCCGAATGCCAAGCCCTCAGCGAGAAGAGCTCTCTGGAGCTACAGGCCGGATGGTTCTGCGGCAGCTACGGCATGGAGGCGAGCGACCTACGCCTGCGTCCACTCAGCGAGCAGGAGCAGCAGGAGCTACTCTCGGGCAACCCCGAACTCATCGCCAAGCAGCAGCTCGACTGGGACTACATCCTCCAGCGCACCCACGCCATCCACGATCCGCGCCTGCGCTACCTCTGCCGCAGCCTGCTGGATACCTTTGGCGAGCGATTCCGCCGCTGTGGGGCGGCGCGCAGCTTCCACCACGCGCGACGCGGCGGGCTCGTCGAGCATGTCGCGGGTATCATGCGCGCGGGGCATGCGCTCTGTGCCGTCTACACGGAGGTGAATGAGGACCTGCTCATGGCGGGCATCCTCTTCCACGACAGCGGCAAGATGTGGGAGAACCAGTACGAGGAGAATGGCTTCACCATGCCCTACACGGAGGTCGCGGAGCTGCTGGGGCATATCCCCATCGGCATCGAGATGCTCAACAAGTTCTGGAGCTTTATCATGACGCCCGCACGCCGCGCGGAGTGGGCACCCCTCCAGCCCCCCTCGGAGAAGGTGCGCATGCACCTGCTGCACCTCGTCGCCTCGCACCACGGCGAGCTCCAATACGGCTCGCCCGTCGTGCCCAAGACGCCCGAGGCGGTGCTGCTGCACTACCTCGACAATATGGATGCGAAGCTGGAGATGTTCCGCGACGCCTATGCGAACAGCGCCGAGCTCGCCCCGCAGGTCTACCAGCGACGCGCCCCCCTCGCGGGCAATGAGGTCGCCGCTCTCCCCCGCTACTCGCCTCCTGCCACAGAGTCGAGCGCGCCGGAGGCGAGTGCGCCAGAAGCCTAATGCCCCTCCCCCCTATCCTACCAATTCTCTCCCCCCATCCCATACAATGTACCTCAACCGCGAACTCTCCTGGATCGAGTTCAACGACCGCGTCCTCCATCTCGCGAGTCGAGAAGACACCCCTCTGCTGGAGCGACTCAAGTTCCTCGCCATCTCGGCGAGCAATCTCGATGAGTTCTTCCAAGTCCGCATCGGCGGCCTCACGCTGATGGCAGAGGCGCACAATGCCAGCCTCGACATCTGCGGACTGACGGCGCGCGCCCAGCTCGACCGCCTCCACCCGCGCGCCACAGCTATGGTGGCCAAGCAGTACCAGATCTACAACGAGCAGCTACTGCCCCAGCTAGGGCAGCTCGGTCTAGCACCGACCCTGCTCGAGAGCCTCAGCGCGGAGGAGCTCGCGCTGGCAGAGCAGTATTTCCTCGACCAGATAGCCCCCGCCCTCACGCTACTCGGGCTAGGGGAGCATCTCCACACGCCGCTCCCCTCGCTCAAGCTCATCGCGGGCTTTGAGCTGCTGGGCGATGAGCAAGAGCACTCACGCTTCCTCGCCATCGTGCTGCCTGAGGGGCTGCCGCGCCGCCTGCATATCCCCGCCCTCGGTCGCGACTGCTACCTGCTGCTCGAGGACATGGTCTTGCGCTTCGCTGAGACCCTCTTCCCCCATGAGAAGATACTCTACCGCAGCGCCTTCCGCCTCACGCGCAATGGCGACATCATGCTCGAGGACGAGGATGGCGACATGGTCGAGGAGATGTCTGAGGTGCTCGTCGCACGCCAATTCTCCGACTGCATCCGCCTCGAGCTGCCAGCCGCCACCCCCATCATCTTCCGCCAGCGCATCGCGGAGGTGGTCGACGTCTCCCCCGAGGGGATCTACCTCGTGCAGGGGCCGCTGCGGCTCAATGACTTCATGAGTATGGCCTTTGAGCCGGGGCACGATGAGCACAAAGCTCCCTCGTGGAAGCCCTCCGACCCACAGGGCGTCGATGCACACATCAGCATGTTTGAGAACATCGTGCAGGGCGACATCCTCATCAACAATCCCTTTG
>CAYJID010000085.1:0-8513 GCA_964370135.1 uncultured Akkermansia sp. | reverse complement strand
AACTCTAAAATCATCTCAAAATCTTACCTCGCGAGAAATTAGAAGCCCCCTATATTAGAACTCGCCCGCATAGCAAACCCAGCAAGGCATCAACGCCGCCAACTGACGCCCCCGTCCATCTCCGCGCGAAGCGCGGCAAGCTCCTACCGTCGCAAACGCGAAGCGTCAGCCCCCTCAACAAGCACTACTCCATCAATCACGCTTGACTTCTCAGATATCTCAGCCTATCCTTTAACTACCATGAAAACGCTCGTCACCCTCACGCTCGTCGCCATCCTGCTCGCGGCAGCTTATTGTAGCTATTATGTATATACATTTTGCTACCTGATGAAATGCGAAGTCAACAACACAAGCATGCTCTGGCCCTGCGTCACGGCACTAGGCATGATCTCACTACTCGCTCTCTTCGGCGCACGAGCGATGAAGCTCCCCTCAGAAGCTCGCTTCCTGGTGCTGCTGCTGCCACTGAGCCTCCTTTTTGGCGTGATGATGGCGCATCAGCAGCTGATAGCGCAGGAGTATCGCTTTCTCATCCAGAGTGTCGAGTCCTACGAGTACCCTGAGATGCCCCAGTCAGGCTCCGCCGAGGAGCACCCCGCGCCATTCGACAGCTATGAGATGGGCTTTGGCATCAGTGAGGGGCGCGCGGTATTCAGCCTCTATGATTGATTCTGCTCTATGCCTCTGCTTGCACACGGGGAGGTGAACCAGCGGCGAGCGAGCGCAGGTAATCCGCCTCACATTGCTGGAGCTGATTGAGCCGTCGGAGGTACTCCTGCTTGAGCTGCTCGTAGCTGAGCATGGGGATCATGAGAACGGGGTAGCTGAGATTCATCTCGCCGAGGATGTAGCGCCCCATGCGTATCTCCTTTCGCAGCATGCAGTCCTTGAGATACTTGGAGCTTTTCCCAAACTCTAAAGCCGTACCCGTCTCGCGAATGATGTCGAGGATGTTGCAGAAGAGTGGCGGATTGCTGAAGATGGAGATCTTGAGCATTGAGTTGACGATATCTTGGTGCATGTGGAACTGCTCCAAGTAATACATCAGCTGCCCCGGGCGTGCGCTGCGCACATAGAGGGCGGCAACGACGGCTTTTTGAATGTAGCTGCTCTTGAAGGCATTCAGAAAGGCTTTGTTGAGCAGGTCGCGGCACTGGGTGACATTCTCGGTGATCACGGGGTACTGCGCAACGAGATAATCTCGATGGTAGTAGCAAAAAACAGTCAGCCAGAACATTTTGTTGAATAGCAAACTACGGTCAATCTCCGCATACTCGCGCGCGACCGTCTCGCCCATGAGGATGAAGTCCTGCTTCTTCGCCCGCTCCGCGATGGGATCGTGCCTCCTATAGTGCCCGAGGTAGACGGGGAAGGCGCTCAGCTCGCCGATGTCATCAAGGGGCAGCTCGTAGCTGCGCTGGGTGTCGAGGTAGTCATCGCGCTTGCGCTCCCACTCATCGGAGATGAAATCTTGGAAAAATGATTCTGCGCGGCACAGGCGCGCTGAGAGTAGTGACATGTTCATGATTCAATGAGTTGGCTGATCGCTTGGGTGAACTTGGACACGAGTCCATCGCCTATCTTGTGGATGATGCTGTCGATGGATTCAAATCGTAGTTCCTTGATTCCTTTTGCCTTGAGGAGGTCGAGTATTTTTTCTTCGCGTTCGTCGCGTGGGGTGATCTGGCTGATCTCGAGCTCGGCGTCTAGGACGCTCTCGTTGTCTAGGTCGATCGTATCATCTTGGAGATGGCTGCAGAGCAGGTGCATGAGCTGCTTTTGCAGGGCGGCGTAGAGGTAGAGATTGACGAGGTGCGCTTTGCTCTGGGTGAGTAGCTTGTGATCCACCTTATTAAAGACGAGCTCGATCATCGAGGAGGAGAGGCGCGTCGTATAGTCCTCCTGCTGTGTCTCGTCTATAGTGACGACAAAGAGATTGTAACTCTCCTCGGACTCCAGCTCACACTTGATCATGCGGGAGAATCCCAGCATCTGCCCTGACTGGACGACGATGCGCTGCTTGCGCGCGTCAAAGTAGGAGGTGAGCTCCTTGTTCTCGGCAAAGCTGATGGCTGTCTGGGCCATGATCATGAGCTGGATTTCGACACTGCTTTCAAAGGAGATTTCTTCCTTGGAGATGAGCAGCGTCGATGAGGAGCGCTTGCGCTGGAATGAGGTGACACTCAGGGGGGCATAGAAGCAGTCCGCGCCCTTCAGAATGAGGTAGAGCTCGGCTCTGCCTGCGGCGAGCTGCTCACGGAGGAAGGCGGAGCTAATCAGCGTGTCAATCTCGAGTCGGTACTCCTCGCCCTGGTCATGGATGTTGAGCGCAAAGGAGAATTGGGCGGCTTTGTAGCCTTTCTTCGAGTCGTCTCGCAGGACGGGGTAGGGAAAATTGGCCGTGGTGGTGTAGATCATGGCGTGAATGAGAGGGAGGGGATCAGTGCTCGACGACGAACTCGTACTTGAGATTCTGATTGGCTTGGGGGTGGAAGAGGAGGCGCAGTGATACGCGATTGTTGATGATATGGGTATCAATGGCATCGGGCTGATCGGCGCAGAAGCTAGTGGACCCAGAGGGCGTGTCAGATGTGTCGAGCGTCTCGAGAGCCTCGGGGGCGATGATACTCTGGTAGATCTGCTGGAGATTGAGCGGCTGGCCTTCCTTCCTCCCCTCCCCATTGATGGGGGTGAAGCGCACGCGGCAGGGCTTGCTCTGCCCCCGCGTATTGACGCGTAGCTCAATGTCGTCTTCTCCGTGGGCGACGAGTCGATCCACGGAGCTCTCTCGCATGGCGTAGTGGCGGCGCTTTCTGCCCTGTCCATCCGGAGCTCCTTGCGCGGGGTGGGCTGGTGGCATGCCCTCGTGAGCGACGTCTGCCGCTGGGGGGGATGGCGACTGGGGGCTATCCTGCTCGCTGCTGCTATCCCGCGGCTCGCCCTCGGGGGCGTCCTCGTCCTGCTCATCGCTGTAGATATCATCGAGCTCGTCGCTGGGTGCAGTCTCACCCACGGCACTCATAGTCATTGTTTTGTCCTTGGGCTTGATCTGCTTTTTTCTCTTTTTGATCGCTGAGCTGATGCCTTGGGTGGAGCGGCTGTAGAAGAGATCGGAGGTGTCGAGAGCTTCGGACTCAGCGACGTCACGTTGGAGCTCGTCTTTGATGCTGGCGGCGATGGTGTCTTGAAGCTTGTTGAGAAAGCGCCGTGCGTTGTCTTGCTCTTTGCGCTCATCGAGCATCTTGGGATCGAGTAGCGTGTGCGACTTGTTCTCCATGGACTTCAGAAAGGTGTCCTCGTCATTAGACTCGGGGATGAGCACGCCGCAAAAGGGGTGGTGCGAGCAGGAGAAGGGGCTGCTGTGGACGCTCATGCCCATGCGTCTAATCACGCTGCTGCAGCCTGAGGCGATGCTGCTATCCTGCCAGAGATGGTAGGTGAAGCGGTAGCTGACGCCCGCCTTGTCCTTGACCTCGATGGGGATGGCCTTGCCCGATTGATAGGCCTCGACGTAGTAGCGGGTGTAGTTGGTGAGTTTTTTCTTGGATCTGCTGTGGAAATCGAGCGGGAAAAAGGCCTCGTCACTGATGTGCTGTAGGAGCGTGGACTGGTTGAGTAGCGTGCCATTGATATCCACCTCCAGCTGCCCCTTGAGCAGCGCGATGAAGAAGGAGTCACACACCGCGCGGATGAGCTGGCGCGTCTCATCGATGCGGGGGCTTTTCTTTGGCTGGTTGAGGTCAAAGTAGCTCTGGCGTACGAAGGGGATGACGATCTTGAGCCCGCGCTCAGGCTTGTGAAAGAGCGGATGGGGCAGTTTGTTGTCTATGGCGGAGATGGTGACGTTTTTTTCTTTTTTCTTGCTCCAGAATGCGCCCGCGCGCTCTTCGCTGCGAATGGCGAGGAAGCCCGTGCGGTCGTGATTCGTCCCCTCGAGGCTGTGGTCGATGAGCTCGACGGTCGCGCCGTATTGGCTCGTGCCAGCGTCATTGCAGTTGATGAAGTAGGCGAGATTGAGCTCTGAGGCGGCGTTGGAGGCGATCTTGCCCACGCCGTGAGAGCCGCCGCGTCGGATCTCGTCGTCACGGTTGTCGAGGGTGGGGTGCCAGCCTTTGCTGTAGGCGTAGGCCTCCCAGTTCTCCGAGGAGAGGCCCGTGGTGTTGCTGTCTTCGAAGCTGATGTAGTGCGTCTGGGGCTCGTTCATCGCCTGCTGCATGACGGTGATTTTCTTCTTGATCTGCTCATTTTTACCTTGGAGCACAGCGATGTGCTTCTGGAGATCATGGATGTAGGGCAGCTCGTCTGTGGCGATGCTTCCCGTGTGGATACTCACGCGGACCTGTGGGCAGTCGTGGCGGCGTGCGTCGAGGGAGTTTTGGATATTCTCGCGGACGAGTCCTGAGAGCTTGTACTCGTTGAATGTTTGGAGGAGCTCATCGGGCGCGTAGTTGCTACAACGCTCTTTTCGGGGGAAATGCCAAGTGGCGTGACCTTGCTGGTGATCAGACATGGGAGATGGGTGGAGGAGGATGGGGGCGCCTGCGGACTGTATTTCCAAGGCTGATAATTGAATAGGTTATTTATACGTATTATTTGCCCTTTCTTCAAGTACAAAGATTCAACATTCATACTTTTCTAACAAACTGAGCTGTCATGAGGGTAAACTGAGGCTTGCCACACTCAGCGAGCTCTGGTATACTGCCCATCGACATGAGTCAAGCAGTCGAGCGCAAACCATCTTGGTTAAAAGTCAAATTACCGAAGGGCTCCACCTTTAACGAAATCAAAAAAATCGTCAAGGGTAACGCATTAACCACCGTGTGCGAGGAGGCACTCTGTCCGAATCGCGGCGAGTGCTGGAGCCATGGCACGGCCACCTTCATGATAGGTGGAGAGGTCTGCACGCGCGCCTGCGGATTCTGCGCGACACGCACCGCGAAGCCCAAACCCCTCGACGCCACCGAGCCGCGCAAGGTCGCAGAAGCCGTCGCCCGTATGAAGCTCCAGCACACCGTCGTCACCATGGTGACACGCGATGATCTCAAGGATGGGGCAGCCGCCCACGTCGCAGCGACCATCGAGGAGATACGCCTGCATAGCCCCGACACCATCATCGAGGTACTCACCTCCGATTTCCGAGGCAATGAAGACGCACTCGCGACCGTGATCGCCGCGCGCCCCCATATTTTCAACCATAATCTCGAGACCGTCTCACGCCTCACGCCCCTCGTGCGCTTCCGTGCGAAATACGACATTTCCCTACGCATGCTGCGCCGCGCGCTGGAGATGGCACCTGGACGCATCGTGACGAAGAGCGGCATCATGCTCGGTCTCGGCGAGACGCGAGACGAGCTGCTGCGCAGTATGGATGACCTGCTGGAGCAGGGCGTGAGCGTGCTTACACTCGGGCAATACCTGCGCCCCAGCCCGCGTCATCTGCCCGTCATTGATTATCTCAAGCCTGAGGTATTCGACGAGCTGCGTGAGATCGCCTTGGCAAAGGGCTTTCGCTACGTGGCGAGCGGTCCGCTCATCCGCAGCTCCCACCATGATGCGAACTTCCGCCCTGAGCTCGATGTGCTCGATGCCATCCAGCGCGACCTCCTTGCCCACCCCTCCACTCATATCCCCCTGCCAGCACTCAGCGAAGAGACAGGGGAATAGCCCCTTTGTATTCCCACTCAATACATCCTCAAAACCATGCCTGAGCAAAACACCACCCCCGTCGAGGCTCTCGAAGCCCTCTACGGAAGCGATACCTTTGGTATCTCCACTATGCAAAAGTATCTCTCCAAGAGTGCTTTCAAGAAAATGACGAGCACCATCGAACGCGGTGGCAAGCTCGACCCCAGCATCGCCGATGAAGTCGCCCAAGCCATGATGGTCTGGGCCATCTCCAAGGGCGCGACGCACTACACGCACTGGTTCCACCCGCTCTCTGAGGCCACCGCGGAGAAGCACGACTCCTTTGTCAGCCCCGATGGCAAGGGCGGCATGATCTGCGAGTTCACCGGCAAAACGCTCATCCAAGGGGAAGCCGACGGCTCCTCCTTCCCCTCGGGCGGCATCCGTGCTACCTTTGAAGCACGCGGTTATACCGCATGGGATCCCACCTCCCCCGCCTTTATCAAGCGCACGGAGAATACCGCCACCCTCTGCATCCCCACCGCATTCTGCTCCTACACCGGTGAGGCTCTCGACAAGAAGACCCCGCTACTGCGCTCCATGGCCTCTGTGTCCAAGCAAGCCCTGCGCCTCGTGCAGTGCTTTGGCATCGACCCAGGCTACGTCATCAGCGATCTGGGTGCGGAGCAGGAGTACTTCCTCATCGACCGCCGTCTCTACATCCAGCGCCCCGACCTCATCGAGACAGGACGCACGCTCTTTGGCGCGCTGCCTCCGAAGCATCAGCAGATGGAGGACCACTACTACGGCGCGATCAAGGCGCGCGTGCTGGAGTTCATGGACTCCGTCGACCGCGAGCTCTGGAAGCTCGGCGTCCCAGCCAAGACCCGTCATAACGAGGTCGCCCCAGGGCAATTCGAAATCGCGCCCCTCTTTGAGCCCATCAACGTCGCCGTCGACCACAACGTCATGATCATGGATGTACTCGAGCGACAGGCTCTCAAGTATGACCTCGTCTGCCTCCTCCATGAGAAGCCCTACGCCCAAGTCAACGGCTCGGGCAAGCACAACAACTGGTCGCTGAGCTGCCCCGGTATGGGGTCACTCCTCTCCCCTGGGAAGTCACCGCATACCAACCGTCTCTTCCTCGCGCTGCTCGCCTGCGTCGTCAAGGGGGTGGACACCCACGCCGCTCTGCTGCGCGCCTCCATCTCCAAGGCGGGCAACGACCACCGCCTCGGCGCACAGGAAGCCCCCCCCGCCATCATCTCCATCTTCCTCGGCGACGACCTCAGCGGCATCATCGAGCAGATCAAGACGGGGGCTGCTACCACCTGCTGCGAAAAGACCATGATGAAGCTCGGCGTGGACACGCTGCCAGCACTCCCCAAGGACACGACAGACCGCAACCGCACCTCTCCCTTCGCCTTCACGGGCAACAAGTTTGAATTCCGCAGCGTCGGCTCCTCCCAGACATGCGCCTGGCCCATGACCGTGCTCAACGCCATCATGTGCGAGTCCATCGACGAGGCCGCCACGCGCCTCGAGCCCTTTGTCGGCACAGCCCAATTCAACGAAGAAGTCGACAAGCTCATCCGCGAATTCTTCGAAAAGCACGATCGTGTCGTCTTCGACGGCAACGGCTATTCGGCAGAATGGGTCGAGGAAGCCGAGCGCCGCGGCCTGCCCCACATCCGCACCACCCACGAGGCACTCAAGGTACTCGGCAGCGAGGAGAGCCTCGCTCTGATGGAGAAATACGCCATCCTCCCACGCCCCGAGATGATCGCCCGCATGGACATCCAGCTCGAGAGCTATGAGAAGACCCTCGACATCGAGGCTAAGACCTGCCTGAGCATGGTCGAGACCATCTACATCCCTGTGGTCGCTGAGCAGCTGGAGAAGCTCTGCCGCTCCATCCGCGCCGTCGAGCGTGTAGGGCTCAAGAAAGGCACGGCTGTGACCATGCAGAAAGCAGAAATCATCGCCGAGCTCTACGACAAGCTGCCCAAGCAGCTCAAGGCACTACGCTCCGCCATCGCCAGCGAGTGTGTCGTAGAGATGCGCCCCGCCATGGATGCGGTACGCGAGACCATCGACGCGCTGGAGTACCAAGTCGAGGCAAAGCTCTGGCCTGTGCCTACCTATGCCCAAATGCTTAATATCCATAGCAAATAAGGTACAAAGCCACACAGAAAGACCAACACAAAGAAGCATCCGTGAGGGTGCTTCTTTTCTCGTATAGAGCGGAGGGGTGCGAGAGCAAGGCGATATAGAGGACAGGGGACAAGCAAATCGTATGCAGAAGGTGAGTTTGCTCCCTCATCTATCCTCGTATGCATCAGGCAGGAGGTCATGACTGATCGTCACAATCCCTTCGTCACCACATTCTGTACTCTCATCACTTCCCCCTTTTCTTTCATGACGGATAGCCTATACTACACCCAAGCCCAAACATGAGGCAACAAACTCTAATCCTCCCTATCCCATATCATGACCAAGACCATCCTCACACTCGCCCTCGCCGCCTTTGCCCTCACCACCTCTAGCTCCGCCGCCGTCGTCGTCCACACCAGCGCGCCTAAGAAAGTCGTCGTTGTCAGGCCCGCCCCCGTCGTCGTACGTCCTGCCCCCGCCGTCGTCTACCCCGCCCCCGTCGCAGCTCGCCCTCCCGTCGCCGCCTGCCGTCGCACTGCTCGCCGCACCGCACGCCGCGTGTCGCACCGCCACTAATCAACCAGAACAGCAATATACAAAAATCAATAGCCTAGCTCCTCTCACAGCGAGCTAGGCTATCATTGTTTGAATGATTGATTATTTCAATAAACCCGTAAGGGGATCTTGCAAAATTAGTTTTCAGAAATTGCAAATTTCGAAAATGAGCGCCA
>CAYJID010000084.1:0-8547 GCA_964370135.1 uncultured Akkermansia sp. | reverse complement strand
ACGAGGCCACGACACGCAGCCTGCGTCTGGAGCACAGCAAGTACTTCGTCTTTGGCGGTGAGGAGAGCTACGGCTACCTCGCACAGGACTTCGTCCGTGACAAAGACGCGAACGCCGCCGCTCTCATCCTCGCCGAGCTCAACGCCTACCTCGCCACACAGGGCAAGACCCTCATCGACGCTCTCTACGACATCTACGCCCAGTATGGCGTCTACCGCGAAGAAGGCAAGAACCTCGTCATGGAGGGCGCAGACGGCGCGGCAAAGATCGCCGCACTCACCCAGAGCTACATCCAGAATCCTCCCGCCTCCATGGACGGATCGGACGTCGTCGGCGTGCGCAACTTCGCCTCAGGTGCCGAGATCGACGTCGAGGGACTCCCCATCCCCGCGGAGAACATGCTCATGCTCCAGCTCGCCGATGGCCGCAGCTTTGCGGTGCGCCCCAGCGGCACAGAGCCCAAGATCAAGTTCTACCTCTTTGCCCACGGTGAGCCCTGCGCCGACGTCGAAGGCAGCATCGCCGCCGTCGACGCCCGCCTCGCGAGCCTCTGGGACGCCATCCAGCAGGACGTGCAAGCGCGCGGCTAAGCCAGCTCCATTTACACAAACAGCAACAGGCATCTCTAGAGCAGCTAGAGATGCCTGTTTTGCTTTCTGCCCTCCCATACAAGCACGTGCGGCGGCGAATGCTTCTCCACCACCCGCTAAAAAATATGAGAGCCAGATCCATACAGATCTGACTCTCAAAAAATACCCTACGTGCTACTCCTCGTCCTTTTTCTTCGGCGTGCAGGAGCAGCCACTACATCCTCCCCCACAGCCTCCCGAGCCACAAGGTGAGTTACCGTCTTTCGGCGTTCGGAATCGCGCAATGAGTATCCAGAGGAAGATCAGCGCAAGGATGGCTATGATGATGATGTCGTGCATATAGAGGGGGATGGGTTATTTCTTACAGCGTCCGCACAGTGGGCTGAGGCGGTAGATGATGATGGCAAGCAGGATGCTCGCAAGGATTTGACCCGCGCCAAAGGCTCCGTGTTGAATTCCCGAGCCCAATTGGTAGACGATGAAGCCTGTGAGGTACGCCCAGAGGCACATGTAACCAATAGCAAAGCAGGTCCAGAATCCGCTGTTCATCTCGCGACGGATGGCACCGCAAGCGGCGAAGCAGGGTGCGCAAAGCAGGTTGAAGATCATGAAGGAGAGTGCCGCATAGGTGCTGAATGTACCCAGCTCCTTGAGGCGGGCAGCGACGCCGACTTCTTCACCCTCTTCTTCTTCCTCAGCGGCTTCTTCCGCAGGAGGCAGGGGTGCCTGTACCTCGGAGTCGAGCTGCCATGCGAGCATGCTCAGGCCTGTGAGTGCGTTGTACTTGGGCAGTGCTGCCGTGCGGGCGAATTCTTCTTCTTCAGCGGCTGCTTCTTCGCCTCCCTCAGCGGGGGCTTCAGCAGGTGCTTCATCTGCGTCATCGCTATAGAGGACGCCGAATGTACCGATCACCTGTTCTTTAGCGATGAGGCCAGTGACGGTGGCGACGGTTGGACGCCAGTCATTCCCCCAGCCGAGGGGGGCAAAGGCGGGGGCGACGGCATTGCCCACGTCAGCGAGCATGCTCTCGTGGATGCTCTCCACCTGCTGCATCTTCCAGTTGTAGCTCTGGGTGAACCAGATGGCGGCCGAGGCGATGAAGATGATGGTACCCGCACGCTGGACAAAGGACTTGCATCGCTCCATGGCGCGGAGGTTGATGCTCGCACCCGAGGGCATGTGGTAGGCGGGCAGCTCCATGAGGAAGGGGGTGTAGCCGCCTGAGAAGTAGCGCATTTTCTTGAGCAGCACGCCGCTGAGGATGACGGAGCCGATGCCGGTGAAGTAGGCGAGGGTCGCGATGTTCTGGTCCTGTCCGAGGAGCAGACCGATGAGCGCGATGATGGGCAGCTTCGCGCCACAGGGCATGAAGGTGGTGAGCATCGCGGTCATGCGACGGTCTTTTTCATTCTCAATGGTGCGGGTGGCCATGACTCCGGGGATACCACAGCCCATGGAGACGAGCAGCGGGATGAAGGACTTGCCCGACAGCCCAAGGCTGCGGAAGATACGGTCCATCATGAAGGCGACGCGTGCCATGTAGCCGCAGTCCTCGAGGAAGGCGAGCATGAGGAAAAGCACCGCCATCTGGGGGAGGAAGCCAAGCACAGCACCGACACCAGCGACGATACCGTCCGCGATGAGGCTGTAGACCTGATCGCTGACCTGCAGGCCGAGGCGACCGAGCATGGCGATGCCAAAGGCGATCGCGCTCATGAGGACGAAGTAGCCGACGAACTCAAGGCGTCCGAGGCGTCCCGAGAGGTGCATGGGACGGAAGCGGAAGCGATGCGTAGCAAGGCCGTAGCGGTTTTCCTTTTGCTGTCCTGGCATGAGGAGCAGCGCGAGGAGCATGACGACATTGATCGCGTAGAGCGCGTACATGATGCCTGTGTGCAGGGCATCGGGGAGATGGGGGCACATGTACTCCAGTAGGAAGGGCGCAATGGCGAGGTAGAGCCAGGAGCCGTTGAAGCCGATGTCGTGCAGACGACGCAGAGCCGCGGGGAAGACGAGGCAGCTGCTGAGGACCGCGGTGAACATGGTGAGGCTCTCGATGGGCGCGTGTCCCGCACCGATGAAGCCATCAAGCCAGCCACCGACGACGGGGCCAAAGATGGTGTCATTCGCCCATGCGGTGCCCCAGTCACCGACGGTGGAGATGGAGATGTAGTAGATGCTCCACATGACGGCGGCAAAGACGGCGAGGCCGAGGAAGCGGTTCGTGAGGACGGCGTCTACCTTCTGGCTGAAGGGGGATTGGGCGGGCTGCTTCTGCTGCACGCCGCGGACGATCTTTACGATGCTGTCGTAGCGGGCGGAGGCGACGAGTGAGGCGATGTCGTCATCGCGGTCTTCCTCGATCTCGCGTACGAGCTCCTCGATGAGGCTGTGCTGCTCGTCGCTGAGTTTTTTTTCACTGAGTTGCTCGTGCTCGCATTGGATGTATTCAATGGCGTCGGCACGGCTGATGTTGAGACTGGAGGTGACCTGACTGACGATGGATTCGAGTGATTCGCCGAGGTCAAAGCAGGGGGCAGCCTCGGGGAGCTCGGCCGTGAGGCTCGCGCAGAGCTGGTCGAGGCCAGTCTTCTTCAGCGCGCTGACCTCGATGATGGGGCAGCCGAACTCAGAGCTGAGTTTCTCGATGTCGATGGGGTCTTTGACCAGATCGCTCATGTTGAGCGCCATGATCATGGGCACACCGAGGTCGAGCAGCTGAGAGCTCAGGTAGAGGTTGCGCTCAAGGTTCGTTGCGTCGATGACGTTGAGGATGAGCTCAGGCTTGTCATTGAGGATGTATTCGCGCGTAACGCGCTCCTCTGGCGTATAAGGCAGGATGGAGTAGATGCCGGGGAGGTCGATGACGGTGACGTCGGTCGTGTCACGCAGGGTGCCTCCCTTGTGCTCCACGGTGACGCCGGGCCAGTTGCCGACGTATTGGCTGGAGCCAGTGAGTTCGTTGAAGAGGGCTGTCTTGCCGCAGTTCGGATTGCCCACGAGGGCGATGGTACGTTTCATGTGTCTGTGAGGGGGCAAATAATTATTCAATGATGATGTGCTCCGCCTCGCTGCGACGCAGGGAGAGGGTGTAGCCTCGAACGAGGATTTCGATGGGGTCGCCGAGGGGCGCACGCTTGAGGACCTTCAGGTCTGTCCCGCGCGTGATGCCCATGTCGAGGATGCGCTGACGCAGGGCTCCGTGACTGGTGACACGGTAGACCTTCGCGCTCTCGCCGACAGGTACTTGCTTGAGTGTTTGATGTGCTGTCATGGGGGGTGGTACGTTGTATTAGGTAAAACTAATCCTGTGGTGGATTGTAATGTTAGTCTAAACTTATGTCAATGATAATTTAGACTAACTTTCTTTCATCTTTTCGACGCCCCCAAAGTTAGATGTTTTATTGAAAAATACACTTGCATTGTTAGACGTAACGTGATACACTCACAAAAGCTTAAAAAACAACTAAGCTTATTCTACACCATGAAAATACTACAAACTACCGTATTGAGTCTCCTCGCTGCCTCCGCTGCCACCGCTGGTGAACGCGTCAAGATCACCGTGGTCGAGCCCACTCCTGTCCCAGCCGTCACTCCTGTCGCAGCTCCCACCATCGCAGGCTGGTATGTCGAGGCAGCCGCCTTCGTCGGTCGCTCCAATCAAGACATCGCCTCGAGCCCCTACGCTGATGCTCCCATGCCCGAGCGTGTCGACATCATCGGGGGTGACGTGACCGTCGGTTACAATCTCGATGCTCAGAATGCCCTCCAGCTGCGCCTCGGCTATGGCTTTGGCAAAGATATGAATAGCGAAGGCGAGGCTTACTGGAACATGTACAAAAATTCGATAAAGGTGCACACCTTCACCTTCATGCCAGGTTATCGCTTTACCTACCAGATGAATGACTCCTGGAGTCTCTTTGGTGCCGTGCATGCAGGTCTCGCCAATCAAAGCCTCAAGTTTGAGACTGAAGGGATCGAAGCCAACAACCGCTTCCACCATGAGCGAGACCACAGCTCGGACTGGGGATTCGCCTACAGTGCAGAAGTCGGCGTACGCTACAACATCAGCAGCAGCATGTACACCTTCCTCGCCTACGAATTCCGCGGCAGCGATGTGGAGTCGTCCATCCGTAGTAGCTGGCATAATGACGACGTCCAGTCCAAGGCTCAGACCTACCACGTCATCCGCCTCGGTATGGGCTGTAGCTTCTAATATTCTTCTAGCTGATTCATTCCCGATTAGAACCACTGGTTTAGCCCTCCTCACGGGGGCTAAACCATTTTCGCGTAGAGCGAGTTGGCGTTATTGTATTGACCACCCTGCTCAAAAATGCTAAATTCAAAATAAGCCATTTATTAACTCTACAGAAATGAATCTTCCTTATTCTTCTCTTGCCCTTCTTTCCTCATGGTTAGAACTTGATTTCACACTCGGTGTACTTGGCATCATCGCCGTCTGTGTCACCATCGTCGCGGCCTTTGTCATGGTGATCTCCTTTGTCGGAGCAGGCGACTTTGACGGTGACGCGGGCATGGCGGGTGCCGAGGGAGGGCTCTTCTCGCTGCGCGCCATCATCGGCTTCATGCTAGGTCTGAGCTGGGGTGCCTTTGTCGCGCGCTCCATGGGGCTCAACATCGTCGTCGCACTCATCATCGGTGCAGCACTTGGACTCGCCACCTTCTTCGTCATCGCACTGACCATGCGCATGCTCTCGCGCATGCACACGGATGGCAGCTTCCAGTACGAGAGCCTCGTCGGCATGGAGGCGAGCGTCTACCTCACCATCCCCCCTCACGGAGAGCCGGGCGGTCAGGTGCAGGTCTCTCACCCCAGCCAGTACATCACTATCGCCGCAGTGCAGGAGGGCGACACCCCCCTGCCCTCCCAGTCACGCGTCACCATCCTACGCGCCAGCAGCACGCAGGTCGTCGTCAAGCGCAGCCTCTAAACATCTCAATCTACCCTTATCTTGAGTCCCTCTTAGCTCACCACCCCACATCCATATTTTATGAACACAAGCTATCTCATCAACAACATCCTCGCCCAGTCGGGCGGTGACGGCACACTCGCGGGCACGATCGCCCTGATCGTCATCAGCGTATTCATCCTCGGCACCGTCGCGTGGGTCTTCTCACGCTACAAGATGTGCCCCTCGGACAAGATCCTCATCATCTACGGTAAGGTAGGTGAAGGCAAATCCGCCAAATGTATCCACGGGGGCGCGACCTTCATCGTGCCGCTCATCCAGAGCTACGCCTTCATGGACCTCAACCCCATCAACATCGACGTCCCGCTGAAGGGAGCTCTCTCCAGCCAGAACATCCGCGTCGACGTCCCCGCCTCCTTCATCATCGGCATCAGCACCCAGCCCGCTATCATGCAGAACGCCGCCAGCCGACTCCTCGGCCGCAGCCGCATGGACATCCAGCAGCTGGGTTCAGAAATCATCATGGGTCAGATGCGTATCGTCATCGCATCGCTGACCATCGAAGAAATCAATGCCGACCGTGAGAAGCTCATCAAGGGCATCACGAATGGTGTCGACACCGAGCTCAACAAGGTCGGTCTCTACCTCATCAATGCGAATATCACCGACATCCAAGACGCGTCCGGCTACATCGCCGCCCTCGGTCAGGAAGCCGCCGCCCGCGCCATCAATGACGCCATGATCAAGGTCTCCGACGAAACCCGCCGCGGTGAAATCGGCAAGGCCGAGGCACAGCGCGAGCAGACCGTCCTCGTCGCTATGGCGAACGCCACCGCCGTCGAAGGTAGCAACGAGGCCCAGATGAAGGTCGCCGACTCCGACGCCAAGCTCAAGGTGCGCCAAGCCGAGGCGACACGCGTCGCCGAGGTCGCCGAGCGCGAGCAAGCCGCTATGGCCGAGTCCGCCGGCTACATCGCGAACCGCGAGGCTGAAATGCAGCGCGCCGAGCTCGAGCGCGCCACCCAGACCGCCAACGAGATCGTCGCCGCCGAGATCCTCAAGCGCAAGCAAGAAATCGCCGCTGAAGCCGCCGCCTCCGTCCTGCTCAAGGAGCAGCAAGGTAAGGCCGATGCCCTCGTCATCCAGAAGAAAGCCGAGGGTGACGCCGCCGTCAAGCTCGCCGAGGGTGAGGCCACAGCCCTGCTTCTCAAGAAGAAAGCTGAGGGTGAGGGTCTCGAGCTCGTCGGTCGCGGTGCCGCGGCCTCCATCCAGTCCGCACTGGAGGCAAAGGCAGCAGGTTTCCAACAGATCATCAACGCCGCAGGCTCGGCGCAGTCCGCCAGCAGCCTGCTGGTGACCGAGCAGCTGCCTGAGATCGTCAGCCTCCAGACCTCCGCCATCAGCAAGCTCAGCTTCGACAAGGTCGTCGTCATGGGCGGCGGGGACAAGGGCGCGTCCGTCGGTGGATTCGTCCAGAACCTCGTCAAAGACACGCTACCGCTCCACGAGCTCGCCAAGAGCGTCGGACTGGAGCTGCCGCAGTACCTCGGCAAGGTCGAGCCAGATCAGAAGCAAGACGATACGAACTCACAGGGTTAAATCCCTCTCATACAGCCGCCCACGATCATGTGGGCGGTTTTGGTAGAGACCTATCCCTCCTCACGAGGACTCTGATTATCACCCCCAGACTGACACATCACCTTCCCCCGCTCACGCTCACGGACACGCCTCTCCCATGCCCTCAGAACTTTCTCTCCTCTTTGCCGAGCAGCACTGGCTGCTCCCCTTCATCTACGCGCTCTTTGGCCTCTGCATCGGCTCGTACCTCAATGTGATCATCTACCGCCTCCCGCGCGGGCAGAAGACCAATGAACCCGCGCACTCCTTCTGCCCCCACTGCAAGCGCCCGCTAGCATGGTATCACAACATCCCTGTACTCAGCTGGATCTGCCTGCGTGCACGCAGCGCCTGCTGCAAAAAGCCCATCTCGTGGCAGTACCCCCTCGTCGAGCTCAGCACCGCCCTCCTCTTTGCCGCGCTCGTCGCCTACCACCCGCAGATCAGCCTCACCGCCCTCGCCTTTCTCTGCCTGTGGGGATCGGCTGCCATCGTGATCATCGTCATGGACTGGCAGGAGATGATCGTCATGGCGCGCTCCACGCTCTTTGGCAGTCTCGCGGGCTTTTGCGCCCTCGCCCTTGACCCGCGGCTCACACTGCCCGATCCCACGCTTTGCCGCTGGTCGGGCATCCCCTACAGCCTCATTGGTATGGCGAGCGGCTTTCTGCTGCTCAAGCTCGTCGGCTGGACAGGCCAGCTGCTACTCGGGCGGCGCTCTCAGCGCTACCGCAGTCCACAGACATGGGAGCTCAAGGCCAGCCCCGATGGCGAGGACATCGAGCTACGCATCGGGGAAGAACAATTCCTCTATTCTGAGCTCTTCATGGAGCGACGCGACCGCATCCATCTCAAGAAAGCCCAGCTGCTCGAGATCCAAAAGGTGAAGGACGCCGCCCAGCCCTGCATCCCCCTGCCCCCCTCACGCATCATCTTGAACGGCACGCACAGCATCCTGCGCGACGGCACACGCCTCCCACTGGAGCAGTACGACTCGCTGAGCGGCACCTGCAAGGGCTGGATCTACCATCGCTCCGTGCTAGGCAGTGGTGACGCGTGGATCGTGATGATGATAGGTGCGGTGTGTGGCTGGCAGGGCGTGCTCTTCAGCCTCTTTGCAGGCAGCGTTATTGGGCTGCTCATGGCACTGGTCATGCGCCTCGGGCGAGGACGCCCCATGCCCTTTGGGCCCAGTCTCGTATTTGCAGCACTGCTATGGATCTTTGGGGCATCGCATTGGCCTGAGGCCTATTTGTCTCTCTTCCGCTGAGCGGCACGTATCTCTATTCATGGGGCTTGCTTTTTCTCTAGAGCTAAGGGGATCTTGCAGAATTAGCAGCTTCGGATTTTGCTTGCAGTTTGGATGAGAATTGGCGGCGTTTGGGCGCGCATAGCGAGCTATGTAAGCC
>CAYJID010000083.1:0-8550 GCA_964370135.1 uncultured Akkermansia sp. | reverse complement strand
AGCTCGATGGTGTAGGTCTGTCCCTTCTTGAGCTCGAGGGCGGGTATCAGCATGAAGTCATTCGTTACGGTCGCGTCTATCTTCGTCCCTCCGACGAGGGCTTCTTTCACGTTCATGCGCTTGGGATACCAGACGGCAAAGCGGTTCTTGAAATCGCTCTGGGCGGTGATGACGAGCGTCTTGTCTGACGTCCATGCGGTGCTGATGGCACTCTGTACGTGGGATTCGTCCAAGAGGGCTTTCCACTTTGGATCACCGAGCAGGGCGACGACGTCGCGGTCATGCACGACGCCGACGTGGTCGGTGCTGAGCTTCTTCATATCCACTCCTGCCTTGCCGAGGCTCTCGACGAGCTGACGCTGTCCGCCCTGACTGATGCTGGAGCTGTTGAACTCGGCGTTCATCAGCTTCGGATCAATCTTCATCGTCTTCTCCAGCAGGAATTGATTGTTGAGGTACCATGCCTCCGCGAGGCTGGTGCCCTTGCCATTGCCAAAGAAAAGGCTCAGCGCGCCCCAGCCGCCATCACCATACCACGAGGGGACGGTGTAGCCGAGCACCTGATTGCAGGTGTACTTGGAGAGTGAGGTGACGGCCATGCTGTCGCGGCTCTCGCGGACGTGGGCGTAGAGGCAGTTGCCCACGGCGAACCAGACGCGGCGCACGCCATCGGCCTTGATGCGTGTCTTCGCGTATTTCTCACTGAGCTGCTTGAGGGGCTGCATGTTGCCCTTCAGCGCCTGTGGGAGTACGGCACTCGCAAAGTAGCGGATCTCATCGGGCTTCTGCTGATAGAAATTATTCGCATAGGAGAAGATGAGTCCCTTGCCGAAGGGCATTTCGAGGTTGTACTCGGTCGCGTGCGCCGAGGTGACGATGAGCTGGGGCTTCTTGTTGGCAAGCTCGTAGCTGAACTTGCCCTGCATGCCTTCCTTGCGCTTCGCGTCGCCCTCGGGTGTGCCCGCGTCGTAGACGGTCTCGACGGGCTTCGTGTAGCCTGATTGCTCAAAGACTTGGTAGTCGCGCCAGTCGGTGATGCTGCATCCGTGCTCAAAGCGTGAGGTGTCGATGTTCGTCGTCGAGAGGCTGCGCTTGATGGTCAGCGGCTGCTTGTCGCGTACGATGCGCATAGCGTCGTGTGCTGTGTAGCCAGTGATGATGCCCCACATGCAGTCGCCCCATGGGTCGGCGTCGATCTGGCGCGCGGCGCGGTGGATCTTGTTAACGAGCACGTAGTTGATTTCCCCTGGCTTTGCGATGAAGGTGGCGTAGCGCGCACCGAGGTCTTTCATAGCACCTGCACAGCCTTGCAGGTCATTGAGCTCAATGAGCATGCTGTTGGGGTACTTCACCACCATTTCTTCAGCTACAGCGAGCCAGTCTTCGTCCTGTGCGGTCTGCTTGGAGATGAAGACGAGGTTGGGCTGCTGGTTGACGGGGGCAGCGACGGAAGAGACCTTGGGCTCTACCTTCTTGGCTGCTTCATTGCCCCCCTCCTGAAAAAAATCAGGGACGGTGAAGAAGAAGTTCGCCTCTTTCTGCGTGAAGATTTCCTTGCTCAGGTCGAGGATCTCTTGGTAGGTGATGGAGTCGATGTCCTGCTTGTAGGAGCGCAGCAGCTCGAGGTACTCGCTATCACTTTGCAGCTTGGCGAGACGAGCTTGCCAGAATCCTGCTTGGCGTAGAGCCTTCTCAGCCTGACTGCGGATGGGCAGGATGGCGCGCTGGTAGTCGTCCTCGGTGATCGAGCCCTGCCCGATGCCAGCGAGGATGCTGCCTATGGCGGCGCTGACCTTCGTACGGTTCGCTAGGACCCCAGCACTGGTGCAGGTGAGGTAGGCGGCGTCATCGTAGTTGCTATTGGTGGTCAGGCTGACGCGGGGGGAGTAGGCCTCGCCCAGATTCTGACGAATGCCGTCAAAGAGTTTTTCTCGGACGATGGAGACGAGTACGGTGAGGCGGCGGTTGCGCAACTGGTCGCGGCCATCTCCGATGGGGAGGATCTGGGTGACGAGTGTCTTGTCGAGCTTGCTGTCGTAGCGCAGGAAGTCGCGCTGACCCCATGGCTGGAACTTCACCTCGCGCTTCTGCTCCGCTACGGGGGCAAAGTTCGCGTTGCGGCTCGCCATGGCACCAAAGCTCTGCTCCAGCACGGGGAGCACGTCGGCGATGGCAAAGTCGCCGACGATGGTGACCTCAATCGCGCCCTTTTGCAGGGCGGGCGTGAGGGCGGCTTTCACATCCTCGATGGTGATGGCTTCGAATTGCTTTTGCTCAGGGATGACAAAGCGGGGGTCGTCACCGAAGAGCTTGCGCATCGCCTGATAGCTGTAGGCACCGTTTTCTGTGGTGGTGAGCTGGTTGTAGATGGCAGGCAGGCCGCGGCGGAAGAGCTCGAGAGACTCGGGGCGGTAGCCGGGGTGCAGGATGGAGGCGATGAGTAGCTTGCATTGGAGGGCAAAGTCCTCTTTGCTAGAGCTGCCCGAGAAGTTGAAGCGATCGTAGCCGACGGAGAAGCCGCGGCCGACGCGCTTGCCCGCGAGGATCTGCTGGAGCTCATCGTTGGAGTGGGCGACGAGGCCGCCTTGGTTGAGGATGGTGGAGGCGACGGCGGCGATGCCGGGCTTGCTCTTCTCATTCATCACGATGCTACCACCGTCGACGGCGACGCTGACGCTGATGCTACCCTTGACCGAGTCGAGGGGCTTAAGGTTGATTTTCACGCCGTTGGAGAGCACGAGTGTCGTGACGTCGAGGTCCTCGATGGTGGTCTTGGAGACGATGCTGCCTGCTTCTCCTACCTTGTCGTAGGCGAAGGCGGCGACGGCTTTGTTCTCAGGGGCGGTGACTTTCTCGGCTTGGGAGAGTTCGAGTGCCTTGCGCAGGGCTTTCTCATCGACGCCTGTGGGGAGGCTGCCTGTCATGGAGAGCTTGATGCGCTTTTGGTCAAAGGATTTGACGAGGGCGGCTTGGGGGAGCTTTTTGTCCGCGAGTATCATGGCCTTCGCGGCTTGGAAGACGCGCATCTCCTCGGTGGGATCAGTCATGACGTTGCCTGTGTTCACCGCATCAATGTAGGTGGTGGCGACGGCGGCGGCATTGACGGCAGCCCAGCTGTCGATCTTGGCCTGCACCTGACTCTCCCAGATGGAGAGGATCTCCATGATCTCGGCGTCGGTGAAGCCGTGCTCGATGGCGCGGCGGTTCTCCTGCTCGATGGTCTGGAGTGCCTTGAGCCAGTTCTCAGGCTTTGCCGAGGCGGAGACGGAGTGGACGCGTGCGGTCTCAAGCAGGGGGCTGCTGCTGGTGTTCGCGCCGATGAGGGGGCTGTCGGGCTGGCGGACGATGCGTGAGAGGCGGCGGTTGATGATGCTGTTGGCGATGTAGAGGGGAGCCTCGGCGATGCGCGTAGCGACGGAGTCGGGCTTGCGTGTGAAGGGGTCGACGATGTTGAGGCTCAGCGCGACGTTGGCATCTTCGGGATTCGCGCGGACGAATTCATTGGCTGCGAGGTTGCTGAGCTTGCCGACGGGGACATGGGCAGCACCCGTGCGTTTCTCGACCTTGGAGAAGTGGGCGATGACCTGCTTTTCCATCATCGCGGGGTCAAAGTCACCCGTCACGATGAAGGTCATGCGATCGGGGGTGTAGAAATTGTTGTAATAATCACGGAAGACCTGATAGGGCGTCTCCTTGATCATTTTGGGCGTACCGATGGGGAAGAACTTCGTGATGCGTGTGCCCTCGGTGAGCTGCGCGAGCTGGGCGATCATGAGGCGGTAGGACTCGGAGTCGCGCGCCTTGAGCTCGCTGATGATGACGCCGCGTTCCTTGTCGATGGCTTCTTCGGTCAGCGTCGCGCCATCGGCGAAGTCGCGGAAGATGTTGAGCGAGAAGTCAACCATCTCTTCATCCACCTTGGGGATGTCGAGCATGTAGACGGTGCGGTCGAGCGAGGTGTAGGCATTCACATCACTGCCAAAGGCGAGACCCTTGCTCTGGAGCGCGGGGATGAGCTCGCCACGCTTGTAGGTGCGGCTGCCGTTGAACATCAGATGCTCGAGGAAGTGGGCGATCCCGCTGGTCTCGGGGGTCTCATCGAGTGAGCCAAAGGCGACGTAGAGTCGCATGCTGGCGCGACCCTGTGGCTCGGCGGTGGGGCGGATGATGTAGCGTAGGCCGTTGTCGAGCTGGCCGGTGATGACCTTCGCATCCTGCTTGAGGACGTTCTGATCGACGGCTGGCTGTGCGGCTGCGGGTGCAGGAGCTGCAGCGGGGACGGGGGCTTGCTGGGCGAGGGAGGGGCTCAAGATAGAGAAACTCAGAGCCAGAATAATTGCTTTTTTACTAGAGAATAAGTCAGGCATGCTATTGCTGACATTAGCATATTAGTTTCAGATGTCAAGTACTCGATTCGCGGGGGGATGGTTGTCTGTTGCGGGGTTTGCATCTTTCTTGTTCATTCCTATCCAGTTAACTCTTTTTTAGTTCAGCAAAAATGACACGAAATTCACGCATTTATGGCAAAAAACATCCTTGACGTCTCAGGAGGTTAGATCCATACTTTTTCACGATCATGACGCAGATTCTCTGCTCTGATCGCCTCACCGTTGATCCCCATTTGTTATGCTTGCCCACACACGGCGTTTCGTCGCCTTGGCCGTTCTTGTCTTTTTTCTCCTCGGATTTTTTCTTCCCTTTCACGGGGATTGGGATTTCTGGGTGACGCAGTTGCAATTCGTCCCCGCCTATGTGGGCAGTGGGACGAGGGAGCCAGCGGCGTTATTCATTTTTCTAGGCTTGCTCGTGCTGACGCTGGTCTTTGGGCGTGTGTTTTGCAGCTGGCTCTGTCCGCTGGGGATCTTGCAGGATCTCGCACATCGCCTCCGTCACCCCAGCGGTCGCTACAAGAAGAGCCGCGCGCGCTACACGCCCAATCATCTCCTCATTCGTGGCATTTTTCTTGTCCTGACGATAGGGACGCTGATCGCGGGGAGTAATTATGTGCTCAGCTGGCTTGACCCCTATAGCATTAGTACGCGATTCGGCACGGCGGTGCTCCAGCCGCTGGGAGCGATGGTGTACCAGATGCTGGGCTACAGTGAGCGCGCGGCTGACTGGGCGCGCTATGCGCCGCTGGTGCTTTCTATCATTGTTTTCTCGGTGCTGTTGCCGCTGGGGATGGCCTTGGCGAAGGGGCGTCTTTATTGCAATACGGTCTGTCCTGTGGGGAGTCTGCTGGGGCTGATCTCGCGCGCCGCGCCCTGCACGCCTAGTATCAAGGACAAGACCTGCATCCGCTGCATGGACTGCACGACGTACTGCAAGGCTCACGCTATTGATATCAAGAATCTGCGCATTGACTCAACACGCTGTGTCTCCTGCTACAAGTGCGTGGGCGTCTGTGAGCAGGGGGCGATCACGCTCGCGCCCCACAAGCCCTTCCGTGCGCCTATAGAACCCGCTCCGCGCAAGCCTCGCAAGAAGAAGGAAGCTGCTCCTGCTCCTGCGCCCGCGCCTGCGCCTGACGACACGCGCCGCGCGCTCATCGGCCTCGGGCTCACAGGCATCGCCACGACGCTGCTGCCCTCCTGCCAGCCGAGTGCGGCGGAGCAGGACGCGTCGTATGATACTGACCCGAGCAAGGTGGGCAACAACTGCATGCGCTCTGCTATTCCACCGGGTGCGGGCTCGTTGAATCTCTTCCTTGATGCGTGTACGGGCTGCAGCCTCTGCATCACCGCCTGCCCGACGAAGGTGCTGAAGCCCTCGCTCACAACGCTGGGGTGGGAGGGGATTAATAAGCCCTATCTTGACTTTAGCAACGCCGCCTGCGCCTACAACTGCCATATCTGCGCGGACGCCTGCCCCGAGGGTGCGATTAAAGAACTTCCTCTTGAGGTGAAAAAGCGCACCCAAATCGGACTCGCCGCGGTGAATCAGACCCACTGCATCGTCTGGCAGGATCACAAGGAATGCGGCAAGTGCATTGCCGCCTGCCCCACCAAGGCACTCAAGGGCAAGGATGTCGTCATCACAACCATCATCCCCAGCACCTGCACGGGCTGCAAGACCTGCATCGACATCTGCCCCGTCAAGACCATTTCTCTACAAGAGGTGGAGGTCGAGGGGGTGATGAAGAAGATCGCCGTCATCGACTACTCACGCTGCATCGGCTGCGGCGAGTGCTCCTACACCTGCCCTTACAATGCAATTGAAGGCACCGACCAGATCTCGCCCGATCTGGAGGAAGAGCTCTGCATCGGCTGCGGCGCCTGTGTGACCGCCTGCCCCGCGCGTCCGAAGCGCGCCATGAGCGTCACGCCACGCGCGAAGCAGCTACTGCTGCCTGCGGATGCGGAGGACGTGAGCTGAATGAGTAGAATAGTAGAGGGGTAGAAAGAATCACCCCGTTCAAGCCCTCGATGCGGGATTTCGATCTTGCCACGAGGGCTTTTTATTTGTAATATAAACGCCTATGAGTAAGCTCGAAGACCTTTTCGCTTTTTTGCGCATCCCTAGCGTATCCGCCCTGCCAGAGCATGCCCAAGATGTCGACGCCTGCGCCGATTTCTTGGTGAACAAGCTTGACTCACTAGGCTTTGCGACCACCAAGCACCCCACCGCCATCCACCCCATCGTCGTCGCTCATAGCCCCAAGATCGAGGGCAAGCCCACCGTCCTCATCTACGGTCACTACGATGTCATGCCCGTCGATCCCATCGAGCTCTGGGAGAGCGACCCCTTCCAACCCGAGATCCGCGACGGCCGTATCTACGCACGCGGTGCCTCCGATGATAAGGGCGAGATCATGGCTCTCATTCACGGTGTCCAAGAGGTCATCGCCGAGGACGGTGCCCTCCCCCTCAATGTCACTTTCCTCCTCGAAGGCGAGGAAGAGCGCGGCAGTGAAACGCTCTTCGCCGCGCTCAAGGACAAGGCATTCGCCGATTCCCTCGCCTGCGATGTCATTCTCGTGAGCGACACGGGCATGGTCGCCGAGGAGATTCCCACGCTTTCCTACGGTCTCAAGGGGCTCTGCTGCTTTGAGCTCAAGGTCTCAGGCCCCGCCATGGATCTCCACTCAGGCATCTTCGGCGGTGCTGTCTCCAACCCCATCACCGCGCTCAGCGAGCTCATCGCCTCCACGCATGATGCGGACAATCGTATTGCGGTTGAGGGATTCTATGACGGAGTCGCTGAGATTGCCGATTGGGAGCGTGAGAGCTGGAGTCGTGTGCCTGGGATGAAGGACAGCGAACTCTGCGAGCTCACAGGCGTCACCGCCCTGCGTACCGAGACTGGTCACACGGGCGCCGAATGCGTCTACGCGCGCCCGACTTTCGAACTCAATGGCATCCAAGGTGGCTATCAGGGCGAGGGCTCCAAGACGGTCATCCCCACCCACGCGCTCGCGAAGATGAGCTGCCGTCTCGTCCCTGGTCAAGATCCGATGAAGGTCATGGCCTGCGCGAAGGCGCACTTTGAGAAGCACTGCCCCGAGGGCGTGGTGCTGGAGTTCATCGAGGGGCATGTGGGCGATGCCTACATCAGCGACCCGCATTCTTCCTTTGGCAAGGCTGCCCAGCGTGCCCAAGAGATGACTTTTGGCAATCCTCCTGTGCTCGTTCGCGAGGGGGGCTCTATTCCCATCATTGCCGAGATTTCGAAGGTGCTGGGCAAGGACGCGCTCTTCCTCGGTCTCGATCTCCCCGATGCCCGCATTCACTCACCCAATGAGAATATGCGTGTGAACATCTATGAGAAGGGTATCGAGATGACAAAGAACGCCCTGCGCCTCATGGCGGAATAATTCTTATCTCCTCTGCGCGCGATGAATGCGGTTGATATTCAGAATCTCCACAAGAGCTTCCGCGGTCACTGGGGCCGCGGTGGCATCTACGCCGTGAAGGGCGTGAGCCTCAGCATCCCCGAGGGCTCGGTCTATGGGCTCATCGGTCCCAATGGCTCGGGCAAGAGCACGATGATGAAGGCTCTGCTCGGGCTGCTGCGCCCCGATGAGGGGAGCTGTCAGGTCTTTGGCAAGGAGGCTACGGCCGCTGAGAATCGCCGCGAGGTGGGGTTTCTCCCAGAGAATCCTTATTTTTACAAGTTCCTCACAGGCCGCGAGACGGTGCGTTTCTACGCGCGTCTCTGCGGCTTGCGGGGGAAGGCTCTGCGCGCGCGCTGCGAGGAGCTGCTGGAGCTCGTCGGGCTCACGGAGGCTGCCGAGCGGCGCGTCGGGGGGTATTCCAAGGGAATGCTCCAACGCATCGGGCTTGCTCAGGCTCTTGTCCAGCAGCCGCGCCTCGTCGTGCTCGATGAGCCAACGGCGGGCGTGGATCCGATAGGCTCGCGTACGATTCGTGATATTATTTTACGGCTCAAGGAGAAGGGGCTCACCGTTTTCCTCTGCTCGCATTTGCTTGAGCAGGTGCAGGAGATTTGCGACCGCGTGGGCATTCTCTATCAGGGCTGCCTCATCGCGGAGGGGAGTATGCAGGAGCTCACGCAGGATCAGCATAGGCAGGAGATGGTGCTGAATAATGC
>CAYJID010000082.1:4583-8635 GCA_964370135.1 uncultured Akkermansia sp. | reverse complement strand
GCTTAAGGTCTAGACCTTAAGAATCCAAGATGCTTCGCATCTCTTTCATGTGGTCACTGTATGGGGTCATATGACAGCGATGTGCAGGAACTTCGCAAATGACTTGACTTACAAAACCATCTCCTCTATACTCTCGCGCGCATGTCTACAAGCACCGAGTTCAAACGCAACTTTTCCATCATTGCCCACATTGACCACGGCAAGACCACTCTTTCCGACCGCCTCCTCGAGTTCACCCAAACGATCTCCGAGCGCGAGAAGCAAGATCAGCTCCTCGATGCCATGGATCTCGAGCGCGAGAAAGGCATCACCATCAAGTCCCACCCCGTCACCATGCGCTACAAGGCGAAGAATGGGCAGGAATACGAGCTCAATCTCCTCGATACCCCCGGTCACGTCGACTTCTCCTACGAGGTCTCCCGCTCCCTCGCCGCCTGTGACGGCGCACTGCTCATCGTCGACGCCGCCCAAGGTGTCGAGGCTCAGACGCTCGCCAACATGCACCTCGCCCTCGATCAGGGCCTGACCATCATCCCCGTGGTCAACAAAATCGATCTCCCTAGCACGAATCTCCCCCGCGTCTACAAGCAGCTCGAAGATGTGATCTGCATCCCCCGCGATGAGGCTATTCTCTGCTCCGCGAAGGCGGGTATCGGTATTGAGGATATTCTCGAGGCTGTCGTCGCCCGCATCCCTCCCCCAAAAGAGATCGAGGACAACAAGCTGCGCGCTCTCGTGTTCGACTCCGTCTACGACGCTTACCGTGGTGTCGTATCCTACGTCCGCATGGCCTCTGGTGAGGTGAAGCGCGGGATGAAGGTCAAGCTTTTCCACACCGACGAGACTTATGAAGTCAAAGAAGTCGGAGTCTTCACCCCCAAGATGCAGGCGACCCCCGCCCTGCGCACGGGTGATGTAGGCTACATCATCGCCAACATGAAGTCCGCGAGCGATGTCAAGATCGGTGATACCTACACCGACATGATCAGTCCCTGCTCCGAGCCGCTCCCCGGTTTCAAGGAGATACGCCCCATGGTGTTCTCAGGCATCTACCCCATCGACTCCAGCGATTACGAGAGTCTCAAGGCGGCGATGGCAAAGCTGCAGATTAATGACGCGGCCTTCAGCTACATGGGCGAGAGCTCCGTGGCTCTGGGCTTCGGCTTCCGCTGCGGCTTCCTCGGCCTGCTCCACATGGAGATCATCCAAGAGCGTCTGCGCCGTGAGTTCAACATGGACGTGATCTCGACCTACCCCTCGGTGATCTATGAGGTAACCAAGACGGACGGCGAGGAGATGCTCGTGGACAATCCCACCTTCCTCCCCGAGGCACAGGAGATCAAAGAGATCCGTGAGCCTATGGTAAAAGTTTTCATCATGATCCCCGCCGACTACATCGGCGATATCATGCGCATCGTGCTCGAAAAGCGCGGCGAGGTGAACCACACCGAGACCATCGACGACATGCGCGTCATGCTCACCTGCCGCCTCCCCATGGCAGAAATCCTCGTCGACTTCAACGACAAGCTCAAGTCCGCCACACGCGGCTACGGCTCCATGGACTACGAGCCAGACGGCTACCAGTCCGCCCACCTCGTGAAGATGGACATGATGATCGCTGGCGAGTCAGTCGATGCCTTCTCCATGATCGTGCACCGCGACCGCGCCGAGGCGCAGGGACGCGAGCTGGCGACCAAGCTCAAGGACGTGATCCCCAGACAGCTGTTCACCGTGGCCATCCAAGCCTGCATCGGCGGCAAGATCATCGCTCGTGAGAGTATCTCCGCGATGAAGAAGAACGTGACGGCGAAGTGCTACGGCGGTGACGTGACGCGTAAGCGCAAGCTGCTCGAAAAGCAAAAGGAGGGCAAGAAGCGCATGAAGGCGATCGGACGCGTGAACATCCCCCAAGAGGCCTTCATCAAGGTGCTCAAGAGTGGTGACTAACTTTTCTTTTTAAAACACACCTGTCAGCCAAGGTCAGCCTGCTACAGGCTGACCTTGGCTCGTATCTGGATATTCTTTTTTATTGCCTTTAGCGTATTTTTCGTTATTACTTTGGCTATAGATAATGTAGCAAAATACAGTGAAAGCATTCTAGCAGAATCATCATATCAAACCTTCTTTTTGTTGGGTGAAAAATCTTATTTTTCATTCAACAAAAAGAAGTACATGCTTCTAACTTGATTAGATATAGGCTGTCAAGGAGCAAACGGAATAAAGTCCCCGCAGGGGCGAGCGCAGCGAGTTTATGCCGGATTGCGACTTGATGGACTATAGCTAATCAAGTACGCAGGGCGTGGTTGCTGCATTAACTACTGCCGAAGTAATAAAGTAGCTTTAGACCCGACCGTCATACGCACGAACTCCCTCTGAAAGAAAGCCTCACTGTCGAATTCAAAAGTGACCGCAAGAAGCTGCACGATTCGCAAATCATCGAGACAATTGTAGGATTCGCGAATACCTCTGGCGGTAGCCTTTATCTGGGCATCGAGGACGATGGCTCCGTCACAGGGGTACACGAAGATCGCAATGAATCACAAGGTCTCGTAGCCTTCATTCGCAACAAGACGATGCCGCCTGTAGAAACAAGCGTCGCAGACATCGCTGTTGATAGCAAAAGAGTCATCTGTATCCGAGTAGAGTCATCGCAGCATATCGTCGCAACGATTGAAGGAAAGACGCTCAGAAGATGCCTCAAACACGATGGCGCACCTGAGACCGTGGCATTCTATCCCATGCAGTACGCGAATCGTCTCTCTACATTGAGGCATTACGACTATTCTAGCCAGTGCCTGAGCAATGCTTGCATGGAAGACCTCGACTCGAGGGAGAGCGATCGCTTACGCGAATTAATCAGAAAAGGGAATGAAAAGGAGCTAGATGATCTCGATGATGAAGCTCTATACAAGGCTCTAGGAATCGCTAGTGAAGCCACAGGGACGCTGCGTCCTACTGTCACAGGATTGCTTCTGATCGGAAAGGCACAGCGACTACAGGAGCTATTACCGACGGCAAGAGCTACCTTGCAGGTGCTTCGTGGTACGAAGTTGATTATCAATGAGCATTCCGCTCGACCCATCCTTGAGACTATGGAGAACTTTGAGAAAAACTTTCGGTATTACAATACGGAGGATGAATTTCAGCACGGTCTCTTGCGGGTGGGGGTGCCGGCGTTCTCCCCTATTGCCTTTCGTGAAGCTCTGGTTAATGCTTTTTGTCATCGTGACTACGCGATTCTGGGAGACGTTCGCCTCGTTATTAATGATGAGGAGTTAATGATTAGTAGCCATGGTGGCTTTATTGAGGGCGTTGGAGTGCATAATATTCTAACAGTTGAGCCTATGGGACGAAATCCATCTTTAGCTCTTGCACTCAAGCGTATCGGACTGGCAGAGAAGAGCGGACGAGGTATTGATCGCATTTTTGAAGGTTCGATTAATTATGGAAGACCTTGGCCTGATTATTCTGGATCCTCCTCTCAGTACGTGAAAGTAAGCATTCTGCGAGCCAAACCTGATATGGCTTTTCATGCTCTGTTAGAACGGTGCAATAGCACTCATTCGAGCCCGCTTTCCATATCGGCACTGATGATTTTATCTGCTCTGAAAGAGTACCGCCGTTTAAATATAGCGAAACTCGCAGTGATGATTCAAATCACGGAGAACAGAGTGCGCTCGGTGGTGGAAAGACTTGTAGAAATGGGGCTAGTCGAAGCCACTGGATCGGGGAATACTCGTGATTATATTCTCTCTCGAGACGTTTATGTTTATGAGAACAATCTGGCGGCTTATGAGAAGCAGCTCAAATCTTCGGTTTGTATCAATGAGGAGATGATTCTGCAGTATGCTGAGGAGCATGAAGGTACTTTTACAAGTAATGAAGTCGCTGAGTTTTTAGGAATTGAGCGTACACGTGTCACGAGAATAATCAACTTGCTGGTCAAGGAAGAAAAATTAAAAAAATTAGGCAATCGAAGAGGAGCTAGGTATTATCTTGCAAGTTTAGAATAGAATGTAAATATAGGCGGACGCTTTAAACGCTTATAAACG
>CAYJID010000082.1:0-4483 GCA_964370135.1 uncultured Akkermansia sp. | reverse complement strand
CTTTAAACGCTTTAAACGCTTTAAACGCTTTAAACGCTTTAAACGCTTTAAACGCTTTAAACGCGCCTCTGCTTGACTTAGGGGAGTATTTGTTATAAATTATCAATAGTATGAGACGACGAGTGTTCTTTGCATCGCTATGCGGTATCGCTGTTCTTTCCCCTGTCGTGGCGAAGGATTTTTTCACCTTGGAGGTATCCCCAAAAAAGCCCTACATCCACACTGAGCCTGAGGCGACACGTATCTACGAGCAGGGTGAACGCTGGTCACGTGAGTCGCCAGCTCTGCTGCAGGTCCACCCCTCGGCGAAGCATTTCCCCGGTCTGCTAAAGGAGGGCTACAAGGTGGTCACACGTGACGTGCCCCTGCGTCATCAGCAGATCAACAGTGTGTTTGCCGCCATCAATAAGAATCTCCTCATCAGCGTCAATTACAACAGACCTGACAATCAGACCCATTACTCCACTGGCCTCTACGCCCCCGCTGGCAAAGCGATCACCGTGCGGGTGCCCCAGCAGCTCGTAGGCAAGGCAGAGATCCAGCTGGGTATTCACACAGACAAGATCCCTACCAAGACGAGCTGGCATCGCGAGTGGCGTCGCATGCCCTTTGTGACGACGGCGAAGCTGATTGACAAGCCGTCTGTCACGATCAGCAATCCCTTTGGCGGTCTCATCTACATCAATCTCCGCCCCGAGGCCGCCAACGTCTCCTGTACGGTGCGTATCGAGGGGGGCTCGCCTGCTCCTCACTACATCGAGGGGGAGACGACGATGGAGCAGTGGCGCGCGATGCTAGCAGAGAGCGCGGCACCGTGGGGCGAGTTTGAGACGGACAATCTCATCATCACCATGTCCACAGAGGGGCTGCGCAAGATCAAGGATCCCGAGCGCATCGCTCAGGTCTGGTCGAGTATCATTGGCGCGTGCTACGATCTGGCGCAGATCCCCGACCCCTTCTTTCGCAAGCAGCGCGTCGTGCTCGATGAGCAGGTCTGGCTGGGGCTCATGCACAGCGGCTACCCCGTCATGGCTCATCATCGTGAGGGCGTGCAGCATTATGAAGCCGAGCAGTTCATCCATGATCCCGAGACGCTGGAGAATGCGTGGGGATTCTTCCACGAGATAGGGCACAATATGCAGAATGTCACCGACTGGGTATTCCATGGGACGATGGAGGTGAGTGTGAACCTCTTCTCCCTCTATATCTATGATCAGGTGATCATGGGGCGCGAGCTCGCCCATACGGGCGTCAGTGGCAAGGCGACCCGCGCGGCGATGGAGCGCTATTTTTCTAATGGCGCACGCTATGAGGACTGGGTGAAGGATCCCTTCCTCGGGCTGATCCTCTTTCGCCAGATTCGCAATGAGTTCGGCTGGGATGTGTACAAAAAACTCTTTGCCCGATTCAATGCGACGAATATCGCGGGCGTGCCTATGGAGCTGCCCTGTGAGAGCACGGGCGATCAGCGCAAGATTGATTACTGGGTGTACCATCTCTCCGATCTCACCCAGCGGGATATGTCCCCCTTCTTCCTCGCATGGGGGATTCCCGTCACACCCGAGCTTGTGAACTATACAAAGAGGTGGAGGCGCTGGATGCCCTATCATTTCAAGCCTGAGTTCTACGCGAGGAAGAAATAACGCGTCAGCGTAGGCGCACGCGAGCTGCCATCAGCCAGCGCATCACGCACAGACAACAAAAAAAAGCACCCTTACCATGAGCAAGGGTGCTTTTGCTATGTATATGTAGGAAGGAATTATTCGCTCAACGCAGCCTGTGCGGCGGCGATGCGCGCGGTGGGCACGCGGTAGGGGCTACAGGAGACGTAGCTGAGGCCGAGCGTGTGGCAGAACTTCACCGACTCAGGGTCGCCGCCATGCTCGCCGCAGATGCCCAGCTTGATGTCGGGCTTCGTGCTGCGTCCGAGATCGGTAGCGATGCGCATGAGCTTGCCCACGCCGCCTTGGTCGATGCTGGAGAAGACATTCGTCTTGATGATCTCCTGCTCCTGATAGCAGGGGAGGAAGGTGCCTGAGTCGTCGCGACTCATGCCCAGTCCTGTCTGGGTCAGATCATTCGTGCCATAGGAGAAGAAGTCTGCGACCTCGGCAATCTCATCCGCCGTCACGCAGGCGCGGGGGATCTCGATCATGGTGCCGACTTGGTAGGAGACCTGCTTGCCCTTCTCGGCAAAGACAGCCTGTGCGGTGCGCTCGATGATGCCACGCTGCAGCTCAAGCTCCTTTTTAAAGGCGACAAGCGGCACCATGATCTCGGGCTTGACTTCAAATCCCTCCTCCATCTGCACCTCAATCGCCGCCTCAATGATGGCGCGCGTCTGCATCTCGGTGATCTCAGGGTAGGCGGTGCCGAGGCGGCAGCCGCGGTGTCCGAGCATGGGGTTGAGCTCATGGAGCTCGGCGACGCGACGCTCGATGATGCTGCGCTCGACGTTGATCTTGTGCGCGAGGTCGTCTTTCTGCTCCTTCGTCTGGGGGAGGAACTCGTGGAGCGGGGGATCGAGGAGACGGATGGTGGCGGGCAGCCCCTTGAGGGCTTTGAACATGGCCTTGAAGTCTCCCTTCTGGAAGGGAAGCAGGCTAGCGAGGGCTTGCTTGCGCTCTTCTTTGTCCTCCGAGATGATCATCTGGCGGATGAAGTCGATGCGGTTGCCGTCAAAGAACATGTGCTCCGTGCGGCAGAGACCGATGCCCGTCGCGCCAAAGGCGAGCGCCTGTGTGGCCTGCACGGGGGTGTCAGCGTTCGTGCGCACCTTCATGTCCGTGACCTGATCGCACCAGTCCATGACGCGGGAGAAGTCCTGATAGACGGCACTGCTCTCGGGGCTGACGCTCTTCTCGATGAGCACCTGCATGATCTCGGAGTGCGACGTGCCGACCTTGCCCTCGTAGACCTTGCCCGATGTGCCATCAATAGAGAGGTAATCGCCCTGCTTGTACACATTGCCATCCACACTCAGTGTGCGTGCAGCGTAGTCGATGTGGAGTGCCTCGGCACCGCAGACGCAGACCTTGCCCATCTGGCGGGCGACGAGAGCCGCATGGCTGGAGACGCCACCGCGTGCGGTGAGGATGCCCTCGGCGGCGATCATGCCGCGTAGATCCTCAGGGGAGGTCTCCATGCGGACGAGCAGCACCTTCTCACCGCGCTTGGCGGCCTCGGCGCAGCGTTCTGCATTGAGATAGAGCTTGCCAGAGGCCGCACCAGGGCCTGCGGGCAGGCCTGTAGCGATGCATTTCGCCGCCTTGATCGCATTGGGGTCAAAGACGGGGCTGAGCAGCTGGTCGACCTGATCGGCGGGGATGCGCTTCACGGCGGTCTTCCAGTCGATGAGTCCAGCGCGCTCGAGGTCGCAGGCGATGCGGAAGGCGGCGATGCCTGTGCGCTTCCCATTACGAGTCTGGAGCATGTAGACCTTGCGCTCCTCAATGGTGAACTCGAAGTCCTGCATGTCGCGGAAATGGCTCTCCAGCGTCTGACGTATGCCCTGGAGCTCCTCGTAGGCGGCGGGCATGGAGTTCGCGAGCTCAGAGACGGGCAGCGGGGTGCGGACACCTGCGACGACATCCTCGCCCTGTGCATTGAGGAGGAACTCACCGTAGAAGACATTCTCCCCTGTAGCGGGGTCGCGGGTGAAGGCGACGCCCGAGCCCGAGGCCTCCGACGTGTTGCCAAAGACCATGGCCTGCACATTCACCGCTGTACCCCATTCGCTGGGGATGTTGTAGCGCTGGCGGTAGACGATGGCGCGGTCGTTGTTCCATGAGTTGAAGACGGCACTGATGGCACCACGCAGCTGCTCCCATGGATCGGCGGGGAAGCTGCGCTTCTTGCGGCGCAGCACGAGTGCCTTGAAGCGCGCGACGAGCTCCTTGAGGTCATCGACCGTGAGCTCAGAGTCGGCGATGTTGCTCTGGTAGCGCTCCTGCTTGAGATCCTCGATGACGGTCTCAAAGGGCTCGTGGTCCTCGTGGGGGAGTTTTTGGACTTCCAGCACGACGTCACCGTACATCTGGACAAAGCGGCGGTAGCAGTCCCATGCAAAGCGGGGGTTGTTCGTCGCCTGTGCGAGAGCCTCGACGGTCGTGTCGTTGAGACCGAGGTTGAGGATGGTGTCCATCATGCCGGGCATGGACTCGCGCGAGCCCGAGCGTACGGAGAGCAGCAGAGGTTTTCCCTCGGTCGCGCCAAAGGCGGCTCCGAGCTGCTCCTCCATCTTGGTCACGCCCTCGGCGATCTGTGCCTCGAGAGCCTCTGGGTAGCTCTTCGCATGCTGGTAATAATAGGTGCAGACCTCTGTGCTGATGGTGAATCCGGGAGGCACGGGCAGTCCGATGCGTGCCATCTCTGCGAGGTTCGCGCCCTTGCCTCCGAGCAGGGGCTTCATGCTACCACCACCGTCGGCACTGCCGCCGCCAAAGTGGTAGACGTATTTTTCTTGTTCTTTTGTATTCATTGT
>CAYJID010000081.1:0-8724 GCA_964370135.1 uncultured Akkermansia sp. | reverse complement strand
TGCTCCTGAATCGCCCCATAGATACAGGGGTCGCCCGTGTGCAGGCGCACGACGAGCAAACCGCGCTTGTAGAAGTCGTGCATGAGCGTGAACTGCTCCTCCAGATCCATGGCCGCGGAGCTGCGCACCGTAGCCCCCTCTTTCGCATAGTAGGTCAGCTCGATAGGCACGAGGCTTCCCGCGTAGAGGATGAGATCGGCGCGCTGCAAGAAGTGCTTCCCGCGCACGGAGATGAGCTCGGGGTCACCGGGTCCCGCGCCGACAATCTCGACATGCCCCTGACGCAGGCAATGGGCTTGGATCGCAACGGCGTAGGTGAAGTCACCACCCTCTTGCAGCTTGTGCTTTTGCTTCTCGATGAGAAGTCCTCCCCCCTGTGCCGTGAGGATGGCGGCGGCTTCGGAGACGCTTGGCGTGCCCGTCACGCTATGGACTTTTTCCGATTGATTCGGGGTAGCAATCGCGTTGAGCTCCTCGGCGGCGTAGACTTGCAGTTTGCTCTGGAAACGCTCAGACAGCTCATGCAGCAGGGGCTCATCCTTCTTGAGCTCGATACTGGAGAGGCTGCGGAGGGATGCTTTGGCGAGCCCACGCGCTTCTAGTTCTTGCTCCAAGTAATCCGCTACACCCTCAGGCGGGCAGAGTTGACGGCAACCCATGCCGAGGAGTAGCACGGGGGGATGGTAATAGAGCACCTCCCCCTCAAATTGGGGGTAGAGAAAGGGAGTCACCGCGATGAGCAAGTCAAAGCCCGTGCTTGGAATGTCCTCATAGCGGTAGAAGATCTGCACATGATCGGGTGCCGTCCTCTCCAGATAATCACTGCCACGATCGCGAATGTCCAACAGCAGCGCGGTGGCGTTTTGATTCACAAAATGCGCAATGGCTTCATTCAAGGACTGCCCGCGTGTGTACGAACTCGTCCAGCCGTACTCCGTGCCCAGCGTATCGAGAGCCCAGAGCCCCTTGAGGTCGCTCTGAGTCGTGATGATGGGCTGAGCGCCGAGGATAGACGCGATGCGCTTGCTGCACGCGTTTGCCCCGCCCACATGCCCCGAGAGCAAGGGGATGACGTAGCGCGCCGTCGCATCGACATTGATGACGGCTGGGTCTTGGTACTTATCTTGCAGGCAGGGCGCGATGCAGCGCGTCGCGATGCCCACAGCTCCGATAAAGATCAGACAGTCAAACTGCGAAAAGTGCTCACGCACCCATTCACTCAGGGAGCTGACAAGCACGCCTCCCTGCTGCGGATGTGTGCTCACGAGGGTACACTCTCCCAGCTCAGCCGAGAGGCGTTGGGCGATAGTCAGCCCCTCAATAGAGCTGATGATGAGGGCGTAGTTCATATAACTTGTGTTTGTAAAATGGTAATGGGATTGAAAGAATCAAGACTGAGAGTGAGCTGCTGAGTCTCACTCAGCGGCAGCGTGGAGAGGCATTGCAAGAAGACCTCGCGGCTCGCCTCGGAGACGGAATTAAAAACAAGCCTTCCCCCCGACGGAAGCACCGAGACGCAGCGCGCCATGACCTCGGGCAGCCGCCCGCCATGCCCGCCGATGAAGACGGCATCGGGTCGAGGATAGAGCGAGAGATCCGCATCGAGGAAATCACCGATCACGCACTGCATGCCCACCGCCCCCCAGCGTCGGCTGTTGCGCTCAAAGAGCTCACGGCAGACCTCTCTCTTCTCAAAGGCCACCACTTGCAGATGCGGAAACTGCAACTTCGCCTCGATAGAAACAGAGCCCGTACAAAAGCCCACATCCCAGAACACCCGCGCCTCACGCAGCTGGAGCTGCGCGAGCGTGACGAGACGTATAGGCGACTTGGTCAGCATCTTGCTGCGCCCATCGAGCAGGGCAAAATCACCATCCGCGATGCCAAAGGGACGCCGCCGCACCTGAGTACGCTTCAGAATCACCGCATTGGGGTAGGCAAACTCGGATTCTGCCACCTCCGCCAGACTCAAGCGCGTGACGCGCTCCTGCTCCTTGTTGCCCAGCAGCTCGCCGACATAGACCTCATAGTTGCTATATCCATAATCTAGCAAACGCTCGGCGATACGCGCGGGCGTGTGCAATCGCTTGTCCGTTAGAACACCTATCATCTGCTCACCCGAGATCACAGCCTCATCCAACCCTGCCCAATCGCGCCCTGTCAGCGAGACCGCGCGCATCTGCTCATAGGGCAGGAAGAGACGGTGAGCGAGCATCTGCAAGGAATTAAAATGGGGATACACCCGCAGCTCTGCCTGCGGACAGAGTCGCTGCACCGTCGCGGCAAATCCATAAAAGAGCGGATCACCCGAGCTGAAGACAATCACCTCACGCTCTCCCTCATAGGCTTCGAACACAGAGGTCATAGGCGGCGCGATGGGAATCCATCTATACCCCACGGGCAAGAGCTGCTCCACCAACTCCCTATGCCGCAGCCCTCCCGAAAAGACCCGCCCGCGCGCCAGCAAGGCACGCAGCGGCTCATCGAGATGCAGCGGCTCGCTATCCGACATGCCTATGAGATGAAAAATCATAGAATATCCTCCCTAGAGATCGCGCCCTGGTTGCATCCCCTGCGCGTCGTCAAAGCTCAGGATGGCATTGAGCAGGCTGGCGGCGAGATTGCTGCCGCCCTTGCGCCCTTCGATGATGAGTTTCTTGGTGGCAGAAAAACACTTGAGCCTGTACTTCGACTCCTTCACATTGACAAAACCGACAGGAGCCGCAATCACGCCCAGCGGGCGCGCCTTGCCCAGCTTCATCTGGCGGCACAGCTCGATGAGAGCCGTGGGCGCATTGCCAAACACATACAGAGCCTCAGGGTGCTCCTGCACCGCGAGCAAGATACCCGCCTGTGTGCGCGTGATACCCTTCCTCTCGGCGAGTTCTACCGTGCGCGCGTCATGGAGGTAGCACTTGATCTCAATACCCAGACGCGCCAAGGCCGCTTGACGCACCCCCGACACGACCATCGTCACATCCGTGATGATGGTCGTCAACGCCCCCGAGACACAGGCCTCATGAATCTCGGCGACCGCGTCAGCATCCGCATAGAAAGACTCCTCCAGACCAAAATCCGCCGTCGTATGGATGGCATGTAGCAGAGCCCACTTCTTGTCTAAAGGATAGTCCTGATGCTGCAGCTCGCGCTCGATGCGCGAAAAGCTCGCGTGCATGATTTGCTGCCCCAGTGTCTTTTGCGCATCAACCCTGTCGCGGTAATACCCGCGCGGCGTGATCATATGCTGCCCATCTGTACTAAAATAACTCTGCGAATTGCCAATGATGACCACCGTGAACATATCGAGCTGCTCGACATCGAGCTCCGCCAGCGTCGTGACGCTGACACACTGCTCCTCACGCCCCGCTTGGCGCACATAGCCAACAGGCGTCTGCGCATCGCGCTGCTGCAAGAAGAGTTCTTTCAAACGCGCCATCTGCCAATAGCGATCCTTGCTCCTCGGGTTGTAAACTGCGGTGACAAAGTCCCCCATGGCCGCCGCTTGGATACGCCTATCAATCGTCTCCCAATCCGTCATCAAATCCGACATAGAAATCACGCAGAAGTCATGCCCCACGGCCGCGCCCAAGAGAGCCGCCGCCTTCTGAAAGGCACTGATCCCCGCGACCACCTCAATCTCCACAGGGCTCTGACGCTTCTCGCGCATCTCCCAGATGAGCGGCGACATGCCATAGATATTCGCATCCCCCGAGCTGATCACCGCGACGCATTGCCCCGCCTCAGCCAGCTCAAAGGCATGCTGCGCGCGCTTCTCCTCCTGCCTCATGCCCGTGTCGATGCACTGCACGCCCTCGCGCAGCTGCTCACGGATGAATTGAAAATAATAATGATAGCCGATGACCACATCACACTGCGCCAGAGCCTTCATCGCCGCAGGTGTCATCTCATCGCTATCCCCCGGTCCTAGACCGATGACGAAGATGCGCCCCGATTTCTTTTGATTGTCTTCCATGATTATTTTCCTAATGAATAATGGTGCTTTTTGCTCATGATATCAAGCTCACGGCAATGGGCGGCAAAGTTCATATGCTTCATAAAAATACGCTGGATGCGGGGATTCTCCCCCATGCCCTCCATCATCACATCGACGTGATAGCCCGCGTCCTCCAATTGCTCACGCCAGTCGCCCGCGATATCCTCTTTCGCATGCTCGCCTGCGACAAACATAAAGGGAACAAGCAACACACGCTGCGCCGCCCTCGCGCACAGAAAGCCCAAGACCTCATCCATCGAGGGGTAATTCTCAATTGTCGACACGCACCAGTGCGCATAGCCCTGTACCTTGAGCATATAATCCATCATCGCATAAGAAGCCGTGATAGGCGTGTAGGTGCCATGCCCCACGAGCACCACCGCATCATAAGACGCATGCGGGATATGATGCGCGAGGGCTTCGATCGTCGCGCTGAAATCCTCAGGACTATAGAGCAGCGGTCTGCCGAGGCGGATCTGCTTGAACTGCGAGCGCATGGCGTCAACCTCGCGGCGCAGCGACTCCATCTCCACGCCCTCAATGATATGAGTGGATTGTACAAGCAAATGCGTGTAGCCCTCGCGATGCAATTGTGCGAACACCTCGCTCGGCGTCGCGACCTCGACACCGCGTTGCTTGAGTCGATGGATAATAATACGCGACGTGTAGGCCTCTGCAAAGCGAGCACCGGGGTAGCTCTTCTTGATCAGATCATTGATCGCCACCATGCACCGCTCCCTCGTATCCTCGTGCGTCGTGCCAAAATGCACCGCGACGACGGCCAAGCGATCCCCCTCGGAGAACTCCATCACAGCAGCTTCGAAATTCGCCTTCTTCCTCTCCACGTAGACTTCCGCTGGAGGCTGCGGTGGCTCAGCGCAAAAGGACGCCAAACTCAGACACTTACTCATTGTACTATTAGCCATATTATTGTTGAAACATCCATTCTCTACCTTGATCATGATCATAGAGATAAAAAAGCACGCGATATTTGGCCACGAGGATCACCCGCCGTCTGATCTCTCTTAGCATCTGGGCAAGAGCTGAAGTGTCCTGCAACTAGGCGCAAACTCGCGCTGAGAGGCAGCACTGCTTTAGTGATATGTTTCATCGTTGTCATCTATCTCGTATGGGGTTAACTTTCGGATCCACAAGATCGAACCCACCGAGGCTACAACATAGACAACCAGACTCAAAAGTCTAACATATAGTAATGAATCATCAACATACGTATCTTTATTGCTGCTCAATAGATCAATTCTCGTTGACCACATAAAGCGAATCTCCAGGCTGGTATCTCGACTTAGCAGAGAGGAGCAACGCGAGCATGATCTTGCTCTTTGTCATCCAGTATCTCGTGCATCACGACTGCGGAACAGCGACGGATTCACACCGTCTTTCCCATCTATTTCTTGCGATCAAATCGCCTCCTAAAGAACACATGAAGTCTCTACGAAGAACTCCATGTCAGCCAAGATTAACATTTTTACGCATCCAGTCAAGTATAATCTAAGGGGATTTCTCGCGTGCCAAGATTTGGAGATGATTTTAGAGCAGGATTTCCCGTCTCTTTTGTCACGAGTGGTGGCTCAGAGTGTCCTGTGAGACAAAAGTTCGGGGAAAAGACAGCCTAACATTACTTAAGGGGACTTCTAAATTCTCGTCATTCTAAATAAGCAAATCGCGAAACTCGCGCCACGAGGCAGCTTTTGAGCGCTTTTCAGCTGGATTTCTCCCGAATTTTCGTCTCAGAGGTCACTCTGAGCCATCAATTCGAAAGAAATCCAACTTGAAAATCATCTCAAAATCTTACCTCGCGAGAAATTAGAAGCCCCCTTAAATACAAGTTAATAATTGGTGATTGCTATTATTTAGATAGTAGCATGATTAATTGAACAAGAATGGAAGGCTCTCTCTGAGCTAGCAATTTAGCTATGTGTGGCATCAGTAGCGGAAGTCTTGCCTTTTAGCTAAGATTTTGTTAGGATTTGCTTTAATTTTACTTTACCCTCGACATGAATTTAAAGAATGACGCTCTTGTGCCCGATCTGAGAACTGATAGCACTCACGAGCGCTTGGATTATTTGGATGTGGCAAAATGCCTCGCTATTTTTGCGATGATTTTGGGGCATTGTGGCATGAATGCGAGCGCGCCCTACCTTTCCTCTATCCGTATGCCTTTCTTTTTTCTCATCAGTGGGTATTTTCTATCCACAACAAGGACATTCAGAGATGAGAGTACGCGGCGAGCGAAGTCTCTCTTGCAGCCATATTTTATTTGTGCCCTGCTGATTGTTGTTTTCCAGTGCGTATTAAATTTAGCATATAAACAAGTACATGATCCTGTGAGATCGGCTCTCTCCCTTCTCTATGGCTGTGCGGTCGATGTAGAATATCTAGGGCTACATCAGGTCGATGCTATCTGGTTTTTAAACGCGCTTTTTGTTTCGAGTATTCTTGTATTGTTGGGGAGAAGACTGCCCATGAGTTGGGGGATTTTACTCTATGGAGGTCTCAGTGTTGCTGTCTATCAACGTGACTGGTATACATGGCTTCCATTCTCGCTGCATCAGGGCTTATTTGCCGCCATCCTCGTGTATATGGGCACTCTTGCTAGGCGCTATCGCTTGCTTTCTTACCCCATGACATGGGGAGGAGTCTTGCTGGCTTTGTGCATTTTTCTGTTTTCAGCTTTCTCTGGTGCTAGATTCTATATTGTCAAGGCTTATGCTGAGAATGGCTTGTATACCTTCTTCGGAGCGATTGCAGGAGTCATTTTGCTTATTCAGCTTAGCCGATGGATTGCTCAAATCCCTATTCTAAACTCCGTGCTACGCTTTCTCGGCAAGCATACTCTCTTTCTTCTTTGCGCACATGCGATTGAGTCTGTAGTTTTTCCTTGGGGTGTTTATTTTTATTATATACCATTGGACAGGGACAATATGCTTGAGCTCTTTCTCGCCAAGAGCTCCTTGTGTGTGCTCTGCCTGCTAATTTATGTCGCGGCGAAGCGAATGATCGTTCGTGAGGCGAAACCACTGGCTTCGTTGTGACTCATGAAGTGCAGGATAAGGGGATTTCTAGTAGCGCGAGATTTCGAGAAAATTATTACTTTGCCGATAGTTAATGAAGTGAACACGGTCTGTGTACTTGATTAGCTAGAGCCCATCAAGATGCTAGATAAGGGTAGCTTCGAAATACATGATGTCAGAATATAGAGATTGACAACAGGCGAAAAACAGCTAGAATGCTAAACATCATAGGGAGAAGCAGCACTGAAGCCTCCCCATTCATACATACATAAACACTTTTTTATCATGGGATTTATTCAAGCATTCACAGGTGCCATCGGCGGGACTCTGACCGACCAGTGGAAGGATTTCATCCAGCCCAAGGCGGGCATCCCCGCCACCGCAGGTATCTTCCCCGCTGAGCGCGTCGGGCAGAACGCGGGACGCGGTGGCAACACTGCCGCCTCGGCCAACATCATCACGAACGGCAGCAAGATCCTCGTCCCCGAGGGCTGCGCGCTCGTCACGATGCAGGATGGGGGCGTGACTGGCCTCATCATGGAGCCCGGTGGCTTCATCTACCAGAGTGATGATATCAACAGCCAGTCCGTCTTTGCAGGAGATGGCTTGCTCACGCCTCTTATCAAGCAATCATGGGAGCGCTTCAAATTCGGCGGCCAGCCTAGCTCTAGCCAGATGGTCTTCTATGTGAACATGAAGGAGATCCCGGGGAATCGCTTTGGCACGCAGTCTGAGATCTACTGGGACGATGCCTACCTGCGCGCTCAGGTGGGGGCTATCTGCCGTGGTATGTACTCGCTCAAGATCGTCGATCCCCTCGTCTTCATCAAGCAGTACGTGCCCATGGATGTGCTGATGAGTGGAGGCGTGTTTGACTTTGCCAGCATGGACAACCCCGCGGGCGATCAGCTCTTCACCGAGGTCGTCGGCTCGCTCGCTGCTGCTTTCTCCGTCTACTGCAATGACCCAGACAAGGGTAATCGTATCACGAAGATCCAAAGCGATCCCCTCGGTTTTGCCCAGAGCCTCGGCTCGGTTATCGAGGAGAACTACCGTTGGAAATCCGATCGCGGTCTCGAGATCATCAAGGTCGCCATCGCTGCTATCGAATACGACGCGGATACCAAAACACTGCTCAGTGATGTCAAGAAGGCCGACGCGCTCGCAGGGCAGCGTGGCAATTCGTTCATGCAGCAGGCCGTCGCACGTGGCTTCCAAGCCGCAGGGGAGAACCCCGCCGGTGGCGGAGCGCTCGGTATGGGCTTCATGGGTATGGGTATGAATGCGGTCGGTGGTGCCATGGGCGGACTCCAGCAGCAGATGCCCGCACAGCCCCAGCAGGAACAAGAAGATCCCTATGCGAAGCTCACGCAGCTCAAAGGACTGCTTGACAATGGCGTGATCACGCAGGAGGATTTCGACGCGGCGAAGAAAAAGCTCCTTGGAATTTAAGGGTGCTTCCAAATTCTCGTCATTCTAAATAAGCAAATACAGAAAATGGCTTTACGAGGCAGCTTTTGAGCGTTTTTAGGCTGCATTTTCCGCGAATTTTCGTCTCTGAGGACACTCTGAGTCATCAATTCGCGACAAATTGCACGACAATTTGAGACCAGAGCCCCCCACGACACCTCGTGGGGGATAAGCGACGGGAAATCCAGCTCTAAAATCATCTCAAAATCTTACCTCGCGAGAAAATAG
>CAYJID010000080.1:0-8778 GCA_964370135.1 uncultured Akkermansia sp. | reverse complement strand
AAGAAGGCATCGTCCCCGGTGGTGGTGTCGCCCTCATCCGCGCCCAGCACGCCAGCGCAAACCTCACCCTCGCAGGCGACGAGCAGACAGGTGCTGACATCGTCACCCGCGCGATCGAGGCTCCCCTCCGCCAGCTCGTCTCCAACGCCGGCCGCGAAGCCGCTCTCATCGTCGAGAAGGTCAAGGGACTCAGCTCCGCGACCGAAGGCTACAACGTCGTCACCGACGCCTACGAAGACCTCCTCGTCTCCGGTGTCGTCGACCCAACGAAGGTCACACGCTCCGCTCTGCAGAACGCCGCGTCCATCGCCGGCCTCATGCTCACCACCGAGTGTCTCATCACCGAACTCCCCGAAGCCAAGGGCTGTGGCTGTGGCGGCGGTGCTGACGCTATGGGCGGCATGGGTGGTATGGGCGGCATGGGTGGCATGATGTAATCATCCCCCTCCCGCGGAAATACACACACATTCCCACCACCCGTCCTCGATGCATCGAGGGCGGGTGGATTTTTCTTGTCAGCTCGGCTATCGTCTGCTAACTTGCTCAGATGACGACAGAATCAACTCCTCCAGCTCCTCAGCGTGGGCGCACCTCGCGCGTCCTACACACCCTGCTCTACATCTACGCGGCCGTGACGGTGATCCCTCTGTCTATCTTGACCATTGCCCTCATCCTCGCGCACACCGTCTTTGATACGACGGTGAAGATCCACCCCGATTACTCCATCAGCTTGACCCGAGGAGATGGCGAGCTCGACCATCATTACTACCTCGGATCCACTGCCCCCACATGGGAGAGCGAAGTCGGTCTCCAAGGCATCGCCCTCGATGGCACTGAGCGCGTGCGCCTCAAGCAACTGCCAGCCCATATCATGCTCGAAGAGCCCGCCGATTTCTGGCTAAAAAGGAAGTAGGATCAATAAAGGGGACTTCTTACGAGGCAGCTTTTGAGCGCTTTTAGGCTGCATTTTCCGCGAATTTTCGTCTCAGAGGACACTCTGAGCCATCAATTCCTAAAAAATCCGGCTCTAAAATCGTCTCAAAATCTTACCTAGCGAGAAAATGGAGAAGCCCCCTTGATACTTTCTATTTGGATGTACAAGGTTCTTCTAATAGTTGCATTTGACTACCGGTAGATGTAGATGATACTAGCAAGGATAAGAGCGATAGCGATTATGATTATCGTGAAGCTACTCGTCGACCGTTGTTTGACATCTACTTTCGCTGGCGTGGCTAAGGGTTTGAAATGATCGATGATAGGCGCATCATCGAACATCTTGCTCATGTCGGTGACCCGATTGATATTCCACTGTGAGATGTTGCCGTTGAACTGGGAGCTTGCGAACATGCTTCGTGTGTCGGTGACCTGACTGACATCCCATTGAGAAATGTCTCCATTGAACTGGGAGTTTTGGAACATGCTTTCCATATCGGTAACGCGGCTGACGTCCCATTGTGAGATGTCGCCGTTGAACTGGGAGCTTGAAAACATACTGTTCATACTGATAACTCGGCTGACGTCCCACTGCGAGATGTCGCCGTTGAACTGGGAGCTTGAAAACATACCATCCATATCGGAGACCCGACTAACATCCCACTGTGAGATGTCGCCGTTGAACTCGGTGTAGTGAAACATTAGGTTCATATCGGAGACCTGACTGACATCCCACTGTGAGATGTCGCCGTTGAATTGTCGAGATAGCTCGAACATAGCGTTCATATCAACGACTTGGCTGACATCCCACTGAGAAATATCGCCGTTGAACTGAGAGCTTGCGAACATAGAGCTCATATCGGTGACCTGACTAACATCCCACTGAGAAATATCGCCGTTGAACTGAGAGCTTACGAACATAGAGCTCATATCGGTGATCTGACTAACATTCCACTGCGAGATGTCGCCGTTGAACGGGGTAGAGTTGAACATTCCACCCATATTTGTGACCTGACTGACATCCCACTGCGAGATGTCGCCGTTGAACGGGGAGTTATAGAACATATAGTTCATATCGGTGACCTTGCTGACATCCCATTGTGAGATGTCGCCGTTGAAGTCCATCTCTGCGAAAAGCGAGCTCATATCAGTCACTTGACTGACGTCGACGTTATTGAGATTGGCCTCGCGTCCGCGTTGGGCAATTTGAGATCGAACGATTTCTTTGATTCTTTCATTGGTGGCGATGAGCGTTTTCGCGCTTGCTGGTGGCGTTTTTGGCTGAGATCTTTGCGCCGAAGATACCGCCGTGAGTGCAGCTTTCCAGTCGCGGGCACTCTGCCAGCGCTCGGTGGCGGCAAAGCTCATCGCCTTGTCGATGCTGCGACGTAGGACTAGTTCGTAGTGCGCCATATCGTCGCGCTGTGCGAGGGGAATGACGGGGTCTTGATCGGGTGTGAGGCGATCGAGGCTAGGGGCTGGATCCTCTCCTGTCATGAGCTTGTAGAGCGTGCAGCCCAGCGCGTAGATGTCTGTCCAAGAGCCTGTCTTGCCCCGTCGGCTCATCTGCTCAATAGGGGTGTAGCCTAGTGAGAGCGCGACGGTCTGCGAGTGCTCGGGATTGCTCTCACGCGCCATGCCAAAGTCGATAAGTACAGGGTCACCCCCTGCGACGAGCAGGATATTGGAGGGCTTGATATCACGGTGTAGGATGCCTTGATCATGCAGGTAGGCGAGTGCTTCAAGGAGAAGAGGGAGGAGATGCTGGATATCTGCCTGAGACCATTTCGGCTCTGAGCTGCGCTGGTCGCTGAGCTGCTTGAGTGTCTGCCCCCCGACATAGTCCATGATGTAGTAGGCGGTGTTGTTCGCCTCGAAGGCGCGCTGGATGCCGATGATGTGGGCATGCTGGCAGCGGCTGAGCAGCTGGGCTTCGTTGATGAAGCTGCGCATGGTATTTTCATAGTCCTCCTGAGAGCCCTGAAAGAGGACGTCGTCGCTATGGGGATCGCGCAGGGCGAGACCTAGCGGGAGATTTTCTTTGATGACGACGAGCTGCTGGCTGCTTGTATCGTGAGCGAGGTAGGTGATGCCAAAGCCCCCCTTGCCGAGCACGCGCTCGATGCGGTAGCGGTCGAGGATGCTGCCTTCGGGCAGGGCGGCGGAGTAGGGGGTGGAGGTGGAGGAGTCTGTACTGGTCATCGTGTCGTGTGTGTTGTTGAGACTATGTTTTACGGGGGAAGATTGCCTCATCGGCTGCTCATGCATGATATTCTACTACAACTAGCGCAGCATGCACGCGAAAAATATCGCAGGTGTCAGATTTGTATTTTTAAGGGGACCTTGCAAAATTAGTTTTCAGCAATTCCAGATTTCGAAAATGAGCGTCACAGCACGTCTTTTGCTGCATTTTGGCGAGAATTCGCAGCTTTTTGGGCTTACATAGCTCGCTATGCGCGCCCAAACGCCGCAAATTCTCATCCAAACTGCAAGCAAAATCCGAAGCTGCTAATTTTGCAAGATCCCCTAAATAAAAGAGAAACTTTCTGATAAAAGAAGGGGATTGGTCAGCTCATCTTGATCTGTCCAATCCCCTGCGTCGTTCTAGCGGCGTCGTGTGAGTGTGTGTTTAGTCTTTTTTGCTGCTGTTTTTGAAGAAATTCTTCTGGAGGCTCTTCGCATCTTCTTGATCAGCGACACGTCCGTACCATGAGGCGCGGCTGGCGTTCTTCTTTTTGAACATACCCATCACGGGAGCAGGAGCGGCTTCGAAGGAGAGACTGTTGCCTGTGGAGATCTTTCTTGCTTGTTCGAGTACATTTTGATTGGCTCCGATGTAGACGAATGTCCAGTCGCGCTCCTTGAGATCATCGACGAGCTTCTTGATGCCGCGGGCATTGTACTCAGACGAGAAGTTCTCCTCTCCATCGGTGATGATGGTGACGAGCACCTTGTGCTTTTCTTTCTCGTTGATGCTTTGGCGCGCCTTGTTGAGGCTCAGTCCCATCGCGTCGTAGAGAGGCGTCATACCGCTGGGCTTGTAGCTGCGCGAGCTGAGCTCCTCGGCCTTCGCGCTGGGGGCGTTGTTGTAGACGATCTTGGTCCCATCAGAGTTGAAGAGCACGAGCGTGACGTAGTGCTCTTGCTGGGCGGCGTACTTCTTTTGAGCTGATTGTATGGTTTGGACGGTCTCATTGTAGCCACTGACGGCTTGCTTCTCGATGCTGCTCATCGAGCCGCTCTGGTCGAGGATGACGAGGTTGTAGATCTTGGTCTTTTCCCCACCGCCCTCTGTGAGAGCGGTGGGTTTTGTGAGGGTGCAGGAGCTCAGCAGAGCGCAGGCGAGGGTGAGAGAAATAATTTTCATGATGCTTGGTCTTATTACGATGTAATATAGACAATTTGATTGCAAAAAGCAAGCAAAAGAGCTATTAGTCCGTAGACTCGGAGGAGGTCGATGGCTCGGGCTGGCTTTCTGGACTGACTAGATAGCTGGCAGAGGAGACGCCGAATTGATCCGCTCCCTGCGTCGCGACGGCGATGACGCGGTAGCGTGCAGGGGTGAGTGAATGGCTGACTTGTACTTTGAAGCGTCCCTCGGCATCAGTCCTGTGGTGCCCGAGCCAGAGGGCGCAGGGCTTGGGGTTCTCCTGGAGTAGCGGTGGATGCGTATAGTCGCAATAGCTTGAAATATAACCATCGCCCATGCTTCCTGATCCACTTCCGTAGAACGATTCGTTTTTGTCTCGTTCAAATACGCCCCATGTCCATTGCTCTGCCTCTCCGCGCTGCAGCATCTGACCCAGCGAGCTGCTGGAGTAGATGCTATGGCGACGCAGGCAATAGAATTGCTTGAGGGGGGCTGGCATGGTATAGCCGCCGGTCAGCAGGCTGTTCTCATCCTCGACATAGAGCGTGAGCGTGGCGTGAGGGACAGGATGTCCCTGTGCGTCGAGCACCTGTCCGCTCAGTTCGCAGCTTTCCCCTGGGCGGATGGCCTGTGCTGGGGTGTTGATCGCCACACGCAGCTGTTTTTCTTCGGCTTTGACGAAGATGTGTGTGCTCCCTGAGAGGATATGCGGGATACCAGAGCTAGTCTGATCGCCGCCGCGCACGTGCAGTGCACTGATGGTGAGTGAGGGATAGTCTTTGGCGTGCAAGGGGATCTCGATGATGGGATCTTGAGCCGACACACGGCGATGGAGATGGCGCACGATGCCTTCTCTCTCGAGGGTGAGGAGGAGCTCTCCCTCGATGGGGCGATCGAGTCTGAGGCGTACGGTCTCTCCTGCTCGGTAGTGTCGCTTATCGCTTTGTAGGTCGAGTTCGTGGCTCTCCCAGCGCTGGTTTTCCTCCTCGACTCGATGCGTGATGCTGCTGCGGAAGAGCCGTCCCTGCGCATCTTCACCCTCGGCAGTGATGGTGTAGAGTCCTGCTCGCTCGATGGCTAGGGGGAAGCGTCCCTGACCTGTAGCGTCGAGTGTGATGCTGTGTGTGGCGAGCAGCTGGGGCTGCTGACCCTGCCGCTGCTCAGGGGGAGTCGCCATGGCATGCAGCAGCTGATGCTCTCCGTGAGACTTGGTGGACTGATGCTCGATGCGTAGCGTGATGGGGCTCGGAGCCCTGCTTGCTTTGCCTTCGGTGTTGACGGTGAGCATGTCTATCATGACGGGGGGATCACCTACATGACTGCTGGTCACTGAGGGGCGTAGCCCGAGATAGAGATCTGTGGGATGTACGGTGAGGGTGGAGTCGTGGTTGTGGCTCTGATGATTCTCGTTGGTGACGGTGACCGTGGTAGAGATCTGCTGATGGACGGGGAGGGCGCGCTGTCGCTGCGGTAGGGTCAGCTCTAGCTTGCCCATGGCATCGAGTTTGCTCTCTCTCTGCAGCTGATGATACTGATCGCGCTTCAGACGGTGATCGCCAAAGGAGTAGTCGCCCCAGCCCTCAGGTGAGAAAGGCGATTCGTTGATATACACAGTCGTTGAGACATGCCCCTGTGCGACTGATGCTGCTGTGAGCGGCTGAGCATGAGCGGTGACGCGCAGGGACTGCCCATCCGCGCCAAGGCGCGTGGCTGACTGAATATCAAACTCGCTACGGCGGAAATGATCGACATTGAGGTCGATGATGAAGGGCTCGCTGAGGTGGGAGTGCTCTGCCGTGGTGAGGAGCTGGCACTCGAGGCTGTAGTCGGCCAGATTCTGATCATCGGGGTCGATGGGGACATCGAGCGCGAAGCTGCTATCCGCTTCTAAGGTGAGCTGCTGCGTGCTGAGTAGCTTGTCGGCGCGCTTGATACGTACCTCGACTTGACGCGCTGCTTCAGCAGGGATGAGGCTCACTTGATTGCCCAAGATGCAGCGGAGATAGCCTTTTACATGCGCGGTCTCTCCAGGGCGATAGATGGGGCGATCGCTAAAGCTGCAGTGATGCAGCTCGGGTGTGTGTGCTGCCTCTTGCCTAGCGGCGAGATTGTGGAGGCGAAAGCGATCACCATAAGCGCTGCTCTCGATGGGTCTCAGGCGCACGGTGTAGGCGTCCTGACCGCTGCTGATCTGTAGATAACCTAGCTGATTGGCACGATCTCCGAGCAGATCAGGCAACGAGAGAATCGAGCCCTCAGGCGAGATGGACTGCTCGTGGAGGAGCTGTGCGTCGCGCGAGTAGAGGCTGAGATGGGGCCGCTGGATCTTCTCCCCCGTAGACAGGTGAAAGCCATAGACGAAGAGCTGCTCACCGAGGTCATTGATCTTCCAAATCAAGCCCAGATCGCTGTGCTGGATGACGGACTGGCTGGCTGCGACCGCTTTGGGGGTGAAGTCCCTGTCCTGCTCCATGTTCAGACGGTCGGGGAGCTCCTCTCCAGAGAGCTCGAGGAGGTAGAGCCCTGTGCGCTGCTGGGGGTAGAGTCGCTCATCATGGAGTGAGAATGTCAGCTCCTGATTGCCTGAGGGGAGAGTGAGTCGACGCTCCTCTACAGGATGGAGCAGCTCTGTTGGCACGATGCTCACCCGCCGATCAAGGAGGCGCGCAGCTAGAGGCTGCTGTGCCTGTGCCATCAGGGGGCGAAATGGCGTAGGATCAAACTGACGATCATCATAAGAAAGGAAGTTATCTCTAGACTCCAGGCATTCTCTGTAAGGCGAGTAGTAATGCTCGTAGGCACGGATCAGGCGTACCGCTGCTACACCGCGTGGCTCAAAACGAAGCACGCGCAGCTGGGCTTCATCAAGCAGCTTATAGGTATGAGAGAAGGTGGAGGGGCTCACTCTAGGCATGCCTGATAGCGAGCTATTCGCCCTGATCCAGGGCTCGCCGAGAGCTAAGCTCGCGGTCGCCGCGTCCTTATCTTTTTTATCTTTTGGGGGGCTGATGCGCTTTGTCAGGGTATCTAGATGCACGAGTGCCATCAAGCGACTCGTGTCTGCTCCTTTCTTGAGCTTGAAGTAGAGCTTTGTCACTAGCTCGCGCTGTTCCCCTGTGCTCATGAGCGTCGTGACACAGGCGGCGCGTGATTGCTCCTCATCAAAGCTCAGCTCCATGGGGAGAAGCGTGGTAGAATCGCTGGGCGCTGGTGCGCTGCGGTAGGTGGTGGGGGTGAGCGCTGTCAGGGGGAGGCGTGTGCTCTCGCCTGCGCATTGTATCCACTCAATACCCGCGAGTAGGGTGCCCCAGTCCTCGGGGCGAGCCACAGCGGCCGAGAAGGAGAGCTCGATCTGGAACTCGCCTGAGGCTGTCTGCGTGCTTTCCACGTGATACGAGGGACCTGCTTGGAGTGCGGCTACTCCGAAGGTCTCATCTGCATAGCGAGCATCTTTTTCTTGAAAATCTCCTGCCTCGGGAATGACCAAGCTCACCAGCGATCCTACATCCTCAGAGCTGCGGGGGAAAGTCGCCAGCATCCAATAGCCTGGTACCACCTGATCGGCGGGGCGCTGGGAGAAGCGTTCCCACTCGGCATCATTCATTTGGAAGATGATTTGGAGTGATTTGCGGAAGGACAGCGCATCTCTCACACGCAGCGGGGTGGCGTGGGCAGGAACCTTCTTGATGGGGCGATCGGGGGCTTCGGGATCTCTATAGGCATAGTAAGCACGCTGTAGGAGCAGCTCAGCACCACTACCCCAGCGCGGCGCTTTGAAGAGTTTGAGCCAGATGGGCTCATAGGCGGAGCTGCCACCGTGCTTCTTTATCAGCATCGAGGTTCTATCGTGCAGCAGTCCCTTGTGGTCGCCCGAGGGCGTGTGTAGCGTGAGCTCATAGCTCGTGCGGGGAGTGGCGTCTTCGTTGAGTGTCAGCTCCAGTTGATTTGGCGAGAGCCATTCTCCAGTGACGTCCAAGGCTGGCATGATGCGCAGCGTGTCTGGGTCCAGCTGACTGCCCACGAGATCAGGAGGTATGATGGCTTGGTCAAAGAAGAGTGTCGCTGTTACTCCATGTACGAGTTGGGAGTTAATTGTCTCAACTCGTATCTCTCCAGCCATGAGCGGAGAGGTGCAGAGACAGACGATTGCAGGGATAAAGGAATGTGTGTTCATAACAATTTCTAATTAACGTGATCTTAGCAGCATCTCCAAGTTTCCTCAAGAGAGAAGGGCTGTTGTTACACTTATTTTACACTACATTCCTGATCGGATTTCTCTGTTATGCTAAGCTCACAATGTGAAGGGAAAAGTATCCTTGGAAGCTCATCGAAGCATGGCTTCTTTGATCGCGAGGGGCGCGGTCTGCGCTTTCGCTGCCACTGCCGCGGGTGGTAAAATTGAGCTGTGGCGATTTTTGTCCTTAGGGGGGCTTCTAAATTCTCGTCATTCTAAATAAGAAAATTCAGAAAATCGC
>CAYJID010000079.1:0-8786 GCA_964370135.1 uncultured Akkermansia sp. | reverse complement strand
AATCTCTACACGGACAAGGAGTATGACAACTTTGTGCTGCGCTTCGAGTTCTGGCTCACCCCAGGTGCAAACAATGGTCTCGGCATACGCACACCCATGAACGTCGACGCTGCCTATCAGGGCATGGAGCTCCAGATCCTCGACAACGACGCTGACATCTATAAGACACTAGAACCCTACCAGTATCATGGCTCCGTCTACGGAGTCGCCACGGCGAAGCGCGGATTTCTGAAACCCACGGGACAATGGAACGTGCAAGAGGTCATCGCAGATGGCAACAAGATCAAAATCACGCTCAATGGTGAGGTCATCCTCGAGACAGACATCGCCAAGGCCAGCGAAAATAACACGAAGACGCTCGACGGACAGCCCCACCCAGGGCTTCTGAACAAGAAGGGCTTCATCGCTTTCCTAGGACACGGCTCACACGTGAAGTTCAGAAATATCAGAATCAAGCAACTGCCATGACTTTAGGCTCAATCCAGAAATGGATTTAACGTTTAATGCGCGAGATATTTTGAGGAATGTCTCGCGCATTCTTTTGAGGTCGCTTTATTAACTACTGCCAAAGTAATAATATTTTAGCCACTGCTTGATACCGTCTCGCCTTAGCGAGCAAAACCAGCCAGCCAACGCATGTGCGCCACCTCATCATCAGCAAAGAAGTCCTCCAGCTGCGCTCGGGCGTCACTATAGACGCAGACCTGATCAATCTTGGCCACCTCCAAAAAGAGATGCCCATAGCTCTGCCACACCTGCCTACACTCCTGTAGGCACTGCCCGTGATCGTAGCGGAGTAGTACATGGAAATGTCGCTCACTCTCACTACTGTCACTCTCGCCCTCGCAGAGGGGCTTCACCGTCCACCAGTGCAGTCGCGCGCCGCTCTGCACCTGCGCCTGGGCCGTGAGCAGGCTGACGATATCGTGGAATCGCTCCGTATCTGAGATGCGCCCCTCCACCGACAAGATGACATCACGTGCTGAGCCCTCATCGAGCTGTTGCCCCTGCTTGCAAGATCCAGCATAGAAGCTCTCATAGCAGGGAGCGAGTCCTGCGAGTCGCTCCTTGATTTCCTCGGATGCCTCTCCGTACACCGTGCAGCTCTCTATCGTCGCGCAGCGCGAAAAGGCCTCAGCATGCTGCGCCCAGCCGACGAGGTGGGCGATAGCCGCCGCCTCGTCGCGGTAGCAGTCGATATCGCAGTAGCTTTCGCCCGTGGCATCGAGGCACCACCAGTAGAGCAGTGTCGCCTCCTCAAGGCGCGCCTGCGCGACGAGCTGAGAGAGAATGGTGTCGAATGCCGCGCGGTCGAGGATGCGTCCCTCGATTTTCCAGATGACAGGTGTCGTAACTTGATCTTCCATCGAGATAGTAAAAATCTACCACGATGAAAAAGCAATCTAAATATCTACCACAAGATCTGGCTGGAGCACCATCCGAGTGAGGAGAATGAGAGTCTCTGCTTTTGAGACTGAGCCATACAGCTTTCTTACCGAGCGTTCACTACTAATCTCGCTTTTTAACTTGATTCTGGAATAAATGAATGTAGCGTTCTAATTGCTCTTTTTGAGGCAGTGATAGGTGATGACCTGAGTGTTGATAAAAGACGTTGAGCGCATCGATGAGAGTCTTGGAGCATTGTATTTGCTGGCGGTACGCGCGTGCCAAGTCCTCTGCTTCACTGATCAATGAGCTGTACTGCTGCTGTAGATTTAGAGGTCTGGCAGGGTCATCAGGAGGAGTATTGGACTCTTGAGCATCAGATGAAAGCAGTGAGGAGGTCATTAAAGCAATGACACCGCCGAGTATCATGGCCGCCAAGTGCGAGAGATACAGCGGCTTTGATGTCAGCAAGCTAGCCGTTTCTCGTGTATCTGCAGCTTGATCTTTCACCGCTCGAGCCGGAACAGACAAATGATAGCTCGATTTATTCCCGCATTGGAGATATCCCTGCTCCCAGGCAAATGAGTGACTCTCTTTGCCTGAGTCGATCTCGAATTCCCATATGGCATCGACCTCATTGAGTTTGAAGCGTGGCTCATTTCCTGATTTCAGTGCTGAGAGCAAATCGTGGCACTGCCTGCGCTCGCACAGCCCTACGGTGCGGCGCAGCGCGTGCGGCCGTGGATCAGAGCCCGCATCTTCGAATAGAACCAATAACCCCTCTGTAGAGGAGAGTGGAAAGAAAAACCAAACACGTGGATAGATTGTATCTGTGCATCTAGGATCGCACAACCACTGGAAGTGGAAAGACTCAGAAATGAGGGACTGGTGTTTCTTGAGTAAATCCGAGCATGCTAGTACGTGGAAACCGCTTCTTGATTCAAGCTCATGCTTGCCAAAAATTTCACAAGGAAGTTTTATCTGCATCATGGCTTGAGCAATTGTTCTTTTAGTTGACTCCAGAATTGATTGCCAAGAATATATCGGCGGACTAACTCAATATCCTCCATGGCAACAACTAGCCCTTCGCTATCCAGCATAATGAATTGGAACTCGACATTTTTCGCGTAGCTGTTGCCAAAATTGTAGCTATTCTCCTGCCACTTGTCACTCGCTAAGAGCGACAGCGCGACATCGTTGTCGTTGGAATCTCTCCAAATATCAGCACATACTTCCTTGATTGTGAAGCTCTCTGTCATTAAGCTTACCTTGATCTTCTGATCTATATTCCAAGTGAAATGGAAGGCTTCTGTGCTTGCTCCACGTGAATTTTGGAATGTCTTCTTGCTCGTTATGACTTGAGATGCTGCATTATCTGGACCTATTTGAAGCCTATAAAATAGGTTGCATTCTTTACTAAGTCCCCTAGATTTAATGATTACATTATAATGTTTACTCTCGCACAGAGCCTCACCTATTTCGATCGATTTTTTTAACTCACTCAGGTTTTCAGCAGAAAAGCTCGACTCTTGTGAATCAGGTTTCAGTGCGATGAAGTCTCGCAGCGCCATCATACGTGAGTGGACGTAGTCGCGCGCCCTTCCTCTGAACTGGATCTTGAGAATTTCATCTATTCGACTAGTCATAAACAAATTGTATTTGTCCAAAATGAGCTCCTGCGGTAGAGATGCGTCTATATTGTTGGTGTAGAGATGGCGTAGACTATCATAGTGGTCGCATTTCGACAGGTCTGGATGAGCTCGCAGGTCTAGTATGACGTCTAGAATGCGATTGTGTAATTCTGTCTGATAAGGTGTACGCACCTTTATCCATTGCTCAAGGATATGTTGCTTAAATCGAGGATGCGTGAGTGCAAGATTCTCATATTGCTTCCTGGCTCGTTCGAGATTATCATCGTTGATTGATGAGGGAGCTTGCTCCAGCCGCCTTGTGACGTATTGCTTCTGATCCTCGTAGTATTCAAAGAATCCCGAGCGGGATTTTCCAAATTGTTGAACTCTGTCTCTCTCATATTCGTACCATGGATATACAAGCAGCAATGCCATGAGTGCTATTGCTGTATAGAATACTATTTTTTTACGTCTCGATTTTCGCTGCTCTTTTGCTAATCGGCCTTCCTCTTCCATACACATCGTCTTCAAGGGGTCGAACAATTCCGCAAACATTTTTTCTGTAAGCTCGAGTTTCGTCGAATCCCCTTCGTAAAAGGAACTAATGCATGCCATATGGATATCAGAAGTATATTTTTCGATTATCTCCAGATCATCTTGGTAGTATTCATTAATTTTTGATTTGAAGATACTTAATCCATCATCGCTCCAGTATTCTTTATACTTGTCAATCTTGGTTAGAGTGAGGCATAGTACTGGTGCAGTCGGATTTTTATCATAGTAATCCTTATAAAGGTTTTTGAGCGGCGTGAATATTCTTCTTTTATTCTCTGAAATATCTTTCTCTAAAAGCTCAGGATCAATGAAAAAATACAGAAAAGAGCATGTGTTAATAAAGTTTCTCATCTCCTTTATCTCGGAGTCATTAGTGCTTCGATATGCCTCACTAAAACGCTCACCTGGTATATCAACAAACTCAATAGGTATATACTGATTCTTCTCCCATACGAGTCGTGCTTGGAAACGGATGGTGTCTGTGGTCGGGGGCGCACCGCTGTTCTTCTCTATTGAATCAGCGATCATTCCCAAAAAAGTACCCGTTTGATTTACATCATCAAATGTTGTAGACATGTGACCGCTGGAATGATTTGTGCGATAAAGTGCCGCGAGAAAAGTTGTCTTTCCTACCTGCGTGTCTCCTAGGAAACATATATGGACTGTTGATTTCATATGATTTATGTTTATTATGGTTTCTATTTTTTATGAGGATTTCTAGTTTCTCGCTCGCTCGCGAGTTTGAGATAATTTTTGAGTTGGATTATCCTGCGCCTTTTCCTCAGGATATATTGTGAGAGGCTCTGGTCAGATGGCTCAGGGTGCCTTCTGTGATGAAATCTCGAGGAAATCACTCACTAAAAGCACTCAAAAGAGGCCTCATGATGCGAATTATCTTTAAAGTGATGAGAATTTGGAAGTCCCCTTATGACTGATCTTTGGGTGAATCGTATTTGAATGAGTGAGGGAATAGGTTAAAAGAAGTCCGAATATGATGGCAAATAGCAGGAGAATGAAAGTAAAGAGATAGTGTGAGTTATAAGACTTCTGACTAGGCATATCACTATAAATGTGACCTATTTTCAATGTATCAGACTCGATGAGGGTAGTTACATTGACGAGGTGGCTCTGATTGCTTTTCTCTGTTGCTGACGATTGTTGAGGTGCAATCGAGGCGAGAGAGAGCCACACTTGCGCAGTGGTCTGGATCTTATGTCGATACTTGTTGAGTTTTTTGGAGATAAGGAATTTTTTACGATCTCTTCCACTTTTTATGACATGATTGGTTGCTTCGCTTGTAGCAATGCGTATTTTATTGAACATAAGCGCTACGTCGCTTGATACATGAGGCGAGAGGCGTCCATGGAGAAATCTAGAACGATTTTGCAACGATTTTGTCTGCTGAAGAAAAGAAATTGCCTGTTTGTGTGTATTGCCCTTCCATGCGCGTCCGATACTAACATGCATTGCCTCCTTTGCTGTTTTCTTGATGACACTCTTCACCCCCGATGAGATAATAGCTGCAGATCCGAAGGAAACTGCCGTAGCAATGATCTCGATTGTATCCAAGAACGCCCATCCTATCTCCGTAGCTGAGACAGGGTATCCACGCCTGAGATGATCGAATAATGTAATATGCGCGCCGATGAATAGCAGATCTTCGCGTGGATCTGCCAATTTGGGATCACCATTGTCATCGAGATATTTATCCAAATAGCCTCTCGCTTTGTCACTCAGCAGATGCGTGAAGCCTTCTTCCCCTTTCATTTGTATATAGCGAATAGAGCGAAAGTCCATGTTCAACACAAGATGCATGCGCCGATCGTCAATATACTGATGAAGTATATAAATAGCTAGCTCTTTATAGCGCGATACCGCTTCTACTCCATTTCGCAAAGCCTCGGAATGAATGATGCCATCGCTGCCCGTAGCGGTGTGTACAATGAGATCGGCCACCGATTCTGCTTGATAAGAATGCAATACGTTTCTTGATTTTTCAGGATGGGCTTGATAGAGCAATAGCGCATTGGTCTCCATGCAAATGATATCCCATACCTCTTTGTCTTCTTTGTACAATTTGGCGAGATTATCAATGAGCTCATTCAATGTAGAGTCGTCAAACGATTTCAAAAATACGCCATTATTCGCAAGTAGTATATCGACGCATTCTGAGATAGGGATAGCGTTATTATTATGCAGTCTCATTAGAATATCACCTTGATGATCAAAGAGAGAATAGATCACAGGAATCGTGATAGCACACTCGACATCTGGTAGCGCGCCGCTATGCTCAGGTGCAGTGTAGATAGGGGATCGTTGATTCCACTGCTCGACAATATTTTTGGAGTATGCCGCCATCGCAGGATAGCGTTCACATAGCCTGATATAGTTTACAATGAGATGAGCAGTCTCAGCTTGATGCTGTGGGATATGTTCGTTTTTGATCTCAAAAAAGCTTAACAGTGTCAGTGCATCAGCGAGCCAGTTTGCATTCTCACTATAATAATTCCACAGACAACGTGATTCTATTGATTCCTCTCCCTGGAGTGCGAAGTACACGGTGAGCGAGAATGGGTGTGCGCACAAGGTCTGCCAAGCTTGCTCGCCTTGTGCTTTTATCTGATTTAATTCTAAAACGAATCGGGAAACAACTGAGGTGTTATTATCCTGTTCTGCATCATTTGTATACAACTTGTAGAGTAGCGCCGACATAAGCGAGTAGATATCCTCGCTAGCATTGCTCATATAAGGCTGTCCATCTATAAAAAATCCTGTCAGTTGTACCATGGTTTCAGCCCTTGTCGAGTCGAGATCTCGAGAGAGCATGTCCAAGGCAGATTCTTTGTAGCGATGCGTGTAGTAGTGACTAGTCAGTTTGAGTGCCCGTTCACCATATTGTTGCGCAAACTTATCGACGCGCTCATAGGCAGATGGGTTCTCATATTTTAGCTCTTGCAAAAGGCTGTCTTGCCAAGCATTATGCTTCTTATCCGAGAAAAATAGCGAGTATAAACCAGTGATTAAAAAGAATAGGGTTGAAATTAAATAGATTATAATAGCTGTTTTTGATCTAAAAGCTCCAAGGGATAAAGTCATTGATGGTATGGAGAGAGGTGAGGAGATAAGTATAGGGAGGCTATTTTCTCGCGAAGAAATAGCCCCCCCCCTCTATCAAATGATGTCGAGAAGAGTGGTCTATTTTTTCTTCTTTGAGTTCTTCACATAATAGCGCACGTAGTCGATCTCGAACTGTACAGGGAGTCCCTCGCCTGTAGTGGGCTCGGGCCAGGTGCCTTTCCCACCCAGTGCGGTATTCATGATGAGGTAGCAGGGGGTTTTGAGCGGATTGCCACCATCGGGATACTGTGTCTCGGAGGTCGTGACCTTGCCGACTTCCTTGCCATCAATGAGGATGCGCATCTGCTGCTCATCCCATTCAAGCACATAGAGATGGAACTTCTTGCTGTAGTTCTTCAGCTGTGTTGTACGGATGAGCTTCTTCTCTTGGCTGCCTCCATCTGCCCCCCAGCGGAAGATGGTGTAGCAGGTGTTGGGCTGCTGGGAGATGGCCTCGAGGATGTCGATCTCTCCATTGGCAGGCCATGGGTAGTCGTTGACATGCATCGTCCAGAGAGCGGGCCAGACGCCTGGCGACATCTTGGGGATCTTCGCGCGTATCTCGAGGCGTCCGTAGGTGAAGTGCTTCACCCCCTTCGTGGTGACGGAGCCACTAGCATAGGGCTGTGTCTTGATCTGCGCCCACCATGCCTTGTTCTTGGGATTGTAAGTGCTATTCTTGGTCTCCTGCTTTTTGGAATGCAGGATGAGCTTTCCCCTGCGTACCTGTACGCAGGATTTTGTATAGGCGTGCGTGGTGCCAGGATTGCGTATGACGCCGAGCTCGTACTTCCACTTCTTGAGGTCGAGCTTGCTGCCGTTGAACTCATCTCCCCATTCATACACCCAGCCTCCAGGGAGCGTCTGGGGTGCGCGAGAGTTCTGAGCTAGGCTCAGCGTTCCTAGTGTTGCAGCAAAGACCGCACCGACAAGTAAACAATTCGTCATCGTCATACCCTCAGTTATACCACATGGCGCTGTCTCTGTCTATCATCAAATGAGAGCTATGAGCAGCTTGGGCGATGCTGTTTTTCTAGTACTGGGGCTTGATCTCGCTGGCGGTGAGGATGGAGGACTTCTTCTTCACCTCACCGTGGAAGCCGTATTCGAGGAGGACAGTGGCCTCGGTGTCGATGGCGCGCTTCTCCTGGTTGAGTAGCTCGCGCTCCATGTCGACGATGAGGCGGCTCATCTCGATGTAGTCAGCTGCACTGCTGGGTTTGGTCTCTTTGAGAAAGTTGATCTTCTTTTGCATGTAGCTCTTCCAGACATTGTATTCATCAAAGCTGCTCTTGAGCGTGCGCAGCTTGCCTCGGCGGGTAATGAGCTCGTCAATCACCTCTTGGCAGATGAGCTGATAGTTCTCCTTATTTGTCTTGTAGTTATTCCAATTGCGCAGCTGGGTATCTAGCGAGTAGCTGATGCTCATGTTGAGTGTGGTGTCTTCGCTGCTGAGGAATGCCCCGTCAAAGACACCTGCCGAGGAGCTGAAGAGCGAGGGACTGTAGAGATTCGCATTGAGGGTGGGCAGGTAGTTGAGTGCCACGCTGTATTGCTGGAGGCGTGCCTGCTCGACGCGCATGGCGAGCTGGACGACGACGAGCTCATCGAGGCTGCTGAGGCGGCTGCGGTATTCTGCCCAACGGACGCGGGGCATGGTCTCTTGGATGACCATCCAGCGCGCAGAATTGTCGCCGAGGAGATTCGCCATATCCTGCCAGAACTGGCTGTCCGCTTCGTACTCATTGTGCAGCTCCTGATTGCTCTTAGGGCGTGCGTCAGGATTGCGCGCGTCGAGCTTCTTCGTACGAAGATAGACCTCGCGCGTGCGTATGCTCTTGTAGAGCTGGGAGGTGAGCTCGCGTATTTTTCCCTCGCGGGTCTTCACCGCGGCGTAGGCGGAGGCCTGCGCGGAGTAGACGCGGTAGGGCACCTGCGTGAGTGAGGGCAGGGAGAAGCCTACTTGTACATTGTATTGTGAGCTGCCGGCATTGGACGCTTCGATGATGCCCGCGATGGTGTTGGAAAAGGAGCTGTAGTAAGCGACTGTGGGGATGAGGTCGGTGTAGACGCTGCGCACGTTGCGATTCGCCGAGT
>CAYJID010000078.1:0-8808 GCA_964370135.1 uncultured Akkermansia sp. | reverse complement strand
CTTCTTTTTTGGGGCTGAGGTTTCGCTTTCACGCAGCAATTCTGACGCAGTGCCAATTTAGAAACCCTCATATTACTTTGGGGGGCTTCTATTTTCTCGCGAGGTAAGGTTTTGAGATGATTTTAGAGCTGGATTTTTTACGAATTGATGGCTCAGAGTGTCCTCTGAGACGAAAATTCGCGGAAAATGCAGCCTAAAAGCGCTCAAAAGCTGCCTCGTGAAGCGATTTTGCATATTTGCTTATTTAGAATGACGAGAATTTAGAAGCCCCCTTTGGATATAGATAATGTAGCAAAATGCAGTGAACACATTCTATTAGGCATACGATCTTTTTTACCTTGACACCTTCGAACACCCTTGCTAGCATGTTGAGTAATGAATGCTTTTCTCCTCATTCTTATCTTTTTTGTCACTGGTTTACAAGGGCGCGCGACGCTGATAGACTCACCCATTGAGCAGGAGTTCATCAGTGAGACCATCGACGTCTCTGGAGGAGCGCAGCGACGGAAACTGGAAGTAAGCTTTAGGTTAAAAAGCCCTCACGGTACATTGTTTAGCGACCATTCACAATCAGAGCCTCAGGGGAAGATCCTCTATCAAGGCAAAAGCTACCCTGTAAACATTGAAGCCTGCCACTGGGATGAGCGCAGCCAGTCCACCGTGATCAGGCTTTCCCTTCCTGAGACCTGGGATGTCTCCGAAGCCTACAGTATTCAACTCGATGTCTTGCATACGGATAAGAAACTGGCGCGAGAGAGCTACCTGCTACAGGAAGGCTCAAACAGTATCGACCTCGGGCACGGGAGCGTCAGCTATGATTATGACTTTAATAAGCAATATGAGGAGATGGATCTTGTATTAAAAGTCAGCTCGGGGATACTCCCTATAGCCATCAGCTTCTCCCACACTCTCAAAGATGGCAAGGTAACTTGGAGCGATAGTGATACGTTGTCAGTGAGAAGCTACGATTGGCGCAACCCAGAAAAGGGAACAGAGCTCAAAGCCTGTTTTTATCATGAAGAGGAGAGTTCGCGTAGCATGCATCTCCTTTATCTAGAGGGTCCTTTCCAAGAGCGGCGCGTGACTCTACAGGTGCCAGCGCGTGATGGACGTGAGAGGGACAAGGCCACACGAGCTTCTTCCACTAGCTCCGAAGCGAGGCTCGAACTCGTAGCACGCACGATCAATCTCCACCACGGCGGTTTTCCACTTTCCTTACAGAATGGCATGGAGGGATACAATCGCCTCTATCGCGTCTCTGCCCCTGCGCAGGGCGGTGCCGTGCTCCGCTCTCTTACACTCTCTGCTCCTGCGGTCGATGACATCTGGCTTGATCAGAGAGTTGATATACAGAGCAACGAGCTCTACATCGAAATTCCCGAGAATTTCACCTACACTGATTTTTTACCATCAAGCGATCATCGACTGCGATTCAAAGGAGTGTATTCTGAGCAGCCTCTTGTGGCGATCACGCTACCATGCCCAGATCAGGACGGCGAGCTCGAAACGGAGAGTGGACTCATCCACTATACATCTAAGCCAGAGCTCAGCCCCCATGCCTCCCTTCCATTTTTCCCTTACCACTATGCGTTTAGTATTTTAGATGGCAGCATGCAGTACGGCTTTCGCGTCCTTGACAAGAAGGGGAATTACCTTAAAACGATTTCAGTCTCATCAAGCACGGGCTCAAGAGTCATCGGCACGAATCTATACATTACGAAGGGATTCAGCATAGGAGTGCATGCGCCTGTTGCCAAGGTAGAATTCTTCACCCTACCGCTCCCTCACAAGGAGTGGTCTGTCGAGATACCTTTTCAATTGCCAGATTAATTATGCCAATTGCTCCTTGACAGTCTCTATCTGATCAAGTTAAGAGCATACACTTCCTTTTGTTGAATGAAAAATCTTATTTTTCATTCAACTCACGCCCGCGCGGCAAATCCAGCACAGCCATCAACGCCGCCAACTGACTCACCAGTCAACCTGCGCGCGAAGCGCGCCACTTCTCCACCGACGCAAACGCGAAGCGTCCCCCAGAGACGCCACAAAAGAACGCCCCCGAGTTAAAATCAACCTCATCCCTGCGTCCGCTCATACACCTCCATCATCAAGCGGTACCCATCCTCATCAATACGATTGCGGAAATGCACCAACTCCGACGACGCGCAGGGGAACTTCGCCTCAAACTGCAAGGCCCCGCAGAAATACTGGAAATAACTATTCTCACTATACTGCTCCACCACCGCCTCATCAGACAAACTGCGAACATGCTTCAGCAGCAGCAGCCCACACATCAGGCGAATCGGCTTGCCTGGACGCCCCGTGTGACTATAAGTAGACTCTAGAGCCTCCTCCAGCACCGACCAGTCGAGTTGATTGGCGAGGACATAAAGAGCATGCTGATGATCAAGCTGCTCCTCAAAAGTCGTAAAAAAGCTGTACTGATTGGGATTTTGAGAATGTTTTAACATAGCGACTAAATAAGAAAGCCCATTATACCCAAGCATCCGCAAGAGGTCAATACGAGATTCACAGCACAACTGTCACCACGCAAGCAAAGAATATCCTCTTTTGGAGGTCATACATTCTCATCATTCTAAATAAGAAAATGCAAAATTCGCTTCATAAGGCAACTTTTGAACGCTTTTCTGCTATCCTCCTCATCCTGCTTCGCAGGAACGTTCGAGAAGTGTCTCTCACTTGCGTCGTCTCAAATTGCAGTGCAATTTGTCCTCATCCTGCTTCGCAGGAACGTTCGAGAAGTGTCTCTCACTTGCGCCGTCTCGGAAGATTCGCTGTGCCATCAATCCCCGACAAAGCGCGTACAAATTTAATATCAAAGCCCCTCACGCTACCTCGTGGAAAAAAGAAACGGAAAATCCAGCCCAAGAATCATCCCCACATCTTGCCACGCGTGAAAACAAAAGCCCCCTTTAGCAATCCTCTAAAAAGAGCTGATGAAGCAAAACATCATGCTGCTCCGTAGGGATATCCTCCAGAAGCTGCTCGGCAAAAACAAGCGCAATAAGACGCGCCTGCGCCGCACGCGCGAGATAGCGATCATAATACCCCCCTCCATAGCCGAGACGCGCACCCCTAGGGCTAAAAGCAACACCTGGAACAATAACGATATCGAGACAATGAGGTGTAATACGCGAGGCCGAGGCGATAGGCTCCATAATCCCATGCGCCCCGAGCTGCAACTGCTCGCACACATCCTCAACGTGATAAAACTCCATCGCTCGCGACTCAGGCTCGCAGCGGGGAAACGCATAAACATGCTGCGGGTACTCCTCGAGCAGAGGCAGCAGATTCACCTCATGAGGCAGAGAGGCGTAGATGGCGATGCGCAGCGGGAGACTGCCTTGCAGCAGAGCCTCAAGCTTCGCGCGCAGGTGACGCGAGCGATGCTCACGCAGCTCAGCAGAAGGCAGAGCGGCGCGCAGCTGCCGTAGCACTGCGCGCCTGAGTTGACTTTTCTCTTGGCTTTCCGATGAAGACACCGTGCGGTAGAAAAGGAAATCAATGGTGAGGCGTACGGCCAAAGAGCGCGATCATACGCCCCGTCTTGCCCTTCTCCATACGATAGGAATAGAATGTCTCTGTGTCAGCGGCGGTATCGAGATTGCTATCGACGATATTCTCAGCGACTACACCTGCATCGAGGAGCTGCTGCTTGATAGTACCTGCGACATCAACCTCATAATGAGGGGGACGGATGCAGGGTGAGATCACTGCAATGCAGTCCTGAGGCTTGGTACCTTCGTATTTATAGAGAGCCTTGAGAGTCTTTTTGACAATGTTGAGCTCAGTGCCTATCTTTCCTGAGTGGAGGAGGCCGCGAGCCCCCGTCCTCTGGTCATAGATCCAGACGGCAGCGCAGTCAGCGACATAGATGCCGAGGCAGCAGTCGGCGAGATGCGAGCAGACGAGAGCGTCGACGCCCTCGACAGGGAAGAAGCAGCCGATGTCACCGACGAGAGCCACACTGTCACCGTGTACCTGCTCAGCAGTGCGCAGCATGCGAGGATCGATGCCCTGCTCGGCAATGATCTCATTGTGACGTGGACGCAGGATATCAAGCATGGCCTTGCGGTCGGTGGTCACGGGGAGATCACTCTGTCGCGTGATGAAACGCGCGATGAGGTTCGGCTGCTCGTTGATACGGTCGAGATAGGATGGTTTACAATTACTCATTTCTTGGAAGGGGATATGGTTGATGGGGAAGTTTTGTTTGCTTTGGGCTTCGCTTTCTGTTTCTTTCTCTTTTTGTCCTGCAGGCTCTGCATCCCCTCGAGTGAGGGTGCCACGCTGTCACTCGACGCGAGCGTATTGGCAATATCGGTTGCGAGGTTGTTGCGCATCGCAAGCACGATATCACGCCCCTTGTCCGTGATCTTGACGAGCACCTTGCGCCTATCAGCCATGGCGGTCGAGCGCTGCGTAAAACCCAGCTCCTGAAGCTTGTCAACCATGCCTGTCGCGGCGGCGGTCGTGTGCCCCATCATCCCTGCGATCGCACTCATCGAGAGCCCCTCCTCCTCGGCGAGGAAAGCGAGCAAAAAGAGCTGCGGATAGGAGAGACGCTCCTTGGATAGTTCAGCCGATAGGCGTAGAATGCAGCTGCGCTGGGGGAATAGGACAAAGTCGGCGAGCTGGGTCGCTTCCTTGTTTCCGCGCGCGCTGTTTTGTCGAGGAGTGCTTGATTTCATCTTCATCTCAGGGGTTAGATTTTCCACGATATTAAAGATAAATTTATCTTTTTCAAGTCTAAAATAACGACGATCGCACCCCTCCCTTCACCTATCTATGGATGTGGTAGGGCTTGTGAAAAAAGACTACAAGATATTGGAAGTGGAGCTGATTTTTTTCATGGATGTACTTGCAGTAGTGTCTTGAGCTCGGGGGTGAGCAGAGCGGCGGCTTGCAGCCGATCTACCTCCTCATTGATCAAGCGTGACGTGCGGATGAAATCGACGAGATAATCCTCAGCCTGCACATAGTCAGCAGGTGATGGTGTAGCGAGCTCATCGAGGACGCGCGAGAGCTGCTCCATCTCCTTCTTGTAGCCAGTGAGGATGACGAGCTGCGCCTCGACAGACTCCTTGTCCACGCAGAGCTCGAGGCTGGCGAGTGTCTTCTGGAGTAGTGCCACGAGTGCGGCTGAGTACTGCTGGTGGTTGGTGATCTCTGGTGTCGTCTGCTGCTGCTGCGCCGTGACGAGTGCCGCCGAGGCGGCAAACAGCATAGTCAATAGGGCTTTCATAGGAAACATATCTAGTAGAGATCAGCGACGATGACCACGCTTCTTGCCCTTGAATAGCTTTTGCGCCGTGCCACAGGCTGGGCAGCGGAACCAGCGTCTTAGGATAATCGTCAACGCCGTCGGAATCGCCGTGTTGAGCAGAAGGAAGCGGTGCGCGTGCTTGTGACGAGGGAATTTCCTGAAGCTATAGATATTGATATAGCATACCTGACAGCGGAAAAAGGGTGTGCAGAAATAATAAATGAGCCAAATTACAAAGACACCCCCCATGTACATCTTTGCCATTTCTAGCGTAATGGGATACAGCAGCATGGCAAAGGGGAGGAGTAGCGCTGAGAGGATCAGCGGGTAGATAAAGCAGGTGGCGATAGCTCCCAAATAGCAGGTGAAGGAGCGGCGGTAGCGAATCGCATTGCGCGTCCCTTGCTTGTGGACATCACGCTCGGGCTTCTCATTCACTGCGACGCGCATACTTTGCGTCACAGGGATGCTGGCTCCCTCATCCTTTTGTAGGCGCGCTGCATTGATGATGATCTTTGCCTGCTCTGTCTGATCAGGCATGATGGCGGCGACAGGGATCACCTTCTTGCGCACAGGCGGCGTGAAGGCAATACCCTGATGCGTGAGCGACTCGCGTGCGATCTCACACAGACGAGGCACCTGGTTGAGATCTATCGCCTGCGCCGTATCGGGGAAAAACTCCTGATACTGCTTAATATCACCGATCAAGGTATCCGCCTCAATCTCGGCTAATTGTATGTCGTTGGAGACACCGACCGACTGCAAGGTCGATCGGGTCACGTCATCTAGTTGGTCGAACAGATAGGTGGACATAATTGTAAAAATTATCGGAGAGCGTCAATCATCGTGAGGAGCTGCTGCTGCTTTGCCGTCCATTCTTGGAGGCGTGCGCGCTCCTGCTCGACGACTGCGGCGGGGGCACGGTCGGCGAATCCAGGATTGCCCAGCTTGGCCTGACTCTTGCTCATCTCAGAGACGACCTTGACGAGCTCCTTGTTGAGACGCTTGCGCTCGGCGTCGAGGTCGACGAGCCCGTCCAAGGGCATGAAGAGCTCACCGAGGGCTACGAGAGCCGTGGGTGTGCCCTTGTCCGCTTGGTAATCCGCATGAAACTGCGCCTCACGCGCACCTGCGAGCAGGGCGAGACGCTGGAGTACATCGGCGGAGATAGGCTGCGCGGCCTTGAGGATGAGCGTCACATTCTTGTTGGTCGCAAGATTGTACTCAGCCTTGAGGTTGCGTGCTCGGTTCGCCGTCTCATAGATCTTCGACGCGAGCTGAGTCGCGGCGGCGATCTCCTCAGAGTTCATATCTGCAAGCAGGGTATCTGCCGAGGGCAAGGGCGTGACCATGAGGGCGATGCCGTCATACTGCGCGGCAAATCCGAGACTCTGCCAGAGCTCCTCGGCGAGGTGGGGCATGATGGGGGAGAGCAGCGCGAGGTAGTGACAGAGCACCGTGTCCATCGTCTGCAAGGTCGCCTTTCTGAGCCCGAGCTGCTCGTCGCTGCGCAGGTCGTTTTTGACCGCTTCGAGGAAGAGCGCGCAGTATTCATTCCAGAAGAAGCTGTAGAGAGCCTGTGTGTACGTGTTGAACTCATACTTCGCCAGCGCGCTCGCCACCTGCTCATGCAGCTGCTTGAGCTTGCTGAGGATGTCGATGTGGACAGCCGAATACTCGGGCGTGATATCGTCGGCGAGGTCCGTCTGCATCATGCGGAAGCGCACGGCGTTGTAGATCTTGTTGGCAAAGTTCTTGCCCTCTTCGATCTGCTTCTCGTCGAACTTGATATCCGAGCCCGTAGGCGCGATGCGCATGAGGCCAAAGCGTAGGCCATCCGCGCCGTACTGTGCGATGAGATCGAGCGGGTCGGGGCTATTGCCCAGCGACTTGCTCATCTTGCGGCCTTGGAGGTCGCGTACGATGGAGGTGAAGAACACATTGTCAAAGGGCTTCTGCCCTGTGAAGTGGTAGCTCGCCATGATCATGCGCGCCACCCAGAAGAAAAGAATATCGGGACCCGTGACCAGATCCGACGTGGGGTAGAACTTCGCCAAGCACTCCTTGTCCATCGTCGCGTAGGGCCAGATCCAGCTGGAGAACCACGTGTCCAGCGCGTCCTCGTCCTGCACCCAGTTCTCGGGATCGCTGGGAGGAGTCGCGCCTACATAGAGGTCACCAGCGGCGGCGTCCTCGCTGTCGAGCTTCGTCGCCTCTTGAAGGGCAGCAGCCTTCTCCTTGCGGTACCAGACGGGGATGCGGTGCCCCCACCAGAGCTGGCGGCTGATGCACCAGTCTTGGATGCCCTGCATCCAGTGGGCGTAGGTCTTGGCCCAGCGGGCGGGGCGGAAGGTAATCTCTCCCTGTTCGAGAGCTTCGGTAGCCTCCTTCACACAGGGGTACTTGAGGAACCACTGCATACTCAGGCGAGGCTCGACGGGGACACCGGAGCGCTCGCTCATGCCAATATTGTTCTCATAGGGCTCCTGCTTGACGAGCAGTCCCTTCGCTTCCAGCATCTCGGCGGCTAGCGCGCGGGCGACGAACCTATCCTTGCCATGCAGCTCAGGTAGGGCGGGGCAGTCGACATTGCCGTTGGCATCTATCACGGAGATGAACTCCAGATTATTCTTCGTGCCGATTTCAAAGTCCATCTTGTCATGCGCGGGCGTGATCTTCAGCGCGCCTGTGCCAAAATCGATCTCGACACCCTCATCCGCGATGATGGGGATATCGGCATCACAGAGAGGACGACGTACTGTCTTGCCAATGAGGTGGGCAAAGCGGGGATCCTCGGGATGGACGGCGACGGCGACGTCGGCCATGATGGTCTCAGGGCGCGTCGTGGAGACGAGCAGCTCACCTGTGCCATCGCTGAGCTCGTAGCGGATGGTGTAGAATTTCCCCGAGGCGGGTGTCATGATGACTTCCTCGTCAGAGAGAGCCGTCAGCAGGACGGGGTCCCAGTTCACCATGCGGTAGCCGCGGTAGATGAAGCCCTTGTTAAAGAGATCGACGAAGGTATCCAGCACCTGTGGGGCGAATACCTCATCCATGGTGAAGCGCTCGCGCTCCCAGTCGCAGGAGCAGCCCAGCTTCTTGAGCTGATCAATGATGATACCACCGTGCTTCTCCTTCCACTCCCAGACCATGTCGACAAAGTCCTTGCGACCGACGTCGTGGCGCGTGCGGGGGGGATTCTCCTTTGCGAGCTCTTTTTCTACGCGTGCTTGCGTCGCAATACCCGCGTGGTCAGTGCCTGGCAGCCAGAGCACCTCCTTGCCCTCCTGACGGGCGCGGCGGGCGAGGATGTCTTGGATCGAGTTATTCAGCACATGTCCCATGTGGAGCACCCCTGTGACATTGGGGGGTGGGATGACGATGCTATAGGCGTCTTTCGACGATTGGGGATCGGCATGAAAACATTGGCTATCAATCCACATGCTCTGCCATTTCTTTTCCACAGTCTGCGGTTCGTATGCTTTTGGTAACTCGGACATCACGCGCGATTATCGCATATT
>CAYJID010000077.1:0-8912 GCA_964370135.1 uncultured Akkermansia sp. | reverse complement strand
GGACAGCGGGGACAGCGGGGACAGCGGGGACAGCGGGGACAGCGGGGACAGCGGGGACAGCGGGAACTGCGGGGACTGCATCATCATATTAAACCTTCCTTTTGTTGGGTGAAAAATCTTATTTTTCACCCAACAAAAGGAAGTACATGCTCTTAACTTTATTAGCAATAGCCTGTCAAGGAGTAATCCATATAAAGTCCCCGTAGGGGCGAGCGAAGCGAGTTTATGCTGGATTACGACTTGATGGGCTATTGCTAATAAAGTACGCAGACCGTGTTTACTAGCATTACCCCTCGTCTGTGTAATTAAAGCAGTGCCTTTCGACTTGGACTGACTCGGCCTAAGGTAGTCCAAAGCCCAAAGACTAAAGAGTAAAGACTAAAGAGTAAAGACTAAATTAAGGATAGGGCTGGGTGGATGACGCTTCGCGTTTGCGACGGTAGGAGCTTGCCGCGCTTCGCGCGGGGGATGGTCGGGGGCGTCAGTGGAGGCTGTGGCTGCCATGCTGGGTTTGCTGCGCGGGCGTGTGGAGTTTGGCGACACTGACGCCCGACGGAGGCTGCGCCTCCTTGCTGCTGTGGGCGCACACCTGCGGTGCGCCCGAAGGGGCTAGCCCCTTCACCCTACAAGGGACGCTGTCCCTTGACCCTGCTGGGCTCTGCCCAGACCCGCAAGGGGCGTTGCCCCTTGACCCTAGGAGGGCTCTGCCCTCCACCCGCCGGCGAACGATCGCCGGGGATCGCTTAAGGTCGAGACCTTAAGAATCCATTGAGTGATTGCGGGTGGGTCAAGCATGTCTGTTTTACTACTCCGCTCTCCTTCTCTGCTCTATCGCGCAGTAGCACGCTTACGGCATCGCTGCACGCAAAAACCGCGCTTCTCTTTGCGAGAAGCGCGGTTTGCTAAGTCGGTTTTGTCCGAGCGTTTCTTAGAGCACCTCAGGTGCAAGGGAAACGATCTTCATGAAGCCTTTTTCGCGGAGTTCACGTGCCACAGGTCCGAAGATACGGGTACCACGTGGGTTGTTGTCCTTGTCGATGCAAACAACGGCGTTGCCGTCGAAGCGGAGCACAGAACCATCATCGCGACGGATAGGGGCTGCCGTACGGACGACAACGGCCTTGACCACGCTACCCTTCTTGATAGAAGCGGTAGGGATGGATTCGCGGATGTGGATGGTGATGATGTCACCGATGTGGGCTTGGTCAGTTGCCTTACCAAGGACGCCGATCATCTTGGCGACGCGTGCGCCGGTGTTGTCAGCGACTTGAATGGAGGATTCCATCTGGAGCATAGTGAGATAATCCTTTCTGCTGTTTAGTGTTTGATGATTTCTTCGAGCTTCCAGCGCTTGAGGCGTGAAAGGGGGCGAGTTTCGCTGATGCGGACCTTGTCTCCTACCTGTGCTTGCTCGTTCTCGTCGTGAGCATAGAATTTCTTGCTCTTCTTAACGATCTTCTTGAAGATGGGATGGGGGACGCGGGCGACGTATTCAACAACGATTGTCTTGTTCATCTTGGTGGAGACGACGACACCGATGCGGCTCTTACGAAGGCCCTGAGGCTGTGTTGTAGTTTCTTCGCTCATGGTTGATTAAAGTTCCTTTTGGGGTTCGTATTATTCTGCATCAGCAGTAGTCTCACCTGCCGATTGGACGGTGAGGGCACGGGCGATTTCCTTACGTACGATGCGAAGGCGCTGGTTGTTCTCGAGAAGTCCGGTGGCCTGCTGGACGCGCAGGTTGAAGTACTCTTCGCGAAGCCCACGGATGTGGGCTGCGAGTTCCTTCGCGGGCATGCCGCGGAAGTCTTTTGCTTTTTTAATTGGCATATCAGTTGTTCTAGTTGGATGCGGTTGCTGTTACGCGGTGGGCTTGACTCCCTGACGATAGACGAAGCGTGTACGGATACCAAGCTTGTTGGAGGCGAGGCGGAGTGCTTCGCGGGCTTGGGATTCGGTGACACCACCTACTTCGAACATGATGTTGCCAGGACGGCAGACGGCTACCCAGCCCTCGACACCACCTTTACCCTTACCCATACGTGTGTCGGGGGGGCGCTTGGTGAAGGACTTGTGGGGGAAGATGCGGATGTAGACGCGACCTTTACGACGGAGGTAGCGGTTGATGGCGATACGGCAGGCTTCGATCTGGTTGTTGGTGATCCAGCCGCGGGTGAGTACCTGCAATCCGAAGTCGCCAAAGGCGACATAATCACCGCTCGTTGCATTGCCGCCGCTGTTGCCGCGGTGCATCTTACGGTTATTATTCTTAATACGTTTGGGCATTAAAGGCATAGCTTATTTCTCCTTCTGTGTTAATTTCGGGTTGAGATATTAGGAATCACGACGGTTGTCGCGGTCGCGGCGGGGGCGCTGCTGACGGCGCTCGCCTCCGTGGGGGGCGTTGCCAGTACCAGGACGCTTGTTGATCCAGCACTTGATGCCGATGATGCCGTAGAGGGTGTTGGCCTCTGCAAAGCCGTACTCGATGGGAGCACGCAGTGTCTGAAGGGGCACTTTGCCTTCGCGGTATTGCTCAGCACGGGCGATGTCGGCTCCACCGAGACGGCCACCACAGCGGACGCGGATGCCTTCGGCTCCGAAGTCCATGGCGACTTGCACGGCGCGCTTCATGGCGCGGCGGAAGGAAACACGACGCTCAAGCTGAGTGGCGATGTTTTCTGCGACGAGCTGGGCGTCGAGCTCAGGCTGGCGGATTTCCATGATGTCGAGCTTGATCTGCGTGTTGTTGCAGAGTTTGGCAAGCGCGGCGGTCATTTCTTCGATGTTCTTACCCTTGGGCCCGATGACGAGACCAGGACGTGCGGTGGAGATGGTGACGCGGATGCTGTTCCATGCGCGTTCGACGACGATGCTGGAGATAGCGGCGGTGGCACCCTTGAGATCTTTGTTGAGACTCTGCGTGTAGTCCTTGATGAACTTGCGAATCTTGAGATCCTCGTGGAGCTTAGCGGCATAATCCTTGCCTGTGGCGTACCACTTGGAACGCCAGTCTTTGGTCACGGCAAGACGGAAGCCGATTGGATTTACTTTTTGACCCATAGTCTTATGTTCTTTTCGTTAGGATATGTTATGCCTCTGGGCTTGCGAGGACGACGGTGATGTGTGCGGTGCGTTTGCGGATGCGGTTGGCAGAGCCACGGGCGCGCTGCATGGAGCGGCTGTAGGTGATGCCTTCGTCAACGCGCACACTCTTGAGGACGAGCTCGTCGGCGTTGAGGCCATTGTTGTGCTCGGCGTTGGCAACAGCGGACTTGAGTGTCTTGTTGAGAAGGTAGGCACCCTTCTTGGGGGAGTAGCTGAGCACGTCGGTGGCGCGGGATACGCTCATCCCTTGCACGGCGGCTGCTACGTCACGCATCTTCTTCGCAGAGATGCGAGCATTTTTGTATACTGATTTCACTTCCATGGTAATGGGTTTTCTTGAAGGTATTATTCGGTGGTTTTGATGGATACGCTGTCGCCGACTTGGACGTCGAGTGAGTCGCTGAGTCTCTTCTGGATGAGGAGTCCTGCTACTTTCTTTCGTACGTCGGTGACGATCGCATGCGCGATGGCTTGGTCGCCGCGCGAGATCTCCATGGGCATGCCCACTTTGACTTTCGCTTCGCGGCCTGCGTTGATGACGAGCAGTCCAGACTCGCTGTCGATGCTGACGACATTCGAGTTGTTCAGACTGCCGCTCAGGGCACTCTTGGGAGCGGCGCGGTAGCCGAGGGCTACTTCGAGCTCGCGGAGGGCGGCTTCGAGGGCGAGGGTGGCCTCGGGGTCTTCGACGAGGGCGGCCTGACTGTAGGCTTCGACCGTGCCACTGAGGTGGAGGGCTTGCTTGCGCAGCTGCTCTAGCTCGGTGCGGGCGGCTTCGAGTTGGGCGACCGTTTCGATGAGGCGTTCTTCGCCCTGTCCGAGGGCGGCTCCACCGAGCGCGTCGAGGCGCTTGGTGATTTCGTTCATCTGGCTACGGGCTTCAGCCGCGTCTTGGCGGGCGAGGGCGTAGCTTTCTCGGAGGACAGCGAGCTGTCGTTCGAGTTGTGCGATCTTGCTTTCCGAACCCGATGTCCCAGTCTCTACACCGTACGCGGAGCCGATGCAGAGCTGCATGAGGCTGAGTACTGTAATGGTGTAGAAACGGTTCATCGTGATTAATGTGTTGGTGTTACTTAGTGATTACTTCTTGCCAATACCACCGTGTGCCTTGAAGGTACGGGTGGGGGCGAATTCACCGAGCTTGTGGCCCACCATGTTCTCGGTCACATAGACAGTAGCAAAGCTCTTGCCTGTGTGGACGAGGAAGGTGAGTCCGACGAAGTCGGGGATTACCATGGAGGCGCGACTCCAGGTCTTGATCGGCTTGCGGTCTCCGCTTTCGAGCTGTGCGTCGACTTTGTCGAGCAGCGACTGGCTCACGAATGGTCCTTTTTTGAGGGAACGTCCCATAATATAAATATTAGATTTTTGGTGTGACTATTACTTGCTCTTACGACGCTGTACGATGAAGGCGTCGGAGGGCTTGCGGAGACGGCGTGTCTTCTGGCCCTTGACATGTCCCCAGGGGGACTTCAAGTGCTGGCGACCACCACCGGACTTGGACTTACCTTCACCACCACCGTTGGGGTGATCGACGGGGTTCATACACATACCGCGTACGGTAGGACGAATACCCTTCCAGCGGGAGCGACCTGCCTTGCCGGAGGATTCGTTCATGTGCTGGGTGTTGCCGACCTGGCCGATGGTGCAGAGGCACTCGACGCGAAGCTTGCGGATTTCTCCGGAGGGCATCTTGACGAGGGCGTATTCACCGTCGCGGTTGGAGAGGATGGCCTGCTGTCCTGCGGAGCGTGCGATCTTGCCACCGGATCCAGGGCGGATCTCGATGTTGTGGATAGCTGTACCGAGGGGGACGTTCTTGAGGGGCATGGCGTTGCCTACTTTGGGGGCAACGGTGGTGCCGCTCTGGACTTTCTGACCGACGGTCAGACCGACTGGAGCGAGGATGTAGCTCTTGGCACCGTCTGTGTACTGGATGAGCGCGATGCGGCAAGTACGGTTCGGATCGTATTCGATGCCGAGGACGGTTGCTTCTTCCTGCTTGCTGCGCAGGAAGTCGACGAGACGATAGTGACGCTTGTGACCGCCACCGATGTGGCGTGTCGTGATGCGACCGTTGTTGTTACGACCACCACTCTTGTGCAGGGGCTTCAGGAGGCTCTTTTCGGGCTTGCTCTTCGTGATTTCGTCGAAGGCAGGCAGCACCTTGTAGCGGTTTGAGGGAGTGGTAGGCTTGAATGACTTGAGGGACATAGTAGCTTACAAATTGAGGTGTTCCAATGCGGAATTAGACGAGATCGAGGGTTTCACCTGCAGCAAGACGGACGTAGGCCTTCTTCCATGCGGGGGTTCTACCTTCGGCGGAGGTGCGCTTGCGGCGCAGCTTGCCATCATAGTTGGCTGTGCGGACGCTGGCGACCTTCTTTCCAAATGCCTTCTCGATGGCCTGCTTGATCTCGATCTTGTTGGCCTTGACGGCTACTTCGAATACGAGCTCGCCTGACTGTTCATGAAGAATGGTGGCCTTTTCAGAAACGCGGGGCTTCTTGATAATGTCGTGGATATTTTTCATGTTAGTTCGTACGGTTAGCGATTGTTTCGAGGGCGGAGTCTACGAGGATGACTTTCTTGGCACCCAGGAGTTGTTCTACATTGACCTCAGCAGCGGTGATGAGTCGGACGTTGCCGACGTTGCGTGCTGCACGGTATGTCATTTCGTCGAATGAAGCGGCTACGATGAGTACCTTAGGCGCGTCAGTGAGGGAGGCTACAGCGGAGATGAAGCTCTTGGTCTTGCCATCAGCGATTGCAAAGCTCTCGGTGGTGGCTACCTTGCCCCCAGAGATGATATCTCCGAGGACGCGGCGAAGTGCAAGCTTGCGCGTGCTCTTGTTGACCTTCTTGCTGTAGTCGCGAGGACGGGGGCCAAACACGACACCACCACCCACGAAGATGGGGCTCTGGTGGTCGCCGTGACGGGCGTTACCTGTACCTTTTTGGCGATAGATCTTGCGGTTGGAACCGGCGACTTCGCCGCGGGTCTTCGTGTTGGCGGAGCCACTACGACGGTTGGCGCGCATGGCGACAACGAGATCGTGAACGGCTTGGCTGCCTTTCTCGGGACCTACTGTCACGATACTCGCGGCAGTAGCAGCCTCAATTGTGAATTCAGTTGCGGACATAGATAGGATTTCCTATAGTTCGTATATATTTATTTGCCAACTTTTTTCTTGGCAGGGCGGATGACGACGTACGAGCCCTTGGCGCCTGGGACGGGACCGGAGACGAGGATGACCTTGTCTTCGGGGCGTACTTGGACGACCTTGAGGTTTTGTACCGTACGGCGGACATTGCCTTGATGACCGGGCATCTTCTGACCCTTCCAAACGCGGGATGGTGTCGCACATGCGCCAACCGCACCAGAGCGGCGATGCATCATGGAACCGTGCGTCTGGGGAGAGCCGTGGAAGTTATGACGACGCATAACACCCTGGAAGCCCTTGCCCTTGGATGTGCCAATGACGTCTACCCATGCACCAGCGGTGAAGAGTTCGACACCAGGGTGAGCAGCACCTTCGGCGGGGAGGTCAGCAGCGCTCACGCGGAACTCCTTGAGGAGCTTTGCGGGGGCGATGCCGAGCTTCTTGAAATGACCTGCTACGGGCTTGGTGAGGCGGCTTTCTTTCTGAGCGTCGAAAGCAACCTGTACAGCGGTGTAGCCGTCCTTTTCGGAAGTTTTGATCTGGCCGTATGTGTTATCGGCCACGTTGATGACAGTGACGGGGATCATGGCGCCTGTTTCCTGATTGAAAACGCGGGTCATGCCGACTTTCTTGCCAATTAAACCTAGAGACATGTTATTATAAAATCTGAGTTAAAGCTTCGTTATTGATGATTCGGACGCGGCTTAGATCTTAATCGTGATGTCCACGCCTGCAGGCAGATTGAGCTTCTTGAGCTCTTCTACGGTGCGGGATGTTGGCTCAATGATATCGAGCAAACGCTTGTGGGTACGGATTTCGAACTGATCGGCAGATTTCTTGTTAACATGGACCGAGCGGTTCACAGAGAACTTCTCGATACGAGTAGGCAAAGGAATCGGTCCAGCGACTTTGGCACCCGTGCGCTTGGCGGTCTCGACGATCTCCGAAGCGGAGCGGTCGATAGCGCGGCTATCGAATGCACGGAGGCGAATGCGGATTTTGGGACTTTGCATGAACGTGCGGTATGTTTATTGTAGGTTGATAAAGGGGTTCATTATTTGCTACCACCACGGGCCTTGACGATCTGTGCGACGAGGTTGGGGGGTACTTGTTCGAAGTGAGAAGGCTCCATGGAGTAGGAGGCCAGACCCTTGGAAAGGGTACGGATGTCGGTGGAGTAACCGAACATTTCGGACAGAGGCACGCTCACGGAGAGAATGCAGTCTGTGCCCTTGTGCTCCATGTTGTTGACAGCGGAGCGGCGGCGGTTGAGATCCCCCATGATGTCGCCTTGGTTCTCGGAGGGAGTGCTGACTTCTACGCTCATGATGGGCTCAAGCAGCACGGGGGCGCACTTGGCAAATGCGTTCTTCATCGCGAAGATAGCAGCCATCTTGAAGGCGTTTTCGTTGGAGTCAACTTCGTGGTAGGAGCCGTCGATGACGTCTACTTCGACGTCTTCTACAGGGTAACCAGCGACGACACCGGAGGTCATAGCCTCAGCGAGACCAGCATTGACGGCGTTCATGTATTCGCGAGGAATAGCACCACCGACGACTTTGTTGGCGATCTTGAGACCTGCACCACGCTCACCGGGGCGCATAGCGATGACGACGTCACCGTACTGACCACGACCACCGGACTGCTTGACGAGCTTGCCCTGGACGCGCTCGGCACCCTTGGTGATGGTTTCGCGGTAGGCGATCTGAGGCTTGCCTGTGTTGGCTTCTACCTTGAACTCGCGGCGGAGACGGTCGACGATGATGTCGAGGTGGAGCTCACCCATACCAGCGATGATGGTCTGACCTGTTTCTTCGTCTGTAGAGACGCGGAAGGTGGGGTCCTCGGCCGAGAGGCGCTGGAGTGCGTTGGACATCTTTTCCTGGTCACCCTTTGTGAGGGGCTCGACTGCCATCGAGATAACGGTCTCAGGGAAGGTGGGAGGCTCGAGCGTGTAGTCGTAGCCGTCCATTGCGAGTGTGTCACCCGTGGTAGCGTTCTTCAGACCGACGATGGCCGCGATGTCACCAGAGTAGACAGCGTCGACGTCCGTGTGGACATTCGCCTGGATCTGGAGGAGACGACCGACGCGTTCCTTCTTGCGTGTACGAGGATTGTAGACGGTGTCACCCTTGCGGATAACGCCTGTGTAGACGCGGATGAAGACGAGCGAACCGACGAACTTGTCAGCCCAGAGCTTGAATGCAAGCGCGACGGGCTTGTCTTCGTCAGAGGGGGAGATGGTCTCGGTATCGAAGGTGTCATAACCGTTCTCATCAACGCCATTAGGAATGGTGGAGGTGACTTCGGCGAGCTTGGCTTCGACGGGGGAGGGGAGATAGTCAACAACGGCATCAAGGAGAGCCTGAACGCCCTTGTTCTTGAATGCGGAGCCACCGGCTACACCGATGAACTTGTTGGCAATCGTGGCGCGACGGATGGCGGCCTTGAGCGTAGGAGCGTCGATTTCTTCTTCCATGAGGAAGAGTTCTTCGAGCTGCTCGTCGACATTGGCGACCTTTTCCTTGAGCATCTGGAGGGCATCAGCTGCCTTTTCCTTGAGCTCTTCGGGGAGTTCTACGATCTCGTAGGTGGAGCCGAGGCGGTCGGAGTCGATGTACATGATGGCCTTTTGGTTCA
>CAYJID010000076.1:9058-9165 GCA_964370135.1 uncultured Akkermansia sp. | reverse complement strand
GTGATGCTCTCGGCGTGGAGGCTGGGGAGCAGGGTGAGTAGCGCGAGGGCTAGGATGGTGATGAGGGATTGGAGGGTTTTCATTTTTGTGATGTGTGTGGGATAGGG
>CAYJID010000076.1:0-8958 GCA_964370135.1 uncultured Akkermansia sp. | reverse complement strand
ATTGGAGAGGATTGGAGAGGATTGGAGAGGATTGGAGAGGATTGGAGAGGATTGGAGAGGATTGGGGAGGATTTTTTTGGAGATGTTAAAACATACCAAAGCTTTCTTTTGTTGGGTGAAAAATCTTATTTTTCATTCAACAAAAGGAAGTACATGCTATCGACTAGAAGGAAAGGGGAGTGTCAAGGAGCAAACGGAATAAAGTCCCCGCAGGGGCGAGCGGAGCGAGTTTATGCCGGATTGCGACTTGATACTTCCCTTTCCTTCTAGTACGCAGGCCGATGTTGCGTCACCACCGTTTGCGCTTCGCGTTTGCGACGGTGGACAAGAGGCGCGATCCTCCTCACCTCGCTACGCTCGGACGGGCAGGAGGTGTCCTGCCCTTTCGTCGTCTCATGTTGCAGTGCAACATGTGTCCCACACCCTGCTGGGCTCTGCCCAGACCCGCAAGGGACTCTGTCCCTTGACCCTGCCGGGCTCTGCCCGGACCCGCCGGCGAACGATCGCCGGAGATCGCTTAAGATCTAGATCTTAAGAATCTATTGATGTGTCGCGGCTGGGTTATGCTACCGCTTCTCGCAGAAATCCTCCCCCCAGCACAGAGGTTGAGAGGAGGATATAACGCTATGATGTTGCGGGTAGAAGATCTTATTGGATTCCCTTCGCGATCTGCGAGATCATGGTCTTGAGCGACTGGATGCCCGAGCCTGTAATGTACCAGAGCGCAGGGTCAAGCATGACAACGGCTCCGTTCTTCACGGCCTTGGTGTTTTTCACCAGCGGATTAGCAAGCAGCTTGCTCGATCCCGCCTGCTCACCGATGGCCTTGCTGCGGTCAAGGATATAGATGATGTCAGGGTTCTTGACAGCGATGTACTCATAATTGACGAGCTGCCCGTATTTGTCAGGCTTGATAGCAGGATCAGATTGTCCCACGCCCATGGAGTCAAAGGGCAGCGAGGCAAAGCGGCTCTTCGAACCAAAGACGCTGATCTTGCCATCATTCACCATGATGAAGAGGGCTTTCTTACCGCTCTTGGATGCCGCTTCCGTCGCAGCTGCGAGGGTGGCGTCGAGCTCAGCGAGTGCCTTGGCGGCTTCCGCATCTTTGCCGAAGATCTTGCCAATCATGGCGATGTTCTTCTTCGCCTCAGCCATCTGGTCTTTGGCCATGCGGTCAACGACGTAGACAGGCGCGATCTTGGAGAGTTCTTCATAATGATCACTCTGACGCGTAGAGATGATGATGAGCTCAGGCTTGAACGCATTGACGGTTTCAAGGTTGAATTCCTTCATCGCGCCGAGGTCGAGGTACTTCCCATCACGGTACTTCGCCAAGTAGTCAGGCATGAGTTTCTTGGGCAGTGCCATTTCGGCTTCTGCTCCGAGGCTCATCATGTTGTCGAGCACGGAGAAGTCCATGACGACGACTTTCTTGGGGTTCTTGGGGATGCTCACGGTGCCGTGGAGGTGGGTGGCATCAATTTTTTCTTGTGCGAGGCTCGTCATGCTGCCGCCGAGGGCGAGAGCCGCAATGCTGAGGTAGGATACGATTTTTTTCATGTTGTGTGTGTGTTGTGGTTTTAGATTATTTATGGGGATGTTGAAGATGTCAGATGTAGTAGATACAGAGTTTTTTCCCGTCGTAGTCTTCGATGCGGATGTCGATATCATAAATATCTTTCATGACTTCGGGGGTGATGATTTGCTCGATGGTGCCGTGGTGCTTGAGAATACCTTTCTTGAGGGCGACGACGTAGTCAGCGTAAAAGGAGACGAAATTGATGTCGTGGATGACGATGTAGATGGTCTTGCCTTTCTCCTCGACGAGGGTCTTGAGGAGCTTCATGACGCGCGCGGAGCGGCTCATGTCGAGGTTGTTGAGTGGCTCATCGAGGAGGATGTATTGGGTGTCCTGCGCGATGGCCATGGCGATGTAGGCGATCTGTCGCTCACCGCCCGAGAGCTCATCGAGGTAGCGGTCTTTGAGAGACTCAATACCCGTGTAAGCGATGGCGTCGCGGACGATGGCGAGGTCTTGCTCATCGAGTCTCCCCGCCGAGTGGGGGAAGCGGCCAAAGCGTACGAGCTCCTCAACGGTGAGGCGCGCGGGGGTGTGCAGGCTCTGGCCGAGGATGGTGAGGGTCTTCGCCAGCTCCTTATTATCCCACTGGCTGAGTTCTTTCTCGTCGATGATGATGCGGCCTTCGTTCGCAGGCAGCAGGCGGCTGACGATGTTGAGGATGGTGCTCTTGCCCGCGCCGTTGCTGCCGATGAAGGCGACGACTTGCTGCGTGGGCAGGGTGAGGCTCACGTCGTCGAGGACGCGGGTGTCGTGGTAGGTCTTGGTGATTTTATCTAAAGAAATCATATTCTCTTCGTTTTGAGTATCATGATGATGAAGACGAGCCCGCCCGTGAGGTTGATGATGACGCTGAGCGGGACGGTGAAGTTGAGCAGTCGCTCGGTGACGAGCATGCCGCAGAGGAGCATGACGATGCCGACGAGGATGGTGCCAGGCACGAGGATGTGGTGGCGGTAGGTGGGGAAGATGAGGCGCGCGAGGCTCACGATGAGGATGCCGAGGAAGGTGATGGGACCGACCATGACGGTGGAGGCGGCGGTGAGCACGGAGATGGCGAGCAGGGACTTGAGGACCAGCCATTGGTAGTTCACCCCGAGTGTGATGGCGTTCGAGCGGCCCAGCGAGAGGACGTCGTATTTCTTCAGATCCCAGATGACCCATGCTCCTGTGAGCGCGACGAGTGCCCAAGCGATGCCGAGCAGCTTGACGTTGACGCGGTTGAAGCTGGCGAACATGCGCCCCTCCAGCATGGCGAACTCATTGGGATCAATGAGCACCTGCATGAAGCTGGCGAGCCCGTCAAAGGCGATGCCGAAGACGATGCCGATGAGCACGATGTAGTAGATGCTATGCCCGATCCCCTTGAACATCAGTACAAATATCCCTCCCGAGGCGACGATCATCAGTCCGAGTGTCGCGAGGAACTGCGTGGTGCTGTCCATCAGGACGAGCTCCGTGGCTCCCCAGAGGTAGATGACCATGGTCTGGAGGAAGATGTAGAGATGATCCAGTCCCATGATGCTGGGGGTGAGGATGTGGTTGCTGGTGACGGTCTGGAAGATGACAGACGAGAGTCCGACGGCGACGCTGACGAGCAGGATGGCGGCGATGATCTTCAGACGGCGCGGGATGTTGTAGTCCCACGTCTCCTCGGTGACGCCTTGGAAGAGGTAGATGAGGGCGAGCACGAGGCAGACGGCAGCAAAGATGCTGAATATCAGGCGCGCGTGGCGGTTACTATTGAAAAATTCCATCATAGGCTATTAGGCATAAGTTCTCTTATTGAAGAGCATGAGCAGGAAGATGACGCTGCCGATGACGCTGAGGATGACGCCGACGGGGATCTCGTAGGGCATGATGAGCAGGCGTCCCGCGAGGTCGCAGACGAGCACGAGCATGGCGCCGAGCCACGCGGTGTCAAAGAGGGTGTTCTTCACCGAGTCGCCGCGCAGCATGCTCACGAGGTTGGGCACAATGAGTCCGATGAAGGGGATGTGTCCGACGGCGACGATGCTCGTCGCGGTGGTGATGGCGACGATGACGAGGCCGATGCGCACGATGTTCGCATGGTTGAGCCCCAGAGTCACGGTGATGCCGCGTCCCATGCCGGCGATGGTGAATCGGTCGGCGTAGAAGTAGGCGAGCAGCATGAAGGGCACGCTGTTGTAGAGGATCTCATAGTTCCCTTCAATCACGAGGGCAAAGCTGCCTTGCAGCCATGAGGAGACATTCTGCACGACGTCGTATTCGTAGGCGAGGTAGCTGGCTACCGCGCTGACGAGGGCCCCGAGCATGATGCCGACGAGGGGGACGAGGATGATGCTGCGGCTCTGGATGCGGTTGATGATGTAGAGGAAGACGCCTGTGCCGATGAGGGAGACGACGAAGGCGGCGGCGATGCGCAGCATGGGCGAGGCATCGGGGAAGTAGAGGATGGCGACCATGATGCCCAGCTTGCTCCACTCCATGGTGCCCGCCGTGGTCGGCGAGACGAAGCGGTTGCAGGTGATGCACTGCATGATGAGTCCCGCGATGGCGAGGCTGCTGCCGGCGATGAGGATGCTCAGCAGGCGTGGGAGGCGGCTGACGAGCAGGATTTCTTGGTAGATGGACTCGGAGTCAAAGACCTCGTCGAGCGGGATCTCAAAGACACCGACGAAGAGGGAGTAGAAGCCCAGTCCGACCAGGAGGAGGATCTGGATGAGTCGTAGGAGCAGAGTTTTCAAGAGTCAGTCGATGTGTAGGAGCTTGCTTGCTTGGCGTGTACGGTGATGCACTCCATCTCGATGAGCCATGTGGGGCGGCAGACGGGGGCGAGGACGATGACGCGGGGCACGGTGGGGAAGCGGGTGTCAAATTTCTGCTTGATGAGCTCATAGTCGGCGATGTCGCGCAGGTAGATGATCATCTGCATGCTATCATCCATGCTGGCTCCTGCCTCGGCGAGCAGGGCGTCGACATTCTGCCACATGCGCTCGCACTGTGCCTCGATGTCGCCGACGTGGACGACGGCTCCAGTATTGTCAATGCTGGCGGTGCCTGAGATGAAGCAGACGCTGCGGTCGTCGTAGTGGACGGCGGTGCCGCGCTCAAAGCGCACGCCGTAGTCATGCGTGGGGTCGAGGTAGTCGGGCGCGTAGAGGAACTGGACGCGGCTCGCATCGACGCCGAGCAGGGAGTAGGTGTCGAGCTGGACGAGGGAGCGGTGGTCGTCGCTGCGGCCTTGGATGCCGGTGCTGCTGATGAAGTGGTCACCGGGCACGAGTCCTTTCACGTCAAAATGTTCGTTGCGGCCTGTGACAACGCCTGCGTAGTTCACATCCACATTCTGCACGAGTAGCCAGGTGCGGATGGCATGCGCGTAGAGGGAGCCGCCGCGTGATTCGAGCTGCTCGCTGTATTCTTCAAAGAGGCTGAGGCACTGCTCATGGGCGTTGCCCTCGTAGCGGCGCGCAGAGCCTGTCCAGAGATGCTGGAGCATGTCCTGCTGGCAGCTGGCGTCTCCCGTCTGCGCGTCGTAGATCCACGCGGCTCCACTCTGGAGGTAGACCCAGAGGGAGAGCTTGCTGCCATCCAGCGGGGGCTGCTCGATCAGCGAGAGCGCGCCGTTGAGGGGGGCGAGCTGCTCGCGCACGCGTGCCTCTTGATTCGCCGCGTCGCTCATGAAGACGCGCAGGAAGACGGGCTGGGCATCGGTATGATCCGCGCAGAACTGGGCGTATCCGTCGAGCAGGCAGGACAGCTGCGCCTCAAAGCTCTGGCTGCGGTCGCGCACGTGGAGCTGGAGCATCCACTCCTCCAGAGGGGAGTCTGGCAGCGAGAAGTGGGAGTACTCGATGCGGCAGGCATCGTAGGCGGGCGAGGCACTCAACACGCCTTGGGTCATGGCTTTCATAAATTTATTTTACAGTGCTTTGAGGAATTTGATGAGGTCGGCGCGCTGCTCGGCGCTGAGGTTGCGGAAGGCTTCACGGGCGAACTCGGACTCGCCGAAGTGCCAGAGGATGGCTTCTTCGAAGTCGCGGGCACGCAGGTCGTGGAACATGTCGGTGTGGTCGGCGGCGCGCTTCATGAGGCCGCGTCCCCAGAGAGGAGGCGTGCGGTAGGTGCGCACCATGCCGCGATTCTCCTCACCCATGTCGTGCATGAGCAGGTCGGTGTAGGGGCGGATGATTTGGTTGGCATAGGCGGGGACGGGGGCGTACTCGCCTGTCTTCCACTCGGGCTTGTGGCAGCTGGCGCAGCCTATTTCATTGAAGAGGCGCTGTCCATTCTGTACCTGTGGATCGTCGAGGTTGCGCGCAGCGGGGACGGCGAGGCCGCGGTGCCAGATCATGAAGTTGTCATACTCGCTCTGGGGCATCTCGATGGGCTGCTCCTCGATGAGCTTGCTCACGTCGAGTCCGAGCTCGCGCTGCTTGTCCACCCATTCTTTAGTTTGATAGAGCTCGCGGCGGTCGGCGCGTGTGATGCCCTGCGTGTTCCAGAGGCCATTGGAGCCCGGGCCGTTCTCGAGCGTGGCGCGGGTGCAGTGCCATGTGAAGCGTCCGAGGCGTTTCTCGCCTCCGAGGTGGGGCTCGGCTATCCATTTTCCGTGGATTCCCTTGACGGGTCCCGTGGTCGCGTGCTGGCGGCGGTGCTCCTCGAGGATGGCGGCATCGGGGATGGCGTCGAGGAGGCCTGTGCCGTAGATGCCGATGGTGGATTCGATGGAGACGCGGTAGTCGTCAGGCAGGGGCAGCAGGGGCTTGATGACGTCGGCGGTGGGGTAGATGAGGCTGCCTTCGGTTTTCTTGCCCTTGTTGTAGGGGGTGCCGTCGGGGTAGCGGTTGCCATGCTTGTCTTTGAACTCGTGCCATGTGATCTCAATGCCCTCGACGTAGGGCTTGTAGGGGGGGATGGCCTTGGTTTGCAGCATGGGGGTGTAGCCCTTGACGGGGGTGCCGTCGGGGTGATGGATGAAGGCAATGTAGCCGTTGCCGTATTCTTCGTTAAAGTTTTTCGTGCGCTTCCCGCGTCCGTAACCAGGGTGGCAGGCGACGCAGGAGGATTTCATGTAGGTGGGGCCGAGGCCGCCGAAGGGGACGTTGCGGTCGGCGACGTAGGTGCCTTCAAAGATGGCTTCTCCGAGGAGGAATTCTTCCTCCAAGCCCGCGTCGACGATGGCGGGGCTGGGTTGTTCAAAGGCTTTGGTCGTGCGGATGAAGACGGTGCCCTGCTCGCCTCCGAGGTAGTAGGCGGGGCCAGGCTTGCCCTCGGCGGTGAGGAGGGCGGGTGGAGTCAGGTCGATGTCGTTGTTGACATGGCAGCTGATGCAGCTGGCGGTGATGGCCTCGGGGCGTATGTCGTCAAAGGTGACCTGATCAGAGGGCTTGGGCGATTTGAGCACACTGCTGCTGAGGAAGGGGTGCTTCAGGTCCTTGATTTGTGTCGCCGAGTCGGGGATGAACAAGGAGGCACCTCCCGCGGTGGCCTTCAGAGGCTCATGCGTGATAGCGAATGCTTGATTCTCGAAATAGTAATAAGTGAATATTCCCGCGACACCACAGAGGATGCTTCCAGCGATCAGGGAGACGTGACTCATGTAACAGTAGTGCTAAAATGCAATGCATTGCCTGCGAGGCGTACCGACCTCACAGGCAATGTTTCTTTCAACTTGATATTGAATGAGGATTATTTACCAAGTAAAACTTCTTGTGCCTTGCCCATGGCGGTGTTGAGTTCTTCGCAAGCGGCGATGACGTTGGCGAAGAGTTTCTTCTCACCGAGGCTCTTAGCGAGTGGCTTCTTGAAGGCGTCCATGCAGGCGAAGACCTTCGTGAAGGCGGCCTTGACGGCGGCGTCAGCGGCCTGGTCCTTGGCAGCGACGAGGGGGGAGAGGGCGCCGTAGGCCTTCTGCACGCTGATCACGTTGTCACGTGTATCGACGAGCGAGGTGTGGCTGTACCAGGATTCGAAGAGCTTGGCGTCCTGTGCTTCGAAGGGTTCGCCGAACTTGGGTCCTGCGAGTTCGGTGACGATGTCAGCGCAGCCGGTGAAGATTTCTTCGATGGCGTCCTGCTGGGTTTCGTAGCGGCTACCTGCTGTGCCAGCACCCTTGAGCTCGGCGGCGTAGGAGCCGTCTTTTTCGATTTCAGCGGCTTCGAGGATGGCTTTCTTGTCGGCGCTGAGGGAGTCGTATCCTGCCCAGAGAGCTTCGAGCTGGATGGCGTCTTCTGCGATCACGCGAGCGACGGCGGCGAGGTAGTTGCGCTCAGCTCTGGTGATCATATTGGATGTGCGTACCTTGCCGTCGCGGAAGAGGAGATACTCAGCGGCGTGGAAGCCACGGAGGGCGGCGCCGAGGCTGCCGCTGACGTAGGCGGCGTCAACCTTGATCTTACCGGAGGCAACCACCATGAGGAAGGTGTCAAGCTGCACCTGATCGAGTGGCCAAGAGTCGAGCTTGGGGTCGAGGTTGGCGTACTCAGCAGGGCCGAAGAGGAAGGATTCGCTCTGTTCCCATGGGGTACGTGTCTTTTTGTAAGCAGCGACTACCTTGCCGATATTGGTGTTCGTCGATTTGGCTACGAGGGCTTCAGTAGCCTTGACGAGCTCGACGGCACCCGTTGCCATGGCGCTGTAGGTGGGCACGACAAAGTCGTCGGTGTAGGTGGTGAGTGCCTTGGTGACTTCTGGCTTGACGTCAGCGGCGACTGCGGCACCTGTGCTGAGCACCATAGCGGCGAGTGTGATGAGTTGGGATGTTTTCATATGTTGAGAATATGTGGCGTTTTTGTTAGTTAGATTCAACTAACCTTGAAGGTTAAAAAAATCGCCGTGAATTAGGCTGAGCTAACTATAGGGTAGTTTTATGTCATATGCAAGTTTTTTGTGTCATGTTTTTTTTAAATTACGCACATGTCCCAAATAGCGAGCGCACAGAAGCGTGCTTTTAAAAGCTCAATGCATCCTGAACTTTAAAGTCTTATTCCATAATAGTATCCCTCTCTTCTAAAGGAAAGCTTGCAAAATTAGTTCTGGGAAATTGTAGATTTCGAAAATGAGCGACACAGCACGTCTTTTGCAGCATTTTGGCGAGAATTCGCGGCTTTTTGGGCTTACATAGCTCGCTATGCGCGCCCAAACGCCGCAAATTCTCATCCAAACTGCCAGCAAAATCCGAAGCTGCTAATTTAGCAAGGTTCCCTAAAGGGGACTTCTCGTCATTCTAAAGGGGGCTTCTCTTTCTCGCGAGGTAAGATTTTGAGATGATTTTAGAATTGGATTTTTCACGAATTGCACGACAAATTTGAGAGCTGCCCCCCCCTGCCCCCTAAAGGGGACCTTGCAAAATTAGTTTTCAGAAATTGCAAATTTCGAAAATGAGCACC
>CAYJID010000075.1:0-9307 GCA_964370135.1 uncultured Akkermansia sp. | reverse complement strand
ACTCTTCCACTTCCAATTCTTTAAGCCATTGGTTCATATTCGAAACTTCGTCAAACGCCTCCTTCAGAGAAGAGATTCGAGATAGGCGACGACATCCCACCTCTTGCGCAATCGGGCGATGTCGATAGGAGAGCCCATGTAGCACGCCTTTGCTCTGAAATCGCAGCCCAGCTCGACGAAGAAGCGCACGCGTGCGAGATCTCCCAGCCGCGCCTCATGATGCAGAGCTCCAGCACCATACTCATCAACGACGTGGATATCCGCACCCCATGCGATCATCTCGCGCAGCTGTGCCACGCTCACCCAAGGAGGAGCATCAATGAGCAGCGTGCCTTCCCCCCTCCGCCGCGCATTGATATCGACCCCTTGAGCGACGAGGAAACGCAGCATGCCCCAATTCTCAGCCCCTCCACAGATAGCAGCATGAAGCAGCCCCGCATGCATCTCAGCAGAACAGGCAACACCCTGCTCACGCAGGAAGAGAAACATCTGCTCATCCCCTCGACGCGCCGCCGCATGTAGCAACGACCAGCATTGATCTCCGAGAGCATGCACGTCCCCTCCCGCTGCCATGAGCTCTCGGATGAGTGCGATGTCACCCCAGAATGCGGCCGCGAGCATCACCGCGGCGGTCAAGGGGGCTCTCCCCGTCGAGATCAGGTAGCGCGCGATCTCGCCTCGGCGGCACTCAATTGCGAGCTCGAGCGGCGGACGCTGGCAGAAAGCAGCCGCCGCCAAATCGCAGCCCCCCTCCACGAGCTGCCGCACGCCATCGACATCCCCCTCACAGATCGCTGCCCCCAGAGGCGTGCTGCTCTCCATCCCTCGCACGTCAACGCTCGCGCCGTGCCTCAGCACGAGGTCGAGCAGGCAGAGGCTCTTGAGGTAGTTTTCATAATAGGGAGGATAGGCAAAGTAATCCGTCTCCCATGGCTGCGCCCCCTTCTCCAGTAAAAAGCACGCAGCCTCTGCCGCACAGGACCACAGCGCGTACTGGAGTGCGCTTTTGTTGAATTTATTCAGCGCATGGATATCAGCCCCGCGCGCCAGCAGCAGGCGCAGCGTATCGACATGATTCCCCCCTGCGGCGGCATGCAGAGCACGGTGATCACAGGCGCCGCGACTCTCAATGGAGCAGCCCGCATCGAGCAGCAGCTCCACCGCCGCTGTGTGCCCCGCTGACGCGGCTAGATGGATAGGTCTATCCCCCTGCCTATTGGGGAGATCAATAGCCCCACCCGCCTTGATATAGAGGCGCAGCAGCTCCGTCTGCCCCGCCTTTGCCGCCTCGTGCACGACACTATGCCCCGCGACATTACGCGCATGGACGTCTCCTCCCTGCGCTAACACGAAGCATGCGAGCTCCAGATCACCCGATCGCGTCACCCAGTGCAGCGCGCGATCACCTCTACTATTAACAAGCCTCAGACGCACAGCCTGCGCCAGCAGGTCGTGGTGCTCCTCTAGCGACTGCTCACGCATGATCTGGCTGAGCCGCATACACATCTTGGGGCAGCGCAAAGAGAAATCTGCGCAAAGGTTACCATGAACATGAGAAATGAGAAAATTCATAACCCTTCAGATTAGCAGAATACCCGCTCTTGTCAACTCCCAATTTTGACCTGTACATGAACACCTCTTTGTGCTACAATCTCAAACTTTGATTCTTGGGAGCTTTATTTTTTCTTAATATGAACTTTTTACGACCTATTCTTTCTTTCGTCCTGCTCATGCCGCTCAATATCGCATTGGCCTTGACTATAGGGTTTATATTATACAATAGCAACAAGGAATATACTCTTTACAATTTACTATATAATAGCGCACTACATTATACCTTGCTCGGGGCAATTGTTTATTTTTTAATCACACGGATAAGCTCCATCAGAACATGTCACTATGTCATTTATGTATTTGGACACGAGGCAGCGCATGCGATCGCCACGTGGATGTGCTTAGCGCGTGTACATGAGTTCAGGGTGTCGAGGACTGGTGGGCACGTCCTTAGCTCAAAGAATAATAGCTTTATCACACTCGCCCCCTATTTTATCCCACTATACATGATTCTCTGGATCATCTTCATGGGGATCGTGGAGCTGCTATTTTCTAATGTGACAAGTTTTTTTCTATTTGGAGGAATAGGGTTTTGGGCTGCATTTCACGTCTATTGGCTGTTCGAATGCCACCCTTTTCAGCAGCCAGACCTCTCTAGGAGAGGGATTTATTTTTCTGCAATGCTGATATTATTGATCAATTTGCTGCTACTATCCTCAGCGATGATCTATTTCTCCATTGTAGAAATCCAGATATACCTATCAATTTTCTGGGTATTCATCAGTGCTATCTATACATTACCAGTCAATTATATTTTTTCTTTAATTGGATAAAAAGCATCTAAATCCTTGCCATCCTCAATAAGTGAATGCAGAAAATCGCTTCACGAGGCACCTTGCACTATTGTGGCTCCTGTACTTTCCCTTCTATTTGGAAGAACTTGGGCACCACCTCACAGGGGAGGCAAGGAGTCAAGGAATTCGCGGCGTGCCTCGGGGGGCATGGCGAGCATAAAGGCGGCACCATAGCTCTTGCCCGTGATGCGTGAGTCAAGCAGCACAACCATGCCGCGGTCGCTCTTTGAGCGGATGAGACGTCCCACACCCTGACGGAACTTCAGCAAGGCCTCGGGGAGGGTGTAGTCAAAGAAGGGCTTGCCCCCGCGTGCGGTGATCGCCTCGCAGCGCGCCTCAGTGAGCGGATTGGAGGGGGATTCGAAGGGGATCTTGGTGATGATGACGTTGCTGAGAGCCTCACCGGGGACATCGACTCCTGTCCAGAAGCTCTCCGTGCCAAAGAGCACGCTGCCTATCTTGCTCTTGAACGCATCGAGCATGCGTCGTCTATCCAGCTGCTCGCCCTGCACGAGTAGCGGCCAGCCATGCTCCTCGCAGTGGGGGCGCAGACGCTGTGCTATGACGCGCATAAGCCCATAGCTGGTGAAGAGCACAAAGGCGCGCCCGTCCGACTCACGAAGGTAGCGGTAGATCCACGCAGCAAGCGCGTCTTGGTAGTGATCCTCCTCGCTCATAGGCGGAGGCGAGGGCATGCAGCGCGAGACCACGATGCGCATCTGCTCCTCAAAGTCAAAGGGACTGCCTATTTGCAGACTCTGTGAGCCCTCGGCTCCGATGCGCCCCATAAAGTAGCTCATCTGCCGGACGCCAGTCGAGAAGGTAGCACTCGTGAGGATGATGGCGCGATCGGCGGTGAAGAGTCGCTCGCGCAGCGTGTCAGCGACATCAACGAGTGCGGCGATGAGGCGGGTGCTGCGCCCCTCCTCTCCCGCAGATTCGATCCAGTAGACATGCTCGTCGCTGGGCATCTTCACCATAGCAGAGGCGACTTCGCGATAGCCGTTGAGACGAGAGACGATGTCGTTGAGCTCCGCGCGGGAGATCTCATTTTCTTCGAGCTCTGCGCTGGTTTTTACCTCTTGGGCTAGGCTGTCGAGGGCGGGGCTGAGGATGTCATCTGTCCACTCAGGGCGGCGGAGACGCACGCAGCCCTGGTGGGCTTCGAGATTGCTGTCGAGACGCGCGTTTTGGAAAAACTCATCGGCGGCGAGCTGGGCATCCTCGACGAGCTGCAGCATCATGGGGGTGGCGTGGTGGCGCAGAGCTCCCTTCTTCGTGCGCGTGTTGAAGAGGCGCAGCAGATCAAAGCGTAGCTCACTATCTGAGAGGGCAAAGCCGAGCTGCTTGGCCGCAACTCCTTCCATCGTATGCGCCTCATCGAGGATGAGGAAGTCTCGGGGGTAGAGAAAGCCCTCCTCTGCCTGCTCCTCATCCTCATTGCGTGTGAGGTCATTGAGTGCGAGCAGCCCGAAGAGCAGCGTGTGGTTGAGGACGACGACTTGGGCCTCCTGCACGCGCAGGCGCGCCGCCTGATAGGGGCACTGCATGCCGCAGATACGCGGCGTGCAGATGTGATTCTCGCTGCGCACCTGTGCCCAGATCTTGAAGCTGATGTCGAGCTCGCTAGGCAGCTCGCTCAGCGAGCCCTCACCGCAGTCGCGCGACCATGCCCAGAGATCATGCAGCTGGCGCGTCTCCTCCTGATTGAAGAGGTCGCGCGCCTGATCCATCGCGCGCTTGAGGCGGGTGAAGCAGAGGTAGTTGCCCCGCCCCTTGAGCAGTGCCGCTTGGAAATCGACGTCGAGTGCCCTCTGCACGGTCGGGAGATCCTTGTGAAAGAGCTGCTCCTGGAGATTGATCGTGTGCGTCGATATGATGGCCTTGCGCTGATTTTCTAGCGCAAAGCGCAGGGAGGGGATGAGGTAGGCGAGAGACTTGCCCACACCTGTCCCCGCCTCGATGAGGATAGGCGCCTCGTCGAGGAGCGCCTCCGCGACCGCGAGCGCCATCTGCTGCTGCTCAGGTCGGTATTCGAAGCCCTTGGCTGTGGAGAGAATACCGCTATCGGAGAAATCAATGCGGGTCTGCTCAATGAGGTCGTGCAGCATCGGAGGAGCTTACAGGGAGAGGCGACGCTCCGAGGTGGCGGGCAGGCTCAGTCGTGCAGGGAGATTGGGGAAGAAGGCGCGCAGCGTACTAGGAGGAGTCTTGGCATCAATAAAGTACCAGCTACCAGGACGCGCGGCGGCTCGCCCTGAGGAGGACGCAGCCTCATCGCGCACCGCGTAGATGAAGCTGCGCTGCTCCATGCGCGCAACGCCGCCCTGAGGCAGCGGGACACGTAGGATGAGAGTGGTGGGCAGCACGACGAGGCGGCACTTGTCACGCCCCTCTTCGAGACTGTCGGCTTGGCGCTTCGCCTGACTGTCCTTGAGCACACCTGTCACGACATTGACCGGAGGCGAGAGCAGATACTCCGCGTGGGGCTCAGAGACGGTGAAGCGCTCGATGAGCACGCCCTTACTCTTGAGCATCTGCCCCTGCTTGACATACTGGGAGCGCAGCGCGCGTATGTTCGCCTGCTCGCGGGCACGGATCTGAGATTCTGTCTCACGGGTATTGCCCATGAGCACGCGGGTGTTGTCCTGGCGCGCTTGAGTGCCTCGCAGCGCGAGCTTGTTGGCATAATAAATCTTGACGGGAGGATACATGCGATCCACGATCCAGCTCATGTCACAATTCCTAATCGCACCTGCCAATTCTCGCGCAGCAGCGGCGGCACTGCGAGCTTCTGCACTCGCAGCGCAGGCGTGAGTGGAGAGCAGAGCAGCTGTCAGAAACGGAAGTAGTAGTAGTGCCTTTGTCATGCACTCAATGATATCATATCAACTCCATCAAGCAAGCAATAATTGCTACAACAATCCGCTGAATAAAGGCTAACGAGATGCTGCTGAAAGAGCGTAGGCTTGACACCAGTTTGACTTTTTGCTATTCTCCCCCCACTAACCATATTCTTCTTCAATGAAATGGACCATATTCACCACATTAATGATCTCTCTAGCCACCACCATGGGGGCTTCGGAGTCGCATGATTCTCGTCCAGCCGCGAGCTTGGACACCGTTCATGCCGTGGTAACGCTAAACCAAGCACAACTCGCAGCCCTATCCGATGCCCTGCATCACGACAAATGGGATAGGCTCCTCGCGTGCTTCCCCACCCTAGCTCGCGGTGAGAACCCCTTTCTCGATCATCCTGACTATGAAATCACCGTCGGTGAGCTCGTCATCCTGATGCGAGGCTGGGACTGTCTCAAAAACATGCTCCGCAGCGGACTGCGGGCCAACGAAGCCATGATTCAGATGAGCGGCGAGATGGGCAGCTCTCGCATCTATGCACAGCTGCTCAAGAGCAACCCCATCATGACGAGCAAGCAGACGCTGCGCTTCTCCGGCACTCTGCTTGAGCTCGCACTTGAGAACGGTGGCGACCCCAATGCACGCTCCCGCGAGGAGAGCAAGCGCCCTCTGATGACGCACACAGAGCTCGATGATATCAAACTACTCATCAAGCATGGAGCTGATGTCAACGCGGTAGACGCCGTCGGACGCAGCGCGCTATTCTACCACACGGACAAAGACATCCTCTCCTACCTCATCAAGCACGGCGCCGATGTGAATCTCCTCGACGAGCAAGGCTATAGCGCGCTAGACTACTGGAAGGAGAACAAATCGCGCTTTGAGCTGCTCTCCAAGGCAGGAGGCAAAGCCGTCAAGCCTATGAAGCTCATCAAAATGGGCTACCACGACGGCTATGAGGTCATCCTCAACGACATGGATGACTACGCCTACATGGTCGTCAATGAGAAAGAGCAAGAGACTGACCCCGATCAGATCGTCTTCTACCTCGCCTCACGCTTCCCCACGCCTCACGTCCGACAGACGGAGAACTGGCATGAGTTCATCAAATGGCTGCGCGCCCTGCCTGCCTACAGCACGCTGCACCGCTACGTCCAAGGCGAGCACCACTTTGCCAGTGAGAAAGACTGGGTACGCCCCTATATGCTAGATAAGATCATCGCCCCCATCCCGCTGAGTGAAGGCGTGGAGCGCGTATATTTTGTCAACAACGAGCGCGACGATATAGCAAAAGGGCTCACGGTGAAAGAATAGAAGTCATCGTTTATTCAAAACTAAGCAAAAAGGAGGTGCAATTGATGCTTGATCAACTGCACCTTTTCCTATAGAATGCAGGCATGTTAACATCCTGCTCTCGACTCTTATTCATGATGACCGCCCTCATTTTTTGCACGGCTACCGCACAGGCAGCCACGATGGCCAAGCGGACAGCAGATGGAAAGTGGGCCTACGTCCAGCTCGCGGATGGCTTCGACTTCCCTGTAGGCAAGCCCGATGCGAAAGACTACTACAAAGCCCGCGGTCTACGACTCAAGACACCACGCCACCTCGGTGAGGACTGGAATGGCAAGGGTGGTGGCAACACTGACCTCGGAGACCCTGTCTACACCATCGGGCATGGCATCGTCACCTATGCTGCTGATGCGAAAGGCCGCTGGGGCAAGGTCGTCATCGTGCGCCACGCCTTCCGCGATCCTCGAACCAAGCGTCTGCTCTGCGTCCAGACCCTCTACAGCCATCTCGACAAGATCACCGTCAAGCTCGGCCAGCTCGTCAAGCGCGGTGACCTCGTCGGCACGATAGGGACGAACAACGGCATGTACCCCGCCCATCTCCACGCAGAGCTCCACTACAATGTGCTGGTGAACTGCGGACAGCAAGGCATCCCCAAGAACTCGCGCAACTACGGCGACCTGACAAAGTTCATCAAAGCCTACCGCAAGCTCCCCATCGAGAACCGCTGGGTACAGGTACCCATCGGCGGCTTCCTCCCCTACAAGAATACGGTCGGTCTGTAAGTTCTGTAGAACATGCCCACACGTCTTTGCCTCTTTGGCGGCAGCTTTGACCCTGTGCATGCGGGGCATATCCATCTCGCACGCGCTGCGCACGACGCGGCGCGCCTAGATGAGCTGCTCTTCCTCCCTGCAGCGCGCTCACCCTTCAAGCGCGACCAGCAGAGCTTTTTCACCGATGAGCAGAGGCTCACTCTACTCCGTAGTATGACGCGCGATCTGCCTTGGGCGCGCGTCTCTGAGCTCGACCTGCGCCTCCCGCCCCCCAGCTGGTCGTGGCGTATCGTCGAGCTCACGCGTGAGGCGCATCCCGAGGCGGAGCTCTATTGGCTCATGGGAGTGGATCAGTGGGAGCTGCTCCACCGCTGGGCACGCTTTGACTACCTACGCGAGCAGCTCACCTTTCTCGTCTATCACAGGCAGAAAGCCCCCCTCCCTCGCGAGGGTACACGCGCCCTTTTCCTCACAGGTGACCACCCTGCCTCCTCCACCATCATCCGCGACTGCCTACGCCAGCAGCAGCCCCTCCCTAGGGGATGGATGGATGACGCGAGTCACCATCTCGCGCAGTCCTACGTATATCAAAAGGGGACCGTGCAAAATTAGCAGCTTCGGATTTTGCTGGCAGTTTGGATGAGAATTTGCGGCGTTTGGGCGCGCATAGCGAGCTATGTAAGCCCAAAAAGCCGCGAATTCTCGCCAAAATGCTGCAAAAGATGTGCTGTGTCGTTCATTTTCGAAATCTACAATTTCCCAAAACTAATTTTGCAAGGTTCCCAAAAACTTTTATGACTTATCTCAAGCAATTTTCACTCCCATCAGGCGATGCAGAGGGTGGTTTCTTCATGAATCTCAAGTCGACCTATCACGAGAGCACCTACCCCTTTGCGCTCTTTCCCCAGAAAGGCTTGGAAAAAATACACTTCTCACCCATCACCGTCTTCTGCGGTGGCAACGGCTGTGGCAAGACCTCCGTGCTCAACGTCATCGCCGAGTACCTCAGACTCAGGCGCGGTACTCTTTTTAACAAAAGCAGCTTCTTCTCCCACTACGTTGACTATTGTCACGCAAAAGTGAACGAGAGCTACGACCAAGGCGAGATCATCACGAGTGACGACGTATTTGACTACGTGCTCAATCTGCGCAGCATCAATGAGGGCGCAGATCGCAATCGTAACAACATCGCACGCGATTATCTCGAACTCAACAATAACAGGGAATACCGCCTCCAGTCGCTTGACGACTACGAGATGCTCCGCGAGAAAAATGCCGCGCGACGCCACACGCTCTCGAGCTTTGTCCGCGGGCGCGCCGTCTCTGGCGTACGCGAGTGCTCGAATGGCGAGACCGCCTTCCGTTACTTCATCGAAAAATTCCAAGACAAGGGACTCTACCTCCTCGACGAGCCTGAGAATAGCCTCTCGCCGCGTCGCCAAATCGAGCTAGTCCAGCTCATCGAAGATAGCGTGCGTTATTTCAACTGCCAATTCGTCATCGCCAGTCACTCTCCCTTCTTCCTCGCTCTTCACGGTGCGCGCATCTATGACTTTGATGCGGATCCTGTGAGCACAAAGACGTGGACTGAGCTCGAGACGGTTCGCGCCTACTATGACTTCTTTCGTGCGCACGCGGAAGAGCTCGAAAATTGAGCATTTTGATAGATGCTCCGCCAGATCGTAACATATCCCTTGGCAGCGACCGCGCAGCTAGCTCTCTGACAGTGTGATTGTACGACGCGGCTACAGAATCCTTGCCTGATAGCTACGCTCTGAAGAGATAGCTTTAAAATTCTCGTCATTCTAAATAACTGAATCGGAAAACTCTCGCCCAGAGGCGACATTGAGTACTTTTCAGCTGGATTTTTCCTAATTTTATCTCTGAGGTCACTCTAAGTCATCAATGCGTAAAAATCCGGCACTCCGTCAGAATCGTATCGTGACCACAGTCGCTTCATACCAAGGCCAT
>CAYJID010000074.1:0-9338 GCA_964370135.1 uncultured Akkermansia sp. | reverse complement strand
AATACTAGCCTCCTTATCGAGTGAAGAAATCATGATACGATTCTGATGGAGTGCCCTAAATTCTCGTCATTCTAAATATGCGAATCGCAAAACTCGCGCCTTGAGGCACCTTTTGAATGCTTTTCAGCTGTATTTCTCCCAAATTTTCATCTCAGAGGACACTCTGAGCCATCAATTCGTGAAAATCCAGCTCTAAAATCATCTCAAAATCTTACCTCGCGAGAGAAGCCCCCTTAAGTATAATCACGCAGCAATTCTGACACAATATTCTAAAAATGCCACGCATGAAAGGTCTCCCAATAGGCAAGCACTATAGAGCCCCGATCACCTTGGCGATCGGGGCTCTATGATATTATGTATTTTCGCTAGAATAGTAAGGTCGCACCTCTTGGATTCTGGGATTCTGTTCTAAGCCCCCTCTCTGCGAGACTGATAACGGTACTCAGGAACTCAAAACCACATTACTCTGCTAGCTCTGCGGCCTTGCGCTCATCTTTCTCTGCAAGTGCTTGGTATTCTCTCGCCTTGACCACATCGTCGGAGCGCAGAGCGAGCTTGCGATAGGCAATGGCGCGGTCGCTGTAGAGCTTGTAGAAGCTGGGGTCGCGCTGGATGCCCTTCGTGTAGCTAGCGATGGCGCGCTCAAAGAGCCCCAGCCCGCGCTGTGCATTGCCGAGATGGCGGAAGGAGAGTGAGTAGTGAGGATTGATTTCGAGCGCCCTCTCTGCATCCTTCATCGCGCCTTCGTAGTCGCGCATGCCATTCTTGGCGACGGCGCGGTTGTTGTAGACACGATGGTCGTTTTCATTGATTTCGAGTGCCTTGTTGCAGTCCTGCACCGCTCCTTCGCAGTCATTGAGTAATGTCTTGACGACACCGCGATTGTTGTAGGGGGCTTCCATCTTGGGATTGATGGCGATGGCCTTGTTGTAGTCGTCGATGGCGCTGACGTAGTCGTTGAGCTGCTTTTTGGCGTAGCCGCGGTTGTTCCATGCGAGCTCGTTTTGCTCGTTGATTTCGATGGCCTTGGTGCAGTCAGCGACAGCTCCAGGGTGGTCATTGAGTTGCTTCTTCACCACGCCTCTATAGAGATAGGCCTCATCATTCTCGGGGTTGAGCTCGATAGCTTTGTTGCAGTCGGCCTCAGCCTTGGAGTAGTCCTTGAACTCGAGCTCCACGCGTCCGCGCTGGCTGAAGGCTTCGTCATTCAGAGGATTAATTTCGATAGCCTTGTTGCAGTCTTCTGCTGCTCCATCGAGGTCACGTAGGCCTGTCTTTGCCTCACTGCGGTTCACGAAGGCCGCGTCGTTCTCAGGATTGAGTTCGATAGCTTGATTGCTATCTGCGACCGCTCCGTCGTAGTCTTTCATGCCATTTCTGGCTTCGCTGCGATGGACAAAGGCGTCGTCATTCTCAGGATTGAGCTCGATGGCCTGTGTGCTATCGGCGACGGCTCCTTCGTAGTCCTTCAGCGCGGTCTTGACCTCACTGCGGTTGAGGTAGGCGTCGTCGTCCTCGGGGTTGATGGCGATGGCTTGGCTGCTATCGACGAGCGCTCCGTTGTAGTCGCGCAGGTCTTTCTTGACCTTGGCGCGGCTGTTGTAGGCGACAGCGTTGTTGGGGTCGATGGCGATGACTTGATCGTAGTCCTCCATGGCTCCCTCGTGGTCGCCGAGGTTGTGGCGGATGGCAGCGCGGCAGTTGTAGGCGGTGACGTACTTGGGCTTGAGTTCGATTGCTTTCGTGCAGTCTTCTAGCGCGCCGATGACGTCCATGAGCTCATTCTTCGCGACGGCGCGAGCGTAGTAGAGCTTTTCGTCGTTTGGGCTTGAGGTCAGGATCTCGTTGATCATCTCCAGTCGCTCAGAGGCATCTGGCTCAGAGTAGGCGCGGGCACGCAGGGCGCTGTTTGTCGCCTCACGGGCGGCCTCGATGCTGCGCTCATGCTGGGCGGAGGTCTCCTCCATGATGCGGTTGAGCTCGACGATGATACCTTGGAGGGCTTCTTCGGATTCTTGGCGCTCTTTCTTGAAGGCGCTGAGCTCGTCTCTGAGCTCCTGCTGCACCTTGTTCACCTCTTGGGCGGCTTGGATGCCCTGCTCTTTCTCTACGCGAGTTTCGGCGAGGAGGCGGTTGGACTCTTCGATCTGAGCCTTCAGGGCATCAGCGGATTCTTCTCGGCTGACGTTGAAGACGTGCATCTCGTCTTTGAGATCTTGGGAGATCTTTTCCATCGCTTCGGTGTAGCCCTTCTGGTTTTCTACCGAGCGCTCCTCCATGGAGTGCAGTGTGCGCTCAAGCAAGCTGGCGATGCCTGATTCCTGCTGGTCCATGTAGTCCTTGTGCTCATCGACGACCTTGCCTACCTTCTCCTTCCACGAGCGGTTGATGAGGAAGGGAACCACGATGCCAAACATCGTGACGATCAGAGCGACAAAGAAGTAGGTCCAGTACCTAGATCCTTTGTTGTCATCTTGGTTCTCAGCCAAGCTCTCGCGCAGATTGGCTTGCATGCTATCAAGCTGCTTCATGATAGCTTTCTGCTCAAGCGATGTAGTCGATGATGAGCCCGTCATGCGACGCTCATCGGCGGCATTTTCTACCCAGGGGATAGGTTCCTGCGTCCTAGACGATGTGGGTCTAGGCTTGGGAGGAACTACGACCTGAGGGGCAGCGGCGTTTGACCGTTGTTCTCTGGGCTTGACTTGTTGCGATTGCGCTTCGGAATTTCTTGCATTTTGAGGTCTTGAATCGTGATTAAAATTCAAGGCATCCTCAAGATCCGTGAAGGCCACGAGAGGGGTAACGCACAAGAATATCAAACTCAAAGAGCTGACAAGAATCGTTTTCGATTGAGCTATTCTCAATACTAACTTTTTCATATTACAGGTGTATATTTATGGGGTAAAGAACTGGGCGAACGTCAATCCTAAATGAGTTGTTAGCCTCTTCAGAATTCACACTAGAACAGAATGTTTCAGATACATATAAGTTACTCCTCGCGGTCCTTTTTGTCAAGGTGAATCGCTCTCGCCCCGTGTACATAAGCAGTTATCGACGATAATTTTATCATAAACGTCTTTCAATGAAAAACCTAGAATCAAATCAATGTATAATCCTTATAAAAAGAAAACATTTCACACTAAAAGCTAATAATTACAATATAGTACACGTCTAACATAGATACACCTTTAAAAACAAAAATAAATCTGCAAAATTGCAACTAGCAGCCCGCCTCCATTTTGTCATAAAATTGCACGCATTCGCAAAATATTGACTTTTCAAACAAATAAATCATCCCACAGCATACATTCCCCTTGTTTTCTCGTTTTCTGAAGGTATAATGTCTGAATCACAGAGAGTCATCATCATGAACGCCAAACTCCTCTACCTCGAAAAGGTCAACTTTGCCACGCAGCAAAACAAAGTCCCCATCATCCAGCGTCTCCTCATCCAGAACGAATCGGAACTCAACTACGAAGACGTCCACATCAGCATCACGGTGAACCCCGACATGGGCATCACCTGTGAGAGCCATCTCGAGCTCATCGCGGCAGGCAGCCACATCTCGGTAGACGATCTCGCGCTCAAGCTCACGCCAGACTACCTCTCCTCGCTCACAGAGCGCGTCGTAGGCGAGCTCCAGCTCAGCATCATGAGCAAGGGGGAAAGCATCCTCGAGCAAAGCTATCCTATAGAGATCCTCGCCTTTGACGAGTGGGGAGGCATCTCTGTCTATCCCGAGATGCTCGCGGCCTTTGTCACGCCCAACCACCCTGCCCTCAGCCCCGTGCTGCGCCGCGCCTCTGAGATCCTCGAGGAATGGACGCAGGACGCCTCCTTTGACGGCTATCAATCTCACTCCTCCGATCGTGCTCGCAAGCAGATGGGAGCTATCTACCAAGCCCTCGCTGAGCAGGAGATCATCTACTGCAATCCCCCTGCCAGCTATGAAAAGCAAGGCCAGCGCGTGCGTCTCGGCGATGCCTGCCTCGGGCAGAAGCTCGGCACCTGCCTCGACATGGCTCTCCTCTACGCCGCCTGCCTCGAGGCCGTCGGTATCAATCCCATCCTCGTCATCATCAGCGGCCACGCCTTTGCAGGCGCCTGGCTGGTCGACGAGATGCTCAGCGACCGTATCAATGACGACGCGAGCGCACTGACCAAGCGACTCGCCGCAGGGATCAATGAAATCGCACTCGTCGAAACGACAGGGATGAACGCAAGCAAGAACATCCCCTTTGACCTCGCGTGCAAGGCGGGCGAAGACCACCTCATCGCCCAAGAAAACTTCCATTACTCCCTCGACGTAAAACACTGCCGACTCGCAGGCATCACCCCGCTCCCCCAGCGCGTCAGCAGCGATCAGGGCTGGGTCTTGGAGGAGGCACCCCCCTCACCTCTCACGCATGAGGCACCCTCGACCATCACCCCCCAAGCCACGCTCGTCGAGCTCGAGGCAGGTGTCGCCACCAAACAAAAAGTCTGGGAGCGCAAGCTACTCGACCTCAGCCTGCGCAACAACCTGCTCAACTCCCGCATCGGGCGCAACGCCATCCAGCTCATGGCCACCGACCTCAGCAAATGGGAAGACAGGCTCGCGGAGGGGCAGCAGTTCACCATCCTTCAAAAGCCCGACGAGTGGAGAGTCTCCGAGGAGGAGCGCGCCAGCAGCCGCGAGCTCTTCTCCTGTATCGCTCAGTCAGACCCCATCTTAGCACTACTCCAAGAGCAGCTCAAGCAGAACCGCCTACACAGCTACCTCACCCTAGGAGAGCTGAACAAATCGCTCACGCAGCTCTACCGCCAAGCCCGCCTCTCTCTGGAGGAAAACGGAGCCAACACGCTCTACCTCGCCATAGGAGCCCTCCGCTGGTATGAGACAGAGAAGAGCGAGCGCCCCCGCTACGCCCCCCTCCTGCTGCTGCCCGTCGAGATGAAGCGCAAAAGCGCGCAAAAGGGCTACACCATCCGCGCCACCGATGAGGATACGACGATGAACGTCACCCTGCTCGAGATGCTCAAGCAGGACTTTGGCATCGACCTGAGTGCCCTCAGCGAGCTGCCCACCGATGAGAGCGGCGTCGATGTACAGCTCATATTCAACACCATCCGCAGCGCGATCAAGGGGCAAGCGCGCTGGGATGTCGAGGAGAAGGCCCTGCTGGGTATCTTCTCCTTTAGCAAGTTCATCATGTGGAATGACATCCACCACTACGCGAGCAAGCTCTGCAAGAACCCCATCGTGCAGAGCCTCGTGTCAGGACAGCTAGAATACGCGCAGCCCGAGCTGACCTCGAGGCTCGCCGAGCTCGCGCTGCCCGTCTACGCCGACGGCTTCCAAGTCGAGGCGATCGACCACGCCTCGCAGGACAGCAGCTTCATCCTCCATGGACCTCCAGGCTCGGGGAAATCACAGACCATCACCAACATGATAGGCAACGCCCTCTATCAGGGCAAAAAGGTGCTCTTTGTCGCCGAAAAGATGGCCGCGCTCTCCGTCGTGCAGAATCGCTTGGCAAAGATAGGCCTCGCCCCCTTCTGCCTCGAGCTACATTCAAACAAATCAACCAAATCCGCCGTCCTCAGCCAGCTCCAGCAGACCACGGAGCTCGCCGAGTCTGGCAGTGCGGCGCACTTCGAGCAAGAGGCCGCGCGCATCGACGCACTGCGCGCCCAGATCGCCAGCCCCGTAGCCAAGCTCCACCAGCGCTACCCCCTTGGACTCTCCATCTACGATGCACTCTACGTCATCGACAATCCTCACGAGGCGAACAGCTACCACATCCACGTAGACACCCTCTGCGAGCTCCCCCAAGAGCAATGGGAGCAGATCCAAGAGCAGCTCGATGAGCTCCAGCAGCTCGCCAGCATCTGCCAGCGGATCGCCACCCACCCGCTCAACAGCGTCTCACTCTGCCAATACAGCCCCAGCGCACGCCAAGACGCAGAGCAGCAGCTCACCCAGCTGCTCTGCGATGCCGAGCGTCTCACTGAGGCGACCAAGAATCTCGGCATCCTCATCGGCTACGAGCTCATCGATCCTGCACACCAGCAGGCTAGCCTCCTCAACCAGCTCGCCACACGCCTCCTCAATGAGAAATGCCCCCTGCGCGCCAGCGTCCTACGCGTCGATGCGCTCGCCGATCTCCACGAGCAATTCAAAGCACTGCTCCCACATGGGCAGAAGCGAGACATCTACCGTGAGCAACTACTCGAGCACTGTCACCAGAGCATACTGAGCTGCGACGCGCCCGCACTGCTCGCAGCATGGCAAGAGGCAGACCAGCGCTGGCTGCTCCCCCGTGTCTTCGCCCTAGGGGGGATCAAGAAAAAGCTCGCCCCCCATTTCCTCAACGAGCCCGACCAAGACAGCATCGCCGCCCAGCTCCGCAAGGTCATCAGCTATCAAGAAGAGCAGGCCAAGGTCAGTGAGCATCAGAGCTATTTCACCAGCGTCTTTGGCAGCCAAGGCAATCTGGAGAATGCCGACTGGCTCAAGATGGAGAGCGCCATCAATGACACCATTGAGCTCAACCAGCAACTCATCAGCCTCGGCAAGGATCTGCAACTAGCCCTGAGCATACGACAGCGCCTCGCCAATGAGCTCAGCCAAGGGCACGGCACCTTCCTGAGCCTACACCGCGACACACTACTTGCCTATACTCAATCATGGGAGAGCTACCTGAGCACGGAGAACAGCCTCACCCAGACCCTCCAGCTCAAGCACAACTACCAGACAGCCGCAACGCGTGCCCTCAGCCAGTACAGCGAGGCCTACGCCGCCATGCTCCCCCAGCTCGATACCCTACGCGACCGCACGCTCTGGAACAAGTGCTGCGAGACAGTCAGCCACCCCCTGCTGCGCGACTATCTGCGCTGGCTGGAGACGGAGGATATCTCTGTCGAGAGATTCAAGCGCATCTTTGTCAATGCACTGCTGCGTCGCTTCGTCGACACCGCCATCTCACACGAGCCGGAGCTTGCAGACTTCAAAGGCGAGATCTTTGAAGGCAAGCTCGAGCAGTACCGCGAGCTAAACCACCAGCACCAGCAGCTCACGCGCGAAGCCATCGTAGCCAAGCTCGCCGCACGACTCCCCTCCTTCCAAGGTGGCAGCGTGCAGAACTCAGAGCTGGGCATCCTGCTACGCGCCATCAAGAGCCGCGGCCGTGGTATCAGTATACGCCAGCTCTTCGACGACATCCCCGAGCTGCTGCTGCGCCTCAAGCCCTGCATGCTCATGAGCCCACTGTCAGTGGCACAATTCATCGATCTGGACAATTTCCAATTCGACCTCGTCATCTTTGACGAAGCATCGCAAATGCCCACCTGCGAAGCCGTCGGCGCGATCGCACGCGGGAAGAACGTCGTCATCGTCGGTGACCCGAAGCAGATGCCCCCCACGAGCTTCTTCTCCTCGAGCTCTGTCGATGAGGAGAACATCGCGTTAGAAGACCTCGAGAGCATCCTCGACGACTGCCTCGCGCTCGCCATGCCCTCAAAGTACCTGCGCTGGCACTACCGCAGCAAGCACGAGAGCCTCATTGCCTTTAGCAACACGCAGTACTACGATAGCAGGCTGCTCACCTACCCCTCCCCCGACGACCTGAGCAGCAAGGTCACCTGGCAGCACGTGCCCGGCTACTACGACAAGGGCAAGACACGCCAGAATGCCGCAGAGGCCGAGGCCATCGTCAGCGAGGTACTCGAGCGTCTACGCGATCCGCAGCGACGCCAGCGCAGCATCGGCATCATTACCTTCAGCGTCGTGCAGCAAAACCTCATCGAGGACAAGCTCATGCAGGCCTTTGCACAGCCCGAGAACCACGAGCTCGAGTTGCTCGTCACCCAATGTGGTGAGCCCCTCTTTGTCAAGAACTTGGAAAACGTCCAGGGCGATGAGCGTGACATCATCCTCTTCTCCGTCGCCTACGGACCTGACGAGCAGGGCAAGATCAGCATGAACTTCGGGCCACTCAACCGCGTCGGCGGCTGGCGTCGTCTCAACGTCGCCGTATCACGCGCGCGCTATGAGATGAAGGTCTTCTCCACCCTGCGTGCAGAGGAGATCGACCTCGCCCGCAGCTCCTCAGAAGGTGTGGCAGGGTTGAAGAACTTCCTCGACTTCGCCCAGAAGGGTACGGCTGTCCTCCCCCGCAAGGTCGGCGACCACAAACTAGACCGCGCCAGCCTCATTGACCGCCTCGCCGACGCCATACGCCAGCAGGGCTATGAGGTGAACACCCACGTGGGCTGCTCAGGCTACCGCCTCGACATGGCTGTGCTCCACCCGCACAAGCCTGAGACCTACATAGCCGCCATCATCTGCGATAGCGAGCACTACATGAATACGGCGAGCATCTACGACCGCGAGATCACCCAGCAAAGCGTCCTCGGCATGCTAGGCTGGGAGCTCATCCGCCTCTGGATCATGGACTGGGTACACGAGCCTGAGCGCACGCTCCAGCGAGTCATCGACACGCTCAACACACTGCGCGATCGCCCAGAAGAGGTGGTAGTCGTAGAAGAAGATAAGCAGGATGCCCCCGCAGCCGAGCCACTCTGCGCCTCCATGCCCGCCCTCACCCAGCTCAGCGAGCTCATCGAGGAGCAGCAGCAGACCGACAGCATGACGCCTGCCCCCTATCTCATCGACTACACCGAGCACAAGCTGGGTAGCTGCAGCCACGAGGGCGAGGACTTTACCAAGCGCGAGTACAGACGCGCCGTCGTGGAGCAGATCCTCAGCATCATCGACGCAGAGGCACCTGTGCACGGGGAGTACCTCAGTCGCCGCATCATGGCACACTGGGGCACGACACGCATGACGAAGCGTATCAAAGACTACTTCACCGAGCTACTCAACGAGATGCAACTCCAGCAACGCGGAGAGGGCAGCGTGCTTGAGAGCTTCTTCTGGCGCGCCGAGCAGCAGCCTGAGAGCTACATGAGCTACCGCCTGCACCCGCGCGACATCGAGCACATCGCCCCCGAGGAGCTCTCGGCTCTCGCCTGCTCACTCGTCGAGCGCATGCTCTCGCTGCCACGCCCCGACCTCCAGCGTGAGATGGCGACGAGCCTCGGCTTTAGCAAGATGGGCAAGAATATCCTGCAAGCCACCGATGACGCCATCAACCTCGCGCTCTCACGCCAGCTGCTCATCGACGACAACGGACGTCTCAAAAGCCCTCAGTCTATATGAAAATCACTCTAATCTGCCTCGTAACGCGAGTTTCCCGATGCGCTTATTTAGAATAACAAGAATTTAGAAGATCCCTTAAGGGGACCTTGCAAAATTAGCAGCCCCATGCTTTGGATGGATGCTTGAGGCTAGC
>CAYJID010000073.1:0-9388 GCA_964370135.1 uncultured Akkermansia sp. | reverse complement strand
GATCACGTCATCGACGCGACCGCAGGCGGGGGGCACGACACGCTCTTCCTCGCCCAATGCGTCGGCGCGAGCGGACGCGTCTCCAGCTTTGACATCCAGCAGCAGGCACTCGATGACACGCGTCGCCTCCTCGACGCGCACGAGATCGTCACCCGCGTCGAGCTGCACCTCCATAGCCACGACCAGATGCGCTATCACCTCCCGCTGGGCGTGCCCGTCAGTGCCGTCATGTTCAACCTCGGCTATCTCCCCGGCGGTGATCACAGCGTCGTCACGCGCCCCGATACCAGCCTCCGCGCGCTGCAAATCGCCCTCGAGCTCGTGAAGCCCCACGGCCTCGTCACCGTCATGATCTACCCCTCTCACCCCGGAGGCCGCGAGGAGTACGAGCAGCTCGGCAGCTACCTCGAGACACTGTCGCAGCGTGAGTACACCGTCATGCAGCTGCGCTGCTTCAACGCCTCCGCCTCCGCGCCCCAGCTCTGGTGCATCGAGAAGCAGGTGGTCTGATTTTTGCAATTCTTTTCCTATCTTTACCATACCATGGACCTCGAACTAGGCATCTCCTCCACTATCACGGAGGCGCGCAATCATCTCCTGCTGCTCGGCGGCGTCATCCTGCTGAGCTTCCTCTTCTGGCTCTTCATCCTCCGCCCGCGACTACCGCATCTCGCCGAGGCCATCCGCGCCTTTCTCACGGGGGATAATGGGAACTACCAATCCGCCGATGACGAGCTCCACCAGCTCATGCAGCGCGCGAAGGCGACGCGTGACCACGCCATCCTCACCGAGCTCGACCGCTACTGCCGTGACAACGCAAGGCGCCTCCTCGCGTGGCAAGAATACGCGCGCGCGCTTGATGGCATCTACAACCGCCCCCTCGAGGCCGCCCAGCTCCTCGAGGAGGCTGCCAAGCACGTGCGCAACAAGCAAGACCGCGCGCTGCTGCTCTACCGCGCCGCCTGCTTCTACCGCGATCGTCTCAGCCAGAGTGGCGAAGCTCAGAGACTGTTCGAACAGGCTGCAAGGAGCTACCCGAAAACTACTTACGGACAACTCGCTGCTCAGCAATTATCCTAGCTTTTCTCCCGAGTTAACCCGATGTAAGTTTATTGGTATAAGGTACTTACCTGCGGTGTCGTCTTTTGTCTAACATTCTAACGTAGCGAAACGTGAAAAAATCTGATAATGCTTTTGCTATGAGTTGCTTATTTAAATTTTGCTGAGCGGGCTTGCCAAGTCTACATTTTTGATATTTAGTACAAGCGTGCTCACCCGAGCACAGTGTGTGATATGCCTCGCAAGGAGGCATACGGAATGAGTGTTCATAGCTGAATACTCATATATATGCGTTCAGAGAACGACAAACGACCCAGCCGCTCGCGGCAGCGCTATCAGGGCGTGCCTGGTGTCGTCTACCCCTCGCATGAACTCCATGTCAAGCCAGGGTACAATCCCCATACGGGCCAGCCCTACACCGAAGCTCCAAGCAAGGGAATCACCACGCAGCAAGCCGCCGAGATACTCGGCAGCAGCGCCTCAGCGGCGCGCGTGATGCTCAAAAAGAATAAACTCCCCTACCAGCTCGTTTCCATCGACGGGGCAAGTCCTCGTCATTATTGGAAAAAGCAGCGCGTGGAGCGCCTCAGTAGCAAGAGACCACCGCTGGTGAAGAATAGCTCCGATATGAAGCGATTCCTCACCATGAGCGACGTGGTTGCGCGATCAGGCACGGCTAGATCGACCGTCTTGCGCGCTGTCAATGACGGTCAGCTCAGCATCGTACGCGTGCGCATGCCTACGGAGCAAGGACCGCAGAAGCGCTGCTTCTTCCGTCTCTCCGACGTGCGCAAGTGGTGCAACAAGCGACGTGCCGAGGCAAGGCGACGTGAGCAGGCCCGATGGGGAAATCACCCCGATGACGAGCCACAGGAGTGATCTCTGGGCTACACGCAATCCCTCTCTTCCTAGCCTCCTTGTGCATAGGAGGAGGGGGATTTTGATGATGAAGGGGGGATGGCGACGAGCTAGGCCTGCGTCTCTCCGAGGATGAGTCGCAGCACCATATGCGCCTGATGCGCCGCGCACAGCATCACGCGCGACGCCACGAGCGGCTCATGCGCGGCCAGCGCGCTCTGCTCGTCTCCGCAGACATACAGCCGCGACATCGCGCGCCGCGTCACAATTGCATTCGCACTCCCATAGCCCGCGAGCCCCGAGCCCGCCACGATGCGCATCTCAGGGCAGCAAAGCAGCAGCTGCTCGACGAGCATCGCCTTCGCATACTCATTATCAAAAGCCTCACATACAAGGGGGAAATCTGAGAACATCTCCACCACATTCCCCTCATCCACACGCCGCTGCGCGCCTGATAGCTCGATGCAGGGATTGACCTCACGCAGCATCGCGCAGAGCGCCTCATGCTTTGCCATGCCCAGATGCTCGATACGGTAGGCCTGACGATTCAGATTCGACACATCCACGGTGTCAAAATCCACTAGATGCAGTCCTCCCACCCCCGCCCGCGCGAGCATCAGCGCGATATGCGAGCCCAGCCCGCCTAGCCCCGCGATCGCCACCGAGGCCACACGGAGCTTCTCATACACCGGCAGCGTCACGCGCTCGATGAGAGCCGCCCGCCACGTCTCAGCAGTGAATGTAGCTGCTTGCTCCATCTCAACCCCCTCCGACGAAATGAACAATCTCGAGCTTGTCGCCCGCCTGCAAGACATGACTCGCAAAGACCGCCCGCGGCAGGATCTCACCATTGAGCTCCACGGCGACGCGCCCGCTCGTATAGCCACACTGCACCAGCAGCTCCGCGACCGTGAGCCCCGCGCCAGCCCGTGGCTGCCCATTCACCCAGATAGGGGGAGTAGTATCATCACTCATGCCCCCATCATAGCAGAGTGATGCCTGAGCTGCAATGCTGGATCCTGCGCGTGCGCCTCATTTTGCCTCCTTTGTGGCTGACGCGAGCTTGACATCTGATGCGTATGCGCTATGATAGCGCGATGAACTTCCTTGTTGACTCCCTCGGAGTAGAAAACATCATCTATATCCTCATCGCCGTCGCGGGTCTCGTCGCCGTGGTGTATTGCACCTTCTTCACCTCGAATGATAAAAACAAAGACCAGCGCCCCGATGACAGCCCTCTCGATGATCATGACGATAGCTCTGATGATTGAGCACAGCAGAGTTTAGACACCCGTTAATAAGGATGAAAAGCATGAAATCAATCTATCAACACCTCCTCATCGCAGGACTGAGCCTCGCATGCGTCAGCTGTACGATGTTCGATACTGATAGAGTCATTGCAGATCCTTTAGGTTTAAGTATTAATCAATATCTACAAGTTGACGATAAATACCGTATACCGATTAACCCCGATTCTGAGGAGATCTTACGCCTCTTAGATCCTCGTGTACAACTGCAAAAAGAGTCAATAGTCAAAGAGAAAAGCGCCTACAAAACGCTCAGCGACTACGCAGACGCCCATATAAAGCAGCTGAAGTTACGCGAATACTACCTTAGGCGTCTCTTCGCCCAATTAAAAGGCGAAGCGCTCAAAGGCGAGCCCATGAAGAGACCGGATGCGATCAAGGACCTCAGCGTGCTCACCCACATAGCTAATCTGATAGCCGCCGACCTATCCGCGGTGACGTCGACTCTCCCCCACGTTCAGGGCAAGCAACGCCGCGAGCTGATACAATTACGCAAAAAACTTTCCCTAGGGCATCAGAAGCTCTACAAGGTGATCATGGCGCGCAGGCACAATCTCGGTCTGACCGCATGAGCAGCCCGCGGCTGCATCCCCAATCCCAGAGGGGAAAAAATCCACCCCCTCACGCCAGCTAGGCAGAGAGGGGGTGAGGGGAAGATCAGGAGGTGGAGGATAGATCAGCCCTCTCGTGTGCGGAAGAGCTTCTCGACATACTTGGCGATCATATCCACCTCGATATTCACGCGCGTACCCACGCGCGCACGGTGCAGATTCGTACGCTCCCACGTATGAGGCGTGATCCAGAACTCCAGCTCATCGTCATCCAGAATCTGGGCAATCGTCAGAGAGATACCATCAATCGTGATACTCCCCTTGTCGATGATGTAGCGACTGTACGCGGCAGGGATGCGCACGCGCACCATATGATCCTGCCCCACCGGCGTGATGCCTGAGACCTCGGCGACCGTGTCGACGTGCCCCATCACAAAATGCCCGCCAAAGCGACCATTGCCCCCCATGGCGCGCTCCAGATTGCAAGGATCGCCTTCATCCAAGGCACCGAGAGCCGTGACGCGCAGCGTCTGCGTGAGTAGGTCGAACTCGACCACATCCCCCTCGATGCGATCCACCGTCAGACAGCAGCCATTCACCGCGACGGAATCGCCCAGCGCGAGCTCGGAGGCAAAGGGGATCTCTATCCCGTAGCGCGCCCCGCTCTCCACACTCTGGAGGCGACGCAGCGTGCCTGTGCATTCAACTAAACCTGTAAACATGATATGATGATTATTATTTAATTCTATAGTTAATATTAAAGAAGGTAGAACATGCAGAACATGACGACGGTAGGCAGCAGCGCCCAGAAGGCGAGCATGAGCGCATTGATCCCGTCAAAATGCTTGCTGAGGATGGATTGGCCCGCGAGGTTGGGCGCATTCGCGATGACGGTCAGACCGCCACCCGTGACCGCGCCTGCTACAATCGCGTACTTCATATCAGCGGGCAGATTCGGCACGGTGCTCGCGAGGTAGGTCACAGCCGCATTGTCATTGAACGCCGTCAGGATACTCGCCACCGACATGGTGGGAGCCTCTCCGAGCTCAGCGAGCGCCTGCAAGACAGGCTGCATCCACCAGCCCTGCACCCCACCGAGCACGAGCAGGCCAGCGAGGAAGGCACCGACGAGGATGGGCACCTTGAGCACGAGCCCGTCGTGGTGCTTCTTTGTCACATAATAGAAGGCGATAAAGACGCCGAGCCCCGACATGAAAATGAGAGGATAGTGTGCAAAATACACCGTAAAGATCAGCAGTGCAATCGACACCGCATAGACCCACAGCGGGACAGCTGTCTCACTAGGACTGCTCGCGCCCTCCGCTGCGCTAGCTCCAGTTGCACCTGCCTCAGGCGCGCTGAGCTCACCAGCTGCGGAGACGAGGAGCTGCTGCTGGAGCTGATTCTCCGCAAGGCGTGCGAACTCCTTGCGGAAGAGGAAGAGATAGATCGCATTGGAAATCACAATCCCCAGCATCGCCTTCCAGCCAAAGTGCACCATCATAAAGCCCAGATCCCACTCCCAAGTCGTGGCGACCATCACAATAGGAGGCGCGGCGAAATGCGTGAGCGTGCCGCCCACCGAGACATTGACAAAGAGTAGCGCGAGCGTCGCATAGCAGAAGGTCTTTGATGGCTTGAGCTCATAGATTTTATGGCTCAGGATGATGGCGGCGAGCGTCATCGCTGCGGGCTCCGTGATGAAGGAGCCAAAGAAGGGCGCGACCGTCAGCACCGTGAGCCACCACGCCAGCGGGGTCTCGCCGCCCAGACGCGCGATGCGCTGGAGAGCTCCCTCTGCAAGGAGGTAGATGGGACGCGAGGCGGCTATGATCATGATGGTCGCAACAAAGAGAGGCTCGGTGTAGTTGCAGTCATAGACGAGATAATCCCAGAAATCGTGCGCGGTGTAAAAGTTCAGACACACGAGGGCAAAGGGCACAATCCAGAGCACAAAGACGAGCTCAATCTCGCCGAGCAAGTGCGCGATATGCTGGACAATATGGTGCTGTGCGCCCTCGCGCTCGAAGTGATGCGCCAGCTTGATAAAGTAGGGCGCGATAAAGGTATGGATGATAGCGCCGAGGAAGCAGAGGCTCGCCCAGAAGTTAAAATCATCAAAATCGAGACGCGCGCCGAGCTTCTCCCAGAGGCTGCGGGGCTCTTCTTTCTCTGGATAGAGCGGCAGAGGGTAGGGGAAGCGGCTATGCTTTTCCCCCTGCTGCGTCTGCTCGTCTGTCCACGCGATGCCCTCGGGGTGAGGGATTTTGATGCGAGCATTGGGTTGATCCGAGAGCGCAGCTATGCGATCTTGGACAGAGAGTATTTTTTCTGGAGCTTCTGATGCTAGAGAGGTTGTTATAAAACTCATCCATAGGACAATAAGGAGCGCGACAATGTGACGCGGCGGCAAGAAGCTCAAGGCTGATCGGGGACTTTTCTTCAGAACGGAGATAGTTCTCATCATGATGCTACGCATACTAGCACAAAATCCAGCCCAAGGCAAAGCCAAAAGGTATGGGGTGAATTCTATTTTAGACTTTCTCTGCATATAGCTAAAGGGAAGCTTGCAAAATTAGTTTTGGGAAATTGCAGATTTCGAAAATGAGCGTCACAGCACGACTTTTGCAGCATTTTGGCGAGAATTCGCAGCTTTTTGGGCTTACATAGCTCGCTATGCGCGCCCAAATGCCGCAAATTCTCATCCAAACTGCCAGCAAAATCCGAAGCTGCTCATTTTGCAAGATCCCCTTGACTTCCCGTTAGGATGAGCGTAAGCTCTCCCCGTCATGAATAAAGAAGATAAGCTCCGCGAGCTCGAGTCCGCCTCCATTGGTACCCTACTGCTGCGCTATTCATGGCCTGCGGTCATCGGCATGACAGCGATGTCGCTCTACAACCTCATCGACGCCTATTACATCGGCCTCTGGTGTGGTCCCTCCTCCATCGCGGGACTCGCCCTCATCTTCCCCATCATGAATCTCATGGTGGCGGTAGGCATGCTCATCGGGCTGGGCTCGGCGGCGAATGTATCGCTCGCCCTCGGGCGCGGCGACCGCGAGGAGGCCTTTCGCGTGCTGGGGCATACGATGCAGATGGGCGCGCCCTTTGCCGCGGTGGTGGGGATCTCGATTTATATTTTCCTGCCTGAGGTGCTCCACTTCTTTGGTGCGAGAGGGGAGACCTACCAGCCCGCCTACGATTTCATGAGCGTGACGGCTCTCGTCTTTCCCATCACAGCGGCGTATATGAATCTCAATCACGTGATGCGCGCGAGTGGCTACCCGCGCATGGCGATGTATAGCCTGCTGGTCTCTGTGGGGGTGAATATTGCGGTAGCTCCCCTCTTTATCTACGTGTTTGGCATGGGGATGAGTGGGGCGGCTCTCGCGACGGTGGCGGGGCAGCTGGTCGGCTTTTTCTTTGTGCTGCGCCACTTCCTGCGCCGAGAGAGTGTGCTGCACTTCCGCTCTGGGATGTGGAGGCTCAGTGGACGCATCGCGCGCCGTATCTGTCTGGTAGGGCTGCCTCCCTGCACGATGAGCGTCTGCGGCTGTCTGGTGGTGCTGTATTTTAACCGCCTCTTCCTCGCCTATGAGGGTGATATGGGCGTGGGCGCTTTTGGGATTGTGAATCGTCTCACCTTCTTCTTTTGCATGATTGTGATGGGCATTGCTCAGGGCATGCAGCCCATCGTGGGCTACAACTACGGCATCGGGGCTCTGCATCGCGTGCGCACCACGCTCTTTCGCGGGATGCTCGCGGCGGCAGGCGTGATGATGGTAGGCTACGTGCTCGTGATGTGCTTCCCGCTAGAGATCATGCAGCTCTTTGTCAAGGAGGCCGCCGAGGGCAGTGTCGCGCAGGCCGAGGGGGAGAAGATGGTGCGCCTCGGGGTGGAGGGGATTAGTATCTTTATGATCTTTCTGCCCCTGATTGGTCCCCAGATCATCGTGGGGAATTTCTTCCAAGCCATCGGCAAGCCTGTCGTGAGCATCTTTCTCAATCTCATGCGCCAGATGATCATTCTCATCCCGCTGCTCTCCTTCTTGCCCAGCTATTATGGCGTACGCGGCATCTGGGCATCGGGAGCGGTATCTGACCTGATCGCGGCCTGTGTCTGCACGACCGTGCTGCTCTGCTACCTGCGCAAGGAAGGACGACGAGCCGACCACCTCCTCACCTCTCCCAACGAGATCAAACAATAGAATCAAAAAATCAAAAAAATCGCACGATATGAAACTCATCATCGCAACGCGCAACGCGCACAAGACACAGGAGATCGCCCAGATCCTCCCCGACTCCTACGAGGTCGTCAGCCTCGCTGGCTACCCTGACGCGCCTGAGATCATCGAGGATGGCACGACCTTTGCGGCGAATGCCGCGTTGAAATCCAAGGGCATCTCGGCCTGCTACGAGGGGCTCGTGCTCGCGGACGACTCGGGGCTGTGTGTGGATGCGCTCGGAGGTGCCCCAGGGATACACTCGGCGCGCTATGCGGGGGAGCATGGCAATGATGCGGCGAATAATGCGCATCTCGTCGCGCAGCTGCGCGCGCTCATGGAGTCGGGGCAGGTCGCGGCTGATGCGCGATTCACCGCGCGCTTTGTCTGCGCCTTGAGCCTCGCGCAGGATGGGGTCGAGATAGCGGCATTCGAAGGGGTGGTCGAGGGCTCCATCACGCTCGATGCGCTGGGGAGTGGGGGATTTGGCTATGATCCGCTGTTCATCCCCGAGGGCTACACGGAGAGCTTTGCCGCGCTGCCATCGGAGGTGAAAAACAGCATCTCGCATCGCGCGCGCGCGATGACCGCTCTACGTGCCTATCTGGCAGCGAGGGGCAGTGCTCAGGGGCAAGCACCTGTGGCATAGCAGGACGCCTCCCTGCATCTCTCATTTTCGGCAGCCCTCGTCAGGTAGTGGAGTTATTTCTTGCAAATCATACAGATTGCTTGTAGATTATCGCGCGCCATTGCGTTCTATAAGGTAGAAAGAAACTCGCTAGATCATTATCACCCCTCACAGCACATAGACATTCACATGAGAGCCACATTCATCACCAGCATTTGCATCATGATTATCGCAATCATGAGCCCCCTCGCCGATGCGAGTCCTAATCCTGCACGTCAGGCGAAGATGAAAGCTCAGCTCAAGGCTCGATTTGACAAAGACAAAGATGGTAAATTGAGCCCCAGCGAGCGTGAGGAGCTAAAGAAATACCGCCAGTCTGTACGTGACGGTAAAAGACCGAAGCCATCGAAATAATTTTTTTTGAGAGAGAATACACGAGTAGAGGTGGGAGGAGCATGGCTCCTCTCACCTCTTTTTTTGCCGTGTTGGCCCCTCTAGGGGCGTGGGGGATTTTTTCTTGCGAGATCAGATTTTGGGCACTCCGTCAGAATCGTATCGTGACCACAGTCGCTTCCTACCAAGGCCATCTTACTTTGTTGGGTGAAAAATCTCATTTTTCATTCAACAAAGTAAGTACCTGCTTTCGACCTGAAGAAGCCGTGGCTGTCAAGGAGCAATCCATATAAATAGCGAGCAGAGCGCAGCGACGCGAAGCGGTTTATGCTGGATTGCGACTTGATTGCTGCGGCTTCTTCAGGTACG
>CAYJID010000072.1:0-9630 GCA_964370135.1 uncultured Akkermansia sp. | reverse complement strand
ACTACAACATCACGGTGAACTGTCTCTCCCCCGGCTGGATAGACACGGGCTTTGTCGCAGACATCCCCGAGCAGTCGCGGCGCCTGCATCCCTCGCGCCGCGTCGGTCATGTGCGCGACATCATGCACCTCGTCGCCCACCTCTGCCATCCCGACAGCGACTTCATCAATGGGGAGAACATCGTCATCGACGGCGGCCTCTCCCATATGATCTATGATATCTAGGCTAGGATTGTGAGGGAGTGCTGCGCCGCACAGGGGCGACGCGGCGCGCGACATAGATCGCCGCGCCTATCACCACAGCGGCAAAGCCCCACTTCAACCACAAGCTCTGCTCCTGACCATAAAGAATACTCACGCAATAGGATACAATAGGAATGAGGGCGGTGAACACACTGATCTCAGCTCCAAAGTACTGCTGCGCCTTTGTGTAGAGAATATAGCTCATAAATGTCCCCAGCACGATCACACCGCTGAGGTTGAGCAGATTCTCCCAGCGCAGCAGTAGTCCTATATCGTGACGCAGCAGCTCCACGAGCAGTATAGGAGAGGCGATGATCGCGCCTAGGGTGAAGAGGTAGCGCAGCAGCGTATTGCTCTCATACTTCCGAATCGTCCGCTCATAGCGCACCGAGAACACCGCAAAGGAAATCTGCGAGGTCACACACAGCCCCACCCCGAGCATGAGCTCCGAGGTGCTCGACTGCCCCCCTGTGAGCCCCTCCACCATGGTGAACGCACTCACACCCGCAAAGCCCACGCCAACCCCCATCATCGTCCCCAGCTGAGGGCTCTTCCTATCAATCAGCCACCTCATGATGAGCACAAAGATGGGCGTAGTCGCCGCAATGATCGTCGCGAGCGATGCCGAGATAAACTGGTGTCCGTAGATGAAGAGATAAAAATTCGCCACAAAGCCGAGGCACGCCATGCAGCAGAGATCCTTCAGATCTCCGCGCTCGAGTCGCTGCAGCTTCTCCCCCTCAGAGGGCGACGTCTCCTCAGCCAAGGAGGCGACCTGACGAGAGAGCATGCGCGCGCGCGCCTGACGCAGCAAAAACCACAGCCACATCAGCACCGCTCCCCCCGTCAGACGCGCACTGGGGATGAGCAGCTCACTGACCCCACCCTTCCCATCCTCCCCCTCGGCGATGAGCTCCTTGAGCAGCGGGCTCATCAAGCCGAAGAAACTGACCGCACAGATGGCATAGAGATAGGGACGTAGGTGAAGAAAAGTCATGGGGGCAAGAATCCTATCACAGCTACCAAGGAGCGTCAAGAGTGAGCTATTTGCATCTAATAAAGCTTGCGCATTCGCCGCAAACCCTCTACTATAGAATCGTATGAAAGCCACTATGTACCCCCTAGCCATCAGTGCATTACTAGCACCTCTCCCCGTTCTCGCAGCCCCTGCGGCACTGCCCGCTAGTGCCGTCGAGCAGCAGCTCATCGACACCATCGACCTCTACTACGGCTACTGCGCGCTCATGCGCGATCTGGGCTCGGGACGCTTCAGCCCCGATGAGGAGCTCACCATGATGAGCGAGCTCGCCGCCGACGCCAAAGCCGCTGTGAATCGCCGTCAGAAGCTCAGCTACAAAGAAAAAGAAGCACTCGCCCGCCTCAACACCCAGCCCGTCATCGCCCACATGCTCGACCAGATGCGCCAGACCAGCCGCGCGCTCTCCTACGATTTTGCAGACAGCGAGCCAAGGACGGACGCGCCCTACCTCATCGCCCACACCAAAGCCGCCAAGGCGCTCAATATGCTCGGTCTACTCGTCCTCCACCATGACATGAAGTAGAGAGAGACCCCTTGCTTTGGCAGTTGCTAGGGTGGCGCAAAGAGCGCGCCAGATGCTCGCCTGTCCCCTGTCGGATGGAAAATCATGAGCATAGCGACTGCCAGAGTATTTTTCTATTGTGAGAATCCCCCCTTTGCTCTATACTCGTACGCACGAGCACGTCCATGAGAGCGGCTCAAGTTTATAAATCATCATAGGGCAAATATGACCAGCGAAGCGCAACGAGGAGAGCTACAAGCACAGATATGGAAAATAGCCAACGAGGTACGAGGCGCGGTCGATGGCTGGGATTTCAAGCAATTCGTGCTAGGAGCTCTCTTCTATCGCTTTATTAGTGAAAATTTCACCCACTATATGGAGGGCGGGGATGAGAGCGTCGACTATGCCCGATTCCCAGACCACTCCATCACGCCAGAGATCAAGGACGATGCCGTCAGGACAAAGGGCTATTTCATCTACCCAAGTCAGCTCTTTGCAAACGTGGTGGCAAGCGCGAAGACGAACGCCAACCTGAACACGGATCTCAAGGCGATTTTTGACGCCATCGAGAGCTCAGCCACGGGCTATCCCTCCGAGCAGGACATCAAGGGACTCTTTGCCGACTTCGACACGACGAGCGGACGATTGGGCAATACCGTCGAGGACAAAAACAGCCGTCTAGAAGCCGTGCTCAAGGGCGTGAATGGCTTGGATTTTGGACGCTTTGAGGACAACAAGATTGACCTCTTTGGCGATGCCTACGAATTCCTCATCTCGAACTACGCTGCCAACGCGGGCAAATCGGGAGGCGAGTTTTTTACGCCCCAGAGTGTCTCCAATCTCATCGCTAAGCTAGCCACGCATGGGCAAAAGAAGATCAACAAGATCTACGATCCCGCCGCAGGCTCAGGCTCCCTGCTGCTACAGGCCAAGAAGCTCTTTGACGACCATATCATCGAGGAGGGATTTTTCGGGCAGGAGATCAACCATACGACCTACAATCTGGCTCGTATGAACATGTTCTTGCACAATGTCAACTACGACAAGTTTGAAATGGCGCTGGGCAACACCCTCACAGCCCCCCAATTTGGCGAGGAGAAGCCCTTTGATGCCATCGTTTCAAATCCACCCTACTCTGTCAACTGGGTCGGCTCTGACGATCCCACCCTCATCAACGACGAGCGCTTTGCACCCGCTGGCGTGCTCGCGCCCAAGTCCAAGGCTGACTTTGCCTTTGTCCTCCATGCCCTGAGTTATCTTTCGGGGAAGGGGCGCGCGGCCATCGTCTGCTTCCCCGGCATTTTCTATCGCGGTGGAGCAGAGATGAAGATTCGCAAATATCTCATAGATCGCAATTATGTCGAGACTGTGATCTCTCTTGCGCCCAATCTCTTCTTTGGCACCTCCATCGCGGTGAATATTCTGATTCTCTCGAAAGCCAAGGGGAATAACACGAAAACTCAATTTATCGACGCCAGCGGCGAGGGGTTTTTTAAGAAAGTCACCAACAACAATGTACTTGAGGCACGGCACATTGAGAAGATCATGGAGATCTTTGAGAAAAAAGAAGACGTCGACTACATTGCCAAATCCATAGAGCATAGCGAGATAGAGCAAAATGATTATAACCTCACGGTGAGCTCCTACGTAGAAGCCAAAGACACACGAGAGGTGATCGATATCACCAAGCTCAATGCAGAGCTCGCCGAGACGGTCAAAAAGATTGGCAAGCTACGCCTCGATATTGATGCCATCGTGAAAGAAATCGAGGGAGCATGAAATTTCTTGTGATTAGAAGACATAGTATCCTTGAGGGGAAAGGCAAGGTAAGCAGCAAGGCTGCAGAAGTTAAATCTGTGAAGGGGGCTTCTATTTTCTCGCGAGGTTAGATTTTGAGATGATTTTAGAGCTAGATTTTTTACGAATTGATGACTCAGAGTGTCCTCTGAGGCGAAAATTCGGGGAAAATATAGCCTAAAAGCACTCAAAAGCTGCCTCGTGGCGCGAGTCTTCCGATTAGCTAATTTAGAATAACGAGAATTTAGAAGCCTCCTGAAAGAATACAATGAGGTCAATACCTCAAAAAAAGGTAGAGTCTGATAAAGATTAACAAGGAAGATAATGTATGAGCTATTTAGAAAAGTTACTGAACGGGGTAGATGTTGAGTGGAAGGAGTTGGGTGATAGTAGTGTAGGTAAATTTACTAGAGGTGGAGGCTTGCAAAAAAAAGATTTTACACAAGCAGGAGTGGGCTGTATTCATTATGGACAGATATATACATACTATGGAACTTATACGAGTACAACAAAAACATTTGTTTCAGAGGAGTTTTCCCAAAAAGCGCGAAAAGCTAAGTGTGGAGATTTAATTATTGCAACAACTAGTGAAAATGACGATGACGTTTGCAAAGCTGTAGCTTGGTTAGGGCGTGATGATATTGCCATTAGCAGTGATGCCTGTTTTTATAGTCATCATTTAAATCCAAAATATGTGGCTTACTTTTTTCAAACTGAGCAATTTCAAAAACAAAAGCGTCTTTTTATTACAGGTACAAAGGTAAGACGTGTTAATGCAAATTCGTTAGCTAAAATATTAATCCCTGTTCCTTGTCCTGAAAATCAAGAAAAATCTCTTGCGATTCAAAAGGAAATAGTACGCATCTTAGATAATTTCACAGAGCTTACAGCAGAGCTTACAGCAGAGCTTACAGCACGCAAAAAGCAATATGAATATTATCGAGGTAAATTGCTAGCTTTTGGTGATGAAATCGATAGAAAACGATTGGGTGATGTAGCAAAGATAAATACAGGAAGGAAGCCTTTGAACATACTTGATAAACCAACAAACTTTTATTATATAAATGCCGGAACATCAATATCGGGATATTGTGATGATAGTAATTGTTGTGGAGATACTATTACTACGCCATCTAGAGGTCAGGGAGGAATAGGTTATGTAGGGTATCAAGAAAAACCATTTTGGTTGGGACCATTATGCTATAAAATCAATTCAAAGGATCAATCAATTTTGATCAATAAATTTCTTTATTATTTTCTTCAATCTAATTGCCGATTAATTTTAGATTTGAAGAAAGAAGGAGGGGTACCAGCTATCAATAAATCTGATTTGTCCAATCTCCTAATACCGTTGTCATCAAGTGATGAACAACAACGCATTGTCGCTATTTTGGATAAATTTGATACTTTGGCTAACTCCCTAACCGAAGGTTTGCCCAAAGAGATAGAGCTACTTAAAAAGCAGTATGAATACTATAGGGATATGCTATTCGCATTCCCAAAAGATCATTGATGCCCCTTGGCTCGGAAAAGAAATATACTCCCATTTTAACAAAAGCAAAACAATGACACTCTATAAAACCATCGCTGAATCGAATAATTTTATTATTCTCGATAAGTATAGCAAAGAATTATGTCTCCGAGAAGAGACGGCTGTTTACCAATCCGAGCCGAGTCTGGAAAGAGAGCTGATCGAGGACCTGCTCTCGCAGGGCTATGAGCGCGCTATGGGCTTGCACAATAGAGAGGCGATGTATGCGAATGCGCGTACACAGCTCCAAAGCCTGAATAATATGGTCTTCACCGATGAGGAGTGGGAGCGCTTTCTAAAGGAGTATCTGGATAAGGCTGGCGACGGGATTGTGGAGAAGACAAGAAAAATCCATGATAACTACATCCATGACTTCGTCTTCGATGACGGTCATATCCAAAATATCTATTTGGTCGATAAAAAAAACCTGGCGCGCAACAAGGTGCAGCTCGTCTCCCAATTCACCCAAAAGGGGGAGCTGGAGAACCGCTACGATGTGACGATCCTCGTGAATGGCTTGCCCCTGGTCCATATCGAGCTAAAAAGACGTGGCGTCGCGATACGTGAGGCATTCAACCAGATCCACCGCTACTCCAAGGAGAGCTTTAATAGTGAGAACTCACTCTACAAGTATATCCAGCTCTTTGTCATTTCCAATGGGACAGATAGTCGCTATTTTGCCAACACGGTGCAGCGCAACAAGAATAGCTTTGATTTCACGATGAACTGGGCGCGAGCCGATAATACTCCCATCAAGGATCTCAAGGACTTTGCCGCGACATTCCTCCAGAAGGATACCTTGCTCCATGTGCTCTTTACCTACTCCGTCTTTGATGTGAACAACACACTCCTGATCATGCGCCCCTACCAGATAGCCGCCACGGAGCGCATCCTGTGGAAGATAAAGAGTGCGTGGAAGCCGAAGAATCGGAACAAGTCTGAAAGTGGCGGCTACATTTGGCATACCACAGGCTCGGGAAAGACGCTGACGAGCTTCAAGGCGGCGCGTCTGGCAACGCAGCTTGATTTCATCGACAAGGTGTTCTTCGTCGTCGATCGCAAGGATCTCGACTACCAGACGATGAAGGAGTACCAGCGATTCTCCCCCGATAGTGTGAACGGCTCAGCAAGCACGGCGGGACTGAAAAGAAATATCGAGCGCGAGGACAATAAGATCATCGTGACGACCATCCAAAAGCTCAATAACCTGATGAAAACAGAGGCGCATCTGTCCGTGTATCAGCAGCAGGTGGTCTTTATCTTCGATGAGGCGCACCGCTCGCAGTTCGGCGAGGCGCAGAGAAATCTGAAGAAGAAGTTCAAGCACTTTTATCAATTTGGCTTTACAGGCACGCCCATCTTCCCCGAGAATGCGCTGGGCTCAGAGACGACCGCCAGCGTGTTTGGCCGTCAGCTGCACTCCTACGTGATCACGGATGCGATCCGAGATGAGAAGGTGCTGAAGTTCAAGGTAGACTATAATAATGTGCGCCCCAGATTCAAATCCATAGAATCGGAGCAGGATATGGACAAGTCCAGTGCCGCGGAGAACAAAAAGGCACTGCTGCACCCTGCGCGTATTCGCGAGATCTCCCAATATATCTTGAGCAATTTCAGGCTCAAGACGCACCGCAATCAAGGCGCTGACAGGGGATTTAACGCCATGTTCGCCGTCAGCAGTGTGGAGGCGGCAAAGTGCTACTACGAGGCACTCAATCAGCTGCAACAGGACAGCGACAAGCCTCTCAAGATTGCGACCATCTTCTCCTTTGCAGCCAATGAGGAGCAGAGTAGCAAGGGGGATATCCCCGATGAGGGCTTTGAGGTCACGGCGATGGACTCAAGCGCGAAGGAGTTCCTGTCCAAGGCGATCAAGGACTACAACACGATGTTTCGCACGAACTATGGCGTCGATAGCAGCGAGTTTCAGAATTACTACCGCGATCTGGCAAAGCGTGTCAAGAGCAAGGAGGTGGATCTCGTCATCGTGGTGGGGATGTTCCTCACGGGATTCGATGCCCCTACGCTCAATACCTTGTTTGTGGATAAAAATCTGCGCTACCACGGTCTCATCCAAGCCTACTCGCGTACGAACCGCATCTATGATGCGACAAAAACCTTTGGCAATATTGTCACCTTCCGAGATCTGGAGGAGGCGACGAAGGATGCGATCAGAACATTCGGCGATAGCAACACGAGCAACATCGTGCTGGAGAAGAGCTACAAAGAGTACCTAGACGGATTCACCGACCTCCTCACAGGAGAGGCGCGTCGGGGCTATGTGGGGATCGTGCGCGAGCTCCAAGAGAGATTCCCTAGCCCCGATGCCATTGCTACGGAGAAGGACAAGCGGGAGTTTGTCAAGCTATTCGGGAGCTATCTCCGGGTGGAGAATATTCTTCAGAATTTCGATGAGTACTCGCAGCTCATGGCGTTTCACTCCATCGACGCCAATGATGCCGAGGCGATCGAGCTATTCAAGCAGCAGCAGCACCTCACCGATGAGGACATCGTCGCCATGAAGTCCATCGAGCTACCTCAGGAGCGGACGATCCAAGACTACAAGTCGACCTACAATGATATACGCGACTGGATCAGCAAGGAGAAGGAGGGCAAAGAGCCCGAGTCGCTGAAGCTGGATTGGGATGATATCGTGTTTGAAATCGATCTACTCAAGTCGCAGGAAATCAACCTCGACTACATCCTCGAGCTGATATTTGAGCGCAACAAGAAGACAAAGAATAAAGAGGAACTGATCCGAGAGATCCGCCGTCTCATCAGGGCGAGCATTGGCAATAGAGCCAAAGAGGAGCTGATTGTCGAGTATATCAACGAGACAGATCTCAATACTCTAGAGGACAAGGCGGGTATCATCGAGTCATTCTTTGCCTACGCGCAAGCAAGGCAGAAGGCCGAGGCCGAGGCCTTGATAGCCGAGGAGCGTCTGAATGAGCAGTCCGCCAAGCGCTATCTAGAGACATCGCTCAGGCGCGAGTTTGCGAGCGAGAATGGCACGGAGCTCAATGCCATTCTGCCCAAGATGAGCCCTCTGAATCCTCAGTATCTTACAAAAAAGCAGAGTGTTTTCCAGAAAATAGTCGCTTTTGTGAGCAAGTACAAGGGGGTGGGCGGAGAGATTTGAGCTCTCAGGTGCATGGCGCGCTTTGCCTAGAGGGGATCTTGCAAAAGACGTGTTGTGGTGCTCATTTTCGAAATCAGCAATTTCGGAAAACTAATTTTGCAAGATCCCCTAGAGATCATAGAGCGTGGAAATAATCGCGCAGACGTCGCAGAGCTTCCTTCTCCATGCGCATGACGCGGCTGCGGGAGAGGCTGAGGTGGTCGGCGATTTGCTGGTGCGTGTAGAGATGCCCATTGAGTAGACCGTAGCGCAGCTCGATGATGCGCCGCGAGGTTTCATCGAGCTGGGGGAGGTAGGCCGCGAGATGGGTGTAGAGCTCATTTTGCACGGCGGTATCGTAGGGGGTGGAGATATCGCCTTGTGCGCTGTAGAGCGCATGCGAGGAGTCACTGAGCTCCTCAAAGCAGCGGGGGGCGGGACGCTGGATGAGATCGAGCAGCTTGCTCACTTGCGCGCTGGGTAGCTGGCAGAGTGCGGCGATCTGATCGAGGGTAGGGGTGTGCTTGCCCTCCTGCTCAAGCTGGCTGAGGGCGCGCCTCACCCTGTGCATCTCCTCCTCGATTTGGACGGGGAGGCGGATGGGGCGTTCCTTGTTGTAGAGGGCGCGCGTGATGTGCTGCTGGATGATGGGCGTGGCAAAGGTGCTCAGGCAGTGACCGCGCTCCGCGTCGAATTCCTTCACCGCGGCAAGCAGCCCAATTGCGCCCTCTTGGATGAGATCATCGAGGCTCAGCGTGGAGCTATGGTACTGCTGCGAGGCGATGGAGACGACGAGCGCGAGATGTCCCTCGACGAGTCGCTCGTAGACGCCATGCTCACGCTGCTTGAGTGCGTGGTAGTCTGCGAGCCGCTGGCGCAGCTGGGTGAGCGTGAGGTCGGGCTCGACGTGGACATCCGCACCGTATTGCTGCTCGATGCCGCTGGCGTAGTTGGCGAGCTTGGTGGCGCACTCACGCTCGACCGTGTCGCGGAAGCTGAGGATGGAGAGCTGCTTGTAGAGGCTCTTGCGTGTGCGTGCATAGGACCTCTGCTCGCCGCTTTGCTGGTAGGCGATGAGCTGGTGGTAGTCCTGCGTGAGGGCAGGGAGTAGGGCTTGGAGCTGCTCGGGGGAGGGTGATTTCTTGCTGTGCAGGGTGCGGTCGAGGCGTGCGCTGCCGTGGAGTGCCTGCTCGAGGGCTTGGATCTTGTAGTACATGATGCAGCTGAGCGAGGCGAGGCTCTCGGTGGCTTTAGCGCGGAGTTGCGACGCCTCACGGGTGAGTTGTGCTGTTTTGCGAGGAGACATGCTTGGGGATGTTGAATGGGAGTATGACATAATTTTTGATTGCTATTTTTATGAGTTTCTGAGCGTGAAAAAGTGCTCGTCCGTCTTTTTAG
>CAYJID010000071.1:0-9664 GCA_964370135.1 uncultured Akkermansia sp. | reverse complement strand
GACTCCGTCTGCCAAGGCACCTGGGTGCAGATCTACTACAATGGTCGCTACTGCTTTGCCCAGTGGGAGGACTGTGGTCCCTTTGTCACCGATGACTGGGCCTATGTGTTCGGCGGCGCACGCCCCAAGAATACGAGCAACAAGGGGGCTGGCATCGACATCTCCCCCGCCGTGCGCGACTACCTCGGCATTGATAGCGGGCATGCGGTGGTGCACTGGCGCTTTGTCGAGTTCCCCCTCGTCCCTTATGGTCCCTGGTCGAAGTACGGCACGGACAATCCCTTTATCAATCCCCGTCATTGGCGCGCCGAGCAGCGCCGTAAATACGAAAAGCTCAAGACACGCCGCATCTAAGGCTCCCCCCATACACACACATCTCCTACATGATCTTTCGCAATATCATCTTTGACTGGTCAGGCACGCTCTGCGATGACCTCGCCCTCACGGTCGAAGCCACCAACTACGTCTTTGAGCAGTACCAGATACCGACACGCAGCATAGAAGAGTTCCGCGCTGAGTTCTTCCTCCCCTACCCCGTCTATTATCAAGGCATCCTCCCCGACGCCCCCACGGATGAGGTAGAAGACCACTTCCGCTACGCCTTCAGCAACGCGCAGAATGGAGTCACGCTGCTGCCACACGCACGCCGCTTTCTCGAATACTGCGCGAGTGCTAGCATACGCTGCTTTGTCCTCACGAGTGCCGATAGCAAGGCCTTTGCCAAGCAGGCACGCGAGCTGGGAGTCGATAGCTATTTTGAGCATATCCACTCCAGCATACGCAACAAAGAAGTCTACATCGGACAGCTCATGCAGCAGCATGGATTGCGCAGCGAGGAGACCGCCTTCATCGGCGACATGACGCATGATATTGACGCGGCTCACTGCGCCTCCATCACCGGCATCGCCGTGCTGACAGGCTACAATAATGCCCAGCAGCTCGCCACTGCGACACCCGATCTCATCGTCCCCGACCTCGCAGCACTCCAGCGTCTCCTTGAGAAGGGACAGCCTGCCGCCAGTAGTGCCGCTAGTGACCATATCCACCTCAGCGAGCTGCGCTTTGAGTGCTGCATCGGTGTCCCAGATGACGAGCGCGCCACCCCGCAGGCACTCAGTGCCAACATCACCATCGAGCTACCCACCCGATTCTCTGAGATGGCAGACCAGCTCGACAACACCATCTGCTACGATACGCTCACGCAGACGCTCATCCTGCGCGCGCAGGAAGCCCCCATCCAGCTCATCGAGACGCTCGCGCACAAGCTCGCCCGCTGTTGCGTGGAGGAGTTCGGCGCGAATGCCGCCACCGTCGAGCTGCACAAATTCATCATGCCCCAGATGAGCAGCTCCGCCGTGCGCACGAGCTACAGCAGACGCAGCACGCAACAGCTGGGCTAGAAATTCAATAAAGCCCCCCAAATTCAGCCAAAAGAGGCATTCCTTACAGGAATGCCTCTTTTATAATAGCGTAAAGCTTCTTCTCTATGACAGATAAATATAAACAAAGCCCGCAATGAGCAGAAAACACAGTACGCCAAATACACTCAAGAGAAAGCGGTGTAAACCTCGAAGCATACGCGTATCCTGTGTGAGGTAGTAGATATTAAAGGCAAATTGAATAATAATCGCCAGAAGCACCAAGCCCACAGATCTAAGACCAGCATCTTCTGCTCCCATAATCAAATAAAGCATGTAGAGCAGAGGATAGAGTGTCAGAGCACTGACGAGATGCTTGCATTTCGGAGAGAAAAAATGCACGACGAAGAGGAGCAGTACGCATATGATCAATATCGTTGTAGCAGTCATGATGGAAGTCATTCTATCATAGAATTGATGCGTTGCCAATGAGTTTTTAGCAGCTCCTATCCTTTATTAGAAGAGGCATGATTTGATACCAAGAAGTGACCTCGACGGCGAAATTCCGTGAAAACTACAGCCGAAATCACCCAAAAACTGTCATAATAAACGCATACTCTGATTCATGTTTATTAGGGGATCTTGCAAAATTAGCAGCTTCGGATTTTGCTTGCACTTTGGATGAGAATTTGCGGCGTTTGGGCGCGCATAGCGAGCTATGTAAGCCCAAAAAGCTGCGAATTCTCGCCAAAATGCAGCAAAAGACGTGCTGCGACGCTCATTTTCGAAATCTGCAATTTCCCAAAACTAATTTTGCAAGATCCCCATTAGAGACAAAAAATTTGCCCTCTCCTTTTTTTCAAGCTGCCCTAGAGCTCAGGGATGGGGAGATGCTCCCACGCAGCGCGCAGCCAGTTTTTGGAATTAACCTTATTCTGGTAGTCCACGTAGCAGGAGCCATCAGTCTGGCATTGACTCATGAGACTAGCCATCTTGGACGCCCAGTGGCTGAAATTCGTGTCAGCTTGCCCTGTACTCGAGTAGGCGTTGGCTTGGTAGAGGAAGACGGGCTTGCGATTGGAGTCCTTGAAGGCGAGATAGAGCTGCTTGCTGCTGGTGTCACGAACGGTGGCTTCCATGCCGATACTTCCTTCGACAAAGGTCGCCGCGACCGTGCCTACGCCAGGGATGGGAGAGAAGAAAGAGCCCGCGGTGATGAGGGTGCGCAGCACAGGGTACTGGGGGGTGAACTTCACCACCGCAAAGTTCAGGCGCATCTGAGCCCCCTTCGGGTTGGTGGTCAGCTCCCAGCCTATATCGTTTCTCTTGTTGTGCTTTTTGAAAAAAGCAGAGAACTGCTCCTCAATGCGCTTCTTGAACTGCTCCGCCAGTAGAGGCGCGAGCGTGGGGTGCTTCTTCGCGATGAGTGAGACATCAATAGGTGCGAGATAGATGCGTACATTCTTCGAATAGGCGTAAGGATGCACTCCATCCCAGAGCCAAGAGCCATCGACGGGGTCTTTGTAGCTGTGCTTGAGAGGGACATCGTAGAGACCGCTTTCTGATTTAAGTGTTGATTTGCAGCTACTCAGTGCGAGCAGAAGAGCAGCGGATGTGAGCAAGGCGTAGACTGATTGGTACATAGAAGGTGAACAGAAAAATAGAATAATTCTTAATTCAAGTTAGATCAAGTCCTCATTCTGTCGCGCTTGAATTGTTAGTATGTGTAGTTTGCGCATTCTGCCTGTTTTTGAACCCTACTGCCTTGATTCGGGTCTGCTCCTCATGAACAAAACGCACTGGTGGCATGATTTGGCGGATCTAACGATCTTTTTCTGGAACAAGACAGGGACGACCTCTGCGCTCGCCCTCATGACAGGCGGGGTGGCGATGTCGCTCTTCTACACGCAAGCCCCGCAGGAGGCGGCGCGGCATTTCGAGGCATTCGAGGGATTCTACAATCACGCCTCCTCACAGCTGCCCGAGGGGCTGGGGGAGAAGATCGCCCCCAGTGAGCAGCATTCTCGCGCACAAGTGCGCTTCGAGTACGATGATGCGGGGCGCCTCGCCCGCGTGTATCATGTCGATGACACAGGCACGCCTAGTGCCATCCCCGGTAGCCATGTCGCACAACAAACTCTCCAGTACGACGCAGACGGCCGTCTCATCGCCAAAAAGAATAGCGATGCGAGCGGCAAGCCCGTCCATGACGCCTCTGGCGTGCACGAGCGTCGCTTCCGCTACGATGGACAGGGCAATCTCATCGAGACCAGCTATTGGGACTGCAATCTCGCCCGCACCGCCCCCTACACACCTGGCTATGCCATCGAGCGTATCCGCTACGATGAGCAGAATCGACCTATTGAGAAACGCTACCTCGACGCCTCAGAACGCCCCACACACAATAGCTACGGAGAAAGCCTGCTGAGTATCAGCTACGAAAAGGACGACAAGGTGATCAAAAACTACCACCTCGGCTCACTCAGGGAGAACAACGACGGCTACGCTATCGAGCGCCATCACTACAGCAACGGCGGGCTCACCGAGCGCATCGACTGGTATGATGCCGAGGGCAATCCCGTCATCAATGAGCGCGTCGGCTACGCCAGCATGCAAATCGAGCACTCAGCTGACGGGATGCAGCGTCGCGTGCTCTACCTCGACCACGAGGGCATACAGCTGCAGCACAAGCGCGCATTCTCCGAGCATCTCACGAAGTTCAATGACAAGGGGCAGCCGCGCTGGGAGTCCTTCCTCGCACACGACGGGCTCCCACTGCATCAGCACCCGCATGGCTACGCCGAATGCGCCCGCGAGTATGATGACGAGGACCGCCTGCACCGCGAGCACTTCCGCAATGCCTACGGGCAGCTCGCCGACTGCTATGAGCAGAGATACAGCTACCCAGATGGAGCTGAGCGCATCCTTTCACTCTACAAGGACGGCTCGACAGCCACGCGCTTGGCAAAATAGTGACGGCATCATGAGAAAGTTGAGATTTTTGCCTTGCCAGAGTCCACCAGCTTGCATACAATGATGGGCATATGAATACCGTAGTCCTTTCTGGCCTCGTCACGCTAGCGGCTCTCAGTGCCCCAGCGATGGCTGATATCAATAGTCCAGAGAATTACCCCGTACAGTATAAGGAGTTCCTCGCTGCGCTCGAAGAGCAGGTCAAGGAAAACACCTACGACTTTAGCTCAGCGGCCAATGTCGTCTTCAAGGCGACCAACGACGAGCTTGCCATGGCTCCATGGATGCAGCAAGCCGCTGACGCGGGGAATGCCGCCGCCATGTACTACATCGCCAACCAGCGCCGCCTCCGAGTCGCCATGTCTGTGCCTGGGGCTGAGATGCAAAAGGAAATCAAAGCGATCACTGCCCTCTACAAGAAGGGAGCTGATCAGGGCTTCATCCCCTCTACCATACACCTGGCAGGCTTCCATGTCGATGGCATAGGCGTCCCGAAAGACAAAGCAAAAGCCATCAAGATGCTCGCCGAGGCCAGCCGCACGGGGAGCCACCATGCACGCCTGCGCTGGCTACAGCTCACGGGTCGACTCGCCTCGGAAAAAGACTTTGAGCGCAAGGAGGTACAATTCGAGGTCAACCGCGGTAATGCGGAGATCATCTATGAGATGGCGCGCCTCACGCGAGACATCACCAAGGCGCGCCCCCACCTCATCAAGGCCGCCGAGCACGGTCATGGCATCGCCTACGCCATGCTCTCCCAGCTGCTCTCCAAGACCCACCCCGACGAGAGCTTCACCTTCGCGATCAAGGGTGCTCAGGTATTCAACTCCGAGTGCATGGCGACGGTAGGCTACTGCATGGTAGACCCTGGGTACCAAAAACTAGGCAAGACCAAGGTCACGATCCCCTACGATCCCAGCCGCGGGATGTACCTCATCAAGGTCGCAGCCATGCTCCACTCCGCCTACGCCCATATGCTCATGGGGCATATCTACTACAATGGACTCTTTGGCGTCGCAAAGGATATGAAGCGCGCCTTCATCCACTACGAGCTCGGCACCATGCACCAAGATGCACAGTCCCAAGCCGTCTACGCCTACATGCTGCTCAAGGGAATAGGCACCAAAGCCAATACGAAGGAAGCCATACGCCACCTCTCCTACCTCGTCCGTCGTGGCAATCTCAATGCCTCCGCCATCCTCGCCTACGCGCACTACAAGGGACTGGGGGTGCAAAAGAGCACCGAGATCGCCGAGCGCCTCCTCAATGAGCTCGCCATCGTCTACCCCTATGCCTACGCTTACCTCGCTGACATGAAATCAAAAGAGAAAGATCCTAAAAAGGTGGATCAGGCCGTGGTGGATCGCTACCTACGTCTCGCATCCGTATCCGTCTCGGCGAATACGCGACAGAGCCAGAACAGCGAGGAGGTGAAAAAATCCGTCCGTGAGCTCTTCGACAAAATTCAAAAAGAAGGCGACTGGGTGTTCAACTTTTAAAAGAGGGCTCTATTTTGACGCAAGGCAAGATTTGAATAGCTACTCGGGATGAATTCTTCAGGGGGCTTCTATTTTCTCGCGAGGTAAGATTTTGAGATGATTTTAGAGCTGGATTTTTTACGAATTGATGGCTCAGAGTGACCTCTGAGACGAAAATTCGCGGAAAATGCAGCCTAAAAGCACTCAAAAGCTGCCTCGTGTAGCGATTTTCTGTATTTGCTTATTTAGAATGACGAGAATTTAGAAGCCCCCTTCACATAATGATGGCTCTGAGTGCCCCTCAGGCAAACTTTTATGGGTAATACAGCTCGAAAAGCTCTCAAATGCAGCCTCGCCAAGCGTGTTTGTACACTTTCTGGTGTAGAATGACGAGAATTTCGCCCCCCTTTCGATGAAAACGACCAAGCTGAAGCCTTGCCAAAGCAGATCTACTGTGCTACAGTAGCCCCCCTCCACCCCCGAGGATCTCCATGGATAAAAGGCGAAAAAGACAGTTTGTAATATGGGAATTCCCCGAGATGCTCTCGGGGATTCTCATTCTCTTTTCTATTCTATGGGAGCTGGGCTTCATGCGCACCGCCGTGCTCCCCAAGGAGCAGCTCACCTTCCTCCTCTCCACCCACGTCATCGTCTGCTGGCTGGTGTGGTTCAACACCGCCATCGTGCTCTCACACGTCATCATCTCATGGCGGCGCAACAAGAAAGGAGACGTGCCCATCTTCCTCCTCTGGCAGCTCATCGTCGGTCTGATGGCATCGAGCTGTTTTAGCCTCAGCGTCTACTATATCAGGAGCCACGAGACTACAGCCTCGCTCTATTGGGGCAGCGTGATGCTAGGCCTCATCATTGGGATCTTCTCCATCGTCAATATCTTCACCTGGATTGCCCAGCGGCGCGCGAGCAAGATCAAGCCCACCGCCTCCAAGTGGTCGCCAGCGGTGATCTTCTTCACCAGCATGCTCTCCTTTATCCTCGTGAGTGCCATCCTTCTACTCACCCCAGGGGCGACCTACAAGCCCATTGGCATCATCGACGCCTTCTTCATGTGCTCGAGCGCCACCGCCATCACGGGGCTGAGCACCTTGGATATAGAGCAGGTATTCACCCCCTTTGGCAAGGCCGTCATTCTGATGAATATTCAAATTGGCGCGCTAGGCGTGATGACATTTTCCTACTTTGTGATGCTCATGATAGGCAAGAAGCTCGCCGTCACCGACAAGGCGACTTTCTCTGGCATCCTCGACCAGCAGGGCGTCAACATCGTGCCCATTCTGCTCAAAATCGTCATCTCCGTCACCTTTGTCGTCGAGTTCTTGGGCGCGCTCGCCCTCTACTGGGCGTGGAAGGATATCCCCGCGATGCAGTCCTACGGCGTGTGGAATACCGCCGTCTTCCACTCCGTCTCCTCCTTCTGCAATGCGGGCATCTCCACCTTCTCGGCGAATATGGCCGTCCCCTTCCTCGAGGAGGTACGTGCGGGGCAGTTCATCATGATGCTCATCATGTTCGCAGGTACGGTAGGCTTTGGCGTCTACCTCGAGAGCCTCGCACGGCTGAAGAATCGCCTCACGGGGCGCCACTCCACGCTGCGCTGGAGCACGCACTGCTGGCTCGTCATCCGCGTCTCTAGCATCGTCATTATCGGCGGCTCAGTCGTCCTCGCGCTACTCAGCCTCATCGAGCCCTCAGCCCAGAGCGATCGCAGCTGGTTCTCCCTCTGCTGGGAGGCTATCTGGAATAGCATCGGACGCTCGGCTGGATTCAACCTCTCAGATCTCAATGACTATGGACCTGCCTACAAGCTCTTCCTCTGCGTGCTCATGTTCATCGGGGGGAATCCCGCAGGCACCGGTGGAGGCGTCTTTGCCCCCGTCGTCGCCCTCTGTGTGCTGGAGATCTACCGTGTCCTGCGCGGCAAAGAAGACCTCGAGATCCATCAGCGACGCATCGCGCGCGCGACGGTGAATCGCGCCATGTGCACCGTCGTGCTCTCCATCATCTGGATCGTGTTTACGACGATGATTCTCATCGTGCTTGAACCCGAGATCGCCGCAGGGGACAACGGCATGCTGCGCATCCTGTTTGAAGAGGTCAGCGCCTTCACCACCACAGGCTACTCGCTGGGCATCACCGGCGAGCTCTCGAGCGCCTCAAAGATGCTGCTCTCCTTTAGCATGATCTTTGGACGCGTGGGCATGTTCACCTTCATGATGATTTTCATCCGTCAGGGCGACCAGCAGCTGCTGCGCTACCCTGAGACTCGACTCCCGCTCACCTAATGCGATATTCACTCACTCAACCATTACATTACTAATAATTATGAGATTTGTCATCATCGGCATGGGGCAGTTCGGACGTGCCCTCGCCCTCCAGCTCACACAAAATGGCTATGAAGTCACCGTCCTCGATCAGCAGGAGAATGTGATCGCTGAGCTCAAAGACCACGTCGCCTACGCCCTCACAGGCGATGCCATGGATGAGCGCGTCCTGCGCCAGATGGATCTCGTAGGAGGCGATCTCTATGTCATCGTCGCCATAGGCGAGGGCTTTGAGCGCAGCATCCTCATCACCGCACAGCTCAAGGAGCTCGGGGTGAAGAATCTCTACGTACGCTCGGCGAACCACCTGCACAGCAATGTGCTCAAGCTCATCGGCGTCAAGGATCTCTTCCGCGTCGAAGACGTCGCCGCCAAGCAGCTCGTCTCCCACTTCCAGAACGAAGGCCTCATGCGCCTGCGCAAGATCGACCGCACACACGCCCTCGCAGAGGTCAATCTGCCCGCCTCATGGGTGGGCAAGAAGCTCCAAGACGTCCAGCTGCGTACCAACTACCAGCTCAATCTCCTCACCCTGCGCCGCGGCATGACCCTCGAGCTAGCACCTGACGACGATGTCCTCGCCGCCCCTGAGCAGCCCGTCATCGACACGCCCTCGCCCAACCTCATCTTCGAGCGCGGTGATATCCTCGTGCTCTTTGGCAAGGATGAAGCACTCAGCCGCTTTGTCGAGCTCCACCGTCTCTGATTTTTATATTTTATGGCAACAGTAACATTACCCGCAAATGACTATGCAGGCTACATCTTCGACCTCGATGGCACGCTCGTCGATAGCATGGAGGTTCACTTCCGCGCCTGGCGCCTCGCACTAGCTGCCCACGGAGCCCCACCCGAGGTCTTTGCAGGAGATGAGTTCATCCAATATGGAGGGCGCGCGGCCTTGGACATCGTCCAATCACTCAACGCGAGCCATGGGCTGAGCATGAATCCCCATGCCGTCGCGGGAGAAAAGCGTGATCTCTATATGCAGCTGCTCGCCGAGGGCGCGCTACAGGGCATCCCACAGACAGTGGATCTCGTACGCGATCTTGCGGCACGGGGCGTCCCCTACGCTATCGGGACGGGCAGTGCGCCCAAGGGTGCGCTCGCGACCCTACGAGCTGTCGGGATAGAGGAGCTCTTCCCCATCATCGTCACCCCCGAGGATGTCCCTGCTGGTCGTGGTAAGCCCATGCCAGACATCTTCCTACTCTGTGCTGAGCGTATGGGAGTCGATCCGAGTCAGTGCGTCGTCTTCGAAGATGCGCAGCCTGGCATCGACGCGGCTCTGGCAGCTGGCATGGATTATGTCTTTGTCGATTCCGTCGATATCCCTCGTTGGAACCAAGCCGCAGGTGTGAGCTCATAGACCGATGCGCTTATTTGACTCGGCATTTTATAGGGTGCTTCTATTTTCTTGCGAGGTAAGATTTTGAGATGATTTTAGAGCTGGATTTTTTGCGAGTTGATGGCTCAGAGTGTCCTCTGAGACGAAAATTCGCAGGAAATGCAGCCTAAA
>CAYJID010000070.1:0-9699 GCA_964370135.1 uncultured Akkermansia sp. | reverse complement strand
AGGAGAAATATGATGAGGCATACCGCGTGCTCGCCTCGGGTCGCGGCAATATCACACGCCGCCTCGATCAGCTGCGCCGCCTCGGCGTGACGACGAACAAGGAGCTCCCCGAGTCCGTGCGCGAGGACTCGGCGCGTGGCGAGGAGGCATTCAGCCTTACTGGCATGCAGGATGCAGATGAAAATGACGGAATCAGCGAGGAGCTTGTAAATGAGTCTGGTGAGCACGATACACTCCCCCCTCTCGCGCCGCTCTACCCTGACGAACTAGAAGAATCGCCCAAGGAAGGTCAACAGGATGACGAGCTGCCAGGCGAGCAAGAAGAAAAGCCCGCTGCGCTCGAGCCCCCTGCCCTCTTCATCCCTCAGGCTGAAGCTATCGTAGCTGAGGTCACGCCAGTCGAGAGCCCCACAATCCAAGCCGCCCCCGTATCAGTCCCCGTGCTAGAAGCCCCTGTAGCCCCTGTAGCCCCTGTAGCCCCTGTAGCCCCTGTAGCCCCTGTAGCCCCAGTGGTAAGCCCAGCAGAAGCTCCTGCGCAAGCCGCTCTCGTAGTAGAGCCAGCCCCCGTTTCTTCCACGATCGCGCCTATCACTCCTCCCGTGAGCGACACCACGCCACCCGCCCCCACGCCTACCCCTGAGGCATCCAGCGTAGCCGAGCCGAATCGCAATCTATCCGAGGCTCTCCAAGGTCTGCGCACGCGTCGCCGCCGCGAGGCCGAGCGCAGCAGCTCACATCCCACGGCAGTGAGCACACCACCCCTCAGCGCATCCAGTGCTATGACAGAACGTCTCACGCGCATCGAGGACTCCGTCAGCGAGCGCCGCGCTCGCATCGAGGAGATCGTCGCAGCTCACGCCAACCGCCTCCCCACGAGCTCAGGTGCTGAGTCGACATTGCTGCGCCGCGAGAGTGAGGCTAACCGCGCCCGACGGGCTCGACGCGAGAGCCGTCTCGCCGAGATCGACCGTCGCTTCACCCAAGCTCCCTCCCCTGCCCCCGCACCAGTACAGCCGGAGACAGCTATCACTGAGGCCGAGTCTGCCGCCTTTCCCTCCTTGCGCGAGAATCTGATTGCCGAGGCACAGCGACGCTTTGAGAACAAATAAGCCCGCTCATAATAGTGCTTGATCTCAGTTTCATTGCTTGATATGATTCTCCTATGAAATCTTTGACTCTACTGCTTTCATGTGTATGCGTGTTGAGCTCTTGCCAACCTGATGTTGACCCCAGCGTTTTTGAGACGCGTTACGCGCCTGGTCATGCTCCTCAGGGCTATGTCACGCTCCCAGGGCAGGCCCCCGTAGGCAGCGGCAGCTCCTCGGCGAATGCGGCCTTTGATCAAGCGGTGAACAGACCTTATGCCCCCCAGCCCTCGGAGAGCTATGCTCCCGCGGCTCCTCAGCAGCCGACGCAGCCTAGCTACAATCAGAATAGCGGCTCGATGGACTACACGGTCAAGATTACCAACACCACAGGCTCTCGTCTCTTCATCGAGGCTCAGGATGCCAAGGGGACGATCTATCCCTGCGGTCACACTCAGCCTAGGCAGTCACATCAAAAATCGTTCAAGAATAAAGCTCCCATCGCCTCGCCCATCCTCGTAGTTGTGCGCGATCCCGATCAACCCAATGCGCCCGAGCTGCGTCGCTATCGTATCAGTGCGCCCAATCTTTCCTATGACGGTCGCACGGTGCAGATCTCGATTATCTCGGGCGGTCTCTATAGTGCTGCCGTCGATGGTACGGTCTATGCGAAGAATAGTCCCAATGATTAATGGCGCGCGGTATCCGCGTTATTATTACTTCGGCAGTAGTTAATGCAGCAACCACGCCCTGCGTACTTGATTAGCTATAGTCCATCAAGTCGCAATCCGGCATAAACTCGCTGCGCTCGCCCCTGCGGGGACTTTATTCCGTTTGCTCCTTGACAGCCTATATCTAATCAAGTTAGAAGCATGTACTTCTTTTTGTTGAATGAAAAATAAGATTTTTCACCCAACAAAAAGAAGGTTTGATATGATGATTCTGCTAGAATGCTTTCACTGTATTTTGCTACATTATCTATAGCCAAAGTAATAATGAAAGAGCCGAAATCTTTTGAGATTTCGGCTCTTGGTTTTTATCAGTGGAGCTAGTGGGCTAGCATAGGCTTTCTGTTACGACAAAACTCAAAACCTAAAGGTCGTCTGCAACTGAAAGACCAGCTGATTATCCCCCCCCTTGCGATGCACAGGATTGATAATATACTGGATATCAGGCTGGATAAAGCAAGTCGGCGTGACTTGGAACACCGCGCTGAGCTCAAATCCATGCTCCGTGCTATTCTTATAAGGTCGCTCCGACTCCGCCGCACGCTGCCAGAGGAAGCCAAAGGCGAATTGGTCATTATTCGCCTGCGCCCCCCAGCCCTTGCGATCAAAGGGAGACTGCATCACGAGCCCCGCCGTGATCGCGGCGCGCGTGCCCGTGATCGCGGCCATGTCCTCATCCACCCAGCCGAGGCGTGTGAAGAAGCCCAGCGAGGAGTTGTGCCCCAGCTGCTGCTGGATATTCACCCCCGCACCCGAGCCCGTCTCGCTATTGTTCGTCGCGTTAGCATACTGCACACGATAGATTCCCTTGCCCATGCCCAGCACATCTTCACTCACCATGCCGAGCTCCACGATGTTTGCCCAGTTCCCCGAGCTGATGCGGGTGAAGGGGTTCTGGTTCGTCTCGGTATTCGTCCCCGTGGAGGAGAAGAGGAGGTAGAATTCCTTGCAGGGCTGCCACGCCGCGAGGTAGCCCCAGTTCGCATCGGTGAGGGGGAGCGCGGGGTTGAAATTAAAGGATTCGTTGAGCAGATTGCCATTCCAATCAGCGGAGTAGACGTTCTGATCGAGGAAGTTTGTCGTGTCTATCGTGCCCGCCATCAGGACGAGGGCTCCATCACAGAGGCTCATCCCGAGGCTGACGTTGGCGAAGTACGCGCCATTGCCCCCGCGGTTGCTTGATTGAGGGTTGCTCAGGCTGCCTATGGTCTGCTGGACGTTTTTCTTGCGCTGATCATAGCCAAAGCCCTGCCCCCAGTCCGCCTCGACCATGAGGAAGAGTCCCGTGCTGTCGTCGGCCGATTTCGCAAGGAACCAATTCGCCCAGAGTTCATTATTCGTACTGACGAAATTGCGCTGCCCGACGGCACTCTGGCTCGCGACGGCGGTGTAGTTCACGCTGACGGTGGCGTTGTACTGGAGGCCGATGTGGGAGGCTGCCGTCTTGATGCGCTGCGCCGTCGTCGAGAGGGCGTCGCGCTGGATGAGGCCGCTGGGCTCGGTGCAGGTATTGCCCATCACGAAGAGGCTGTCGAGGTAGGGCATGAATTTCTGCGGCGTGCTGGGCAGGATGACCCAGTCGCCCCACATGCGGCGCTCCTGGTCACGCTGCGATTTACGCGCGTGCTGATGGAGGACGGACTCTGGGGTGGAGGCTCCTGCATTGCGCCAGGTGAGCTGCTCGTAGACGGTGAGTGATTCGCTCATGCTCAGCGGTACTAGAGAGCTCGGCATGTCATAGGCGTCTTGTCCAAAGACGGTGTCGATGTAGGTGACGCGCTCGGTGATCGTCACAGCGGATGGTACGGAGACGGGGGGCGTGACGCTATTGCCAGCGCTGCTCAGGAGGGCGGAGGATAGGGAAATGAGGATGAGTGTATGTGGGTTCATTGTGGGTGTGACACCTGAACGCAAAATATAGAGAGAAAACAATTAGACTTCGCCTCCTGATAGATCTCCTGATAGAAGGACAGCGAGGCCGCAAAAGGCAAAAAATCTCATACGTACGGATTTTGAAGCCCCCTGAAGCTTTACACTCTGGCACAATTTTGATATCCTCCATGCAGATGAGTGAAGAGATCGTCCATAGCTGTCAACGCTGCGGCACCTGCTGCCGATGGGAGGGAGATGTGTGCATCACAGAGGAGGAGGTCTGCCAGATCGCAAGCTACCTCGACCTCGATGAGCTCACATTCATCAATACTCTCTGTCGTCTGAGAGGCAATAGACAGGGGCTCTCCCTCATCGACGATGAGCAGGGTGCCTGCATCATGCTCACCGACACGGGATGCCGCATCCAAGCGGTGAAGCCCCAGCAGTGCCTCGACTTCCCCCACCGGTGGAGATTCCCTCATTGGGAGACGCGCTGTCCCGGTGCGGGCATCCACCCACCCTGCTCCCCCTCTCCCCCTGCCTCCTGAGCTAGATGCCTAGCTCGCCACACTGCCTCCTCTCTGTTCTACGATGAAAAGCAAGCTCTTTTTCCCCTGGCGTCTGGCACGTCATCTCCTCCACCGCTGCCATGTCGCCTTGGCGCGCCTCTTTGCCGATGCGCCCAGCCGCATCGCGCCGCGCATCATGTCGCGCCGCCGATACACAGGCACCATCATCGATCTCTTTGCCACCATCCTCCGTCGTCTCGAGACGTCGGAGCCCAGCCCCGACATCTCCGAAGAAGAGCGCGAGCAAACCAAGCTGCGCGGCATCGACGCCACCATCGATGTGCTGCGCTACAGCTTCCCCAATGTGGATTACCAATGGCTCATCAAGCGCTTCGACCTCGCCTATGAGTCCAACTACGCGCTCAAGGGCATGCTCGCTCTCGGCGCGAGCAAGCGCACCATCGAGGAGCGATGCGCGCTCGCGCTCAAGATCTACGCCCTGCTCAATCACCTCCAAGAGGATATCACGCACCGGGCTCTCTTTGATCGCATCTGCGCGGGGCTGCGTATCAAGCTCAATGCTGCGGAGCTCGAGCAGCTCATCTGCTGCCCGCGCGGGGAGACGAGCAAGGACACGCGCTTCATCCAGAGCATTATCATCTCGCCTCAGATCGGAGAGGGTGACTTCCTCCTCTCTGAGGACGCGCACGACACGCGCTTTCGCGCGCTGCGCTGTGCGAATATCATGCTCATCATCAATGATGCCCCTACCCCACTCAACGTGCGCGGGTGCCAACTGGCCCAGGGCGATATGCTGCCGCTGCATGAGGGGCAGGAGATTGCCATCGCCTCGCGCAAGCTCGCCTATGAGCACCTCAACTTCCTCTTCCTTGCAAAGTACTCGGGGGTAAAGGCCATCAACTTCCTCCATCTCGACAACGACGATCTAGCCATCTCACCCAACCGCAAGCCCAACAGCATCGCGCGCGTGCGCCTCGGTCTCTATCTCGAGCTCGAGCAGCTCTCCGATACTCAAGCCATCTACATCAATGGAGAGCGCCTCCCCCATCATGCGAGCGTCTGCACAGGCTACTACAGCCCCCTGACCATCGGCGAGCTAGGTCCCTACTACCTCGCCGATATCTCCCAGTATCTGGGCAAAGAAAAGCGATTCTCACTCAACGCTACCCAAAAAAAGATCCTCGTCTCCAACGTCCCCGATGCCAACCGACCAGGAGCACTCATGCTCACCCCTGGACTCGCGCCAGAGAGCATCTTTGAGGTGACCTACTCGCGCTCCAGCAGGACGGGCGAGCTACGCATCCTCGAGGGCTGCTCCGAGCTCGCGATCGACCGACAGCCCATCAGATCCCACAGCATCGAGCTCAAGGATGGCGACCTCATCAGTCTCAGCTCTCAGCAGGCGCTGCGCTGCCGCTTCTCCAAAGGCATGCTCGATGAGGAGACAGGCAGCATCGAGCAGATCGAGGTACGCGGTCTCTTCAAAGATTACAAACGAGGAGGCAAGCGCAGCCTACTCGAGTACAGGCGCAATAGGCGCGTGCTGGACAACGTCGCCTTCACCCTCAAGCGAGGTGAAATGGCCTGCATCCTCGGACCCAGCGGCTCGGGGAAAAGCACGCTGCTGAGCCTGCTCGCGGGGCACCAAAAGGCGAGCGACGGCACCATCTACTTCAATGAGGAAAAGCTCACGCCCAGTGCCCACAAGCTGCGCCGCCACATCGCCTTCATCCCCCGTGAGGATATCCTCGATGGCTCGCTGACGGTCGAGGAGCACATGCGCCAGGCCTCCATCATCCGTCGCCCGCAGCTCTCGAGCAGCGATCGTATGCGCCGCGTGCAAGCTGTGCTCAATTTTATCGGCCTCTCCCACCTCGCGGAGCGACGCGTCGGGCGAGTGGGCGAGCGTAGCCTCTCAGATGGCGAGCGCTCACGGCTCAATCTCGGACTCGATCTCACTGGCACCGCCGAGGTCTATCTCGTAGATGAGCCCATCAGTGGTCTCTCCTCGGGGGACGCCGAGCGCGTCATCAAGACGCTGGAGGACATGGCTGAGGGGCGCATCCTCGTCTGCTCGCTGCACCGCCCCGCCAGCTCGCTGCTCAACCGCTTTGACAAGGTGCTCATCCTCGACAAGAATGGGCGCATGGCCTTCTGGGGGAGTCCATCGGAGATGGTCAGCTTCTTCAAGGCGGCCGCCGATGAGCTCGGACTCACGGTCTCGCCCGAGAGCGTCAGCGCGGGTGGCTCGGACTACGTCTTTGAGGTCCTCGAGTCTCCCGCCCAGCATGCGCTCTACCGCGACACGCGATACTGGCAGCAGCGATACGAGCAGCTCATCTACCGCAAGCAGCAGCAAAAGGATCTCAGCAAGGGGGCGGTGCATTTCCGCCGCATCACGCCGCGCCCGCACCGCACGCCCTTTCAGCTCTTCAAGCTGTTCAAAATTTGGTTTGCCCGCACGCTGCTCGGCCGCGTCCGTAGTGCCGTGGGGCTCTACGCGCTGCTCCTAGAGGGTCCCGCCCTCGGTCTGCTCATCAGCGGCACCCTCCGCGCGGCCTCCGAGGAGGAATACAGCTTCTACAAGGCTCTCCACATCTCAGAGTACCTCTTCCTCTCCATCGTGCTGGCCATGTTCTTTGGCCTCATGATCGCCGCCTGCGAGATGCTACGCGACCGGCCTATTCTGAAGCGCGAGAGCAACTACGGCATCTTCACCAGCGGCTACCTGCTTGCAAAAATCATCGTGCTCACCTCCCTCGCCAGCATCCAGTGTGCGCTCTACCTGCTGGCGAGCAACTGGGTGCTGGATATTCGCCTCATGTTCTGGCAGCATCTGGGCATCATGAGCCTGACAGCCTTCATCGGCATTGCGATCTCGCTGATGATCTCTACCTTCGTACGCAGTGAGCGCGTCGCGCTCAATCTCGTACCGCTCATCCTCGTCCCTCAGATCCTGCTTGCGGGTGCGATCGTGCGCTTTGAGGAGATGAATGACTTCGTCCCCTCTCTGCCCAAGGATATCTTCCCCGCGCTCGAGCGCCTGCGCCACCGTGTCGCCTACCAAGACCCCGAGACGCATGATATCAAGAGCAAGGCGGTGCCCCTCATCGCGGAGCTCTGCCCGCTGCGCTATTCATTTGAGCTTATTTTCCTCGCCCAGACAGAGAACAATCGCTGGCAAAAAGAGCTCGGCATCATCAACGAGCGACGCGAGTACCTCAAGGAGAAGGGCACGGACGATCAGCTACGATTCATCCAGCGCGCCGTCCTCGCGCTCAACAGCCTCATGGATGATCCTGAGGAGGCGCGTCGCACGCTGCGACGCATCCGCAATGCCGCTCTTCGCCATGATAGCATCTATCTTGAGCATCTCGCGATCGCGCAGGAGAAGATGCGTGAGAATCCCAAGGCGCAGCCGCTGGAGTTCTTCTACACGAATCGCGAGCTCACGAGCATACGCGAGGGCATCATCAGTGCGCGCAAGGATGCGCGTCAGAAAGAGACACGCGGTTTCTTCTTGGCGATGCGTCAGCCGCGCCCCTTCAGCGAGATGGAGCAGCTCTCGGATGAGGGCTCGGTGTCGACGATACTGCGCAACACGATCTATCTGCTGCTGATGGGATTGATTCCTATCGTGATCTCGTGGTGGCAGATCCGCCGCACGGCCAAGAAGAATTTTAATTAGTTGCCAGAGTGAGGCCCACTCGTGTGAATCCCGAGTGGCGCGCTGCGTTTCCAGTCACCGCGTGTGAAGTCGGGGAAGCTCATGGGGATGCCGTTGTAGCGATTCGAGAGCTCGGTGAGCTCGATGACGCTCGACCAGTAGGCGCCTTCGTAGATATTCTGATCCAGGGCCCAGCCCTCGCGCAGGCAGGTGACGATGCGGTTGAGCATGAGATAATCACGCGCACGGGCTCCCGCGAGCTCCTCGGCGCGCGCTCCTAGTTGCTTCCAGAGGGGATGGTCGAATCGCTCGTAGATAGCCTCCATCTCCTCTCCCTGTATCCACTCGCTATGCGATTCTGCACCGAGGCATTCGGCGACGACGCGCGGTGGGAAGCCCGCAAGGATGCCTTTCGTACCTTGGATGAAATTGTGCCGCGTGTAGGGACGCAGGCTGCACTCGTCCCACTGGAGGAGGATGGTGTTGCCGAGCTGGGTCTTGATGATGGAGCTGTTGATATCGCCGCAGTTGAAGGGCTGCTGGTTCCACTCGTGGTCGTCGGGGAAGTTCTTGCGTACAAAGCGGTCAAAGCTCAGCGCGCGGCTCGACAGTGAGACGAGGTGGGAGAATTGATCCTCGCCGCGCCCGAGATTCATGTACTGCGAGAGTGGGCCGAGTCCATGGGTGGGGTAGAGATTCCCATTGCGCTCGCGGTAGTGGCGCACGCGCCACTCAGCCTCGCCTCTATCCTCATCGAGTAGGGCAAATCGGAGGTCATGGACGTAGGCTCCCTCTCCATGGACGAGCTCGCCGATGACGCCCTGCCTGACCATGTTGAGGTAGAGCAGCTCACGGCGGCCAAAGTTGGCATTCTCCAGCATCATGCAGTGGCGCTGGTGGAGCTCCGCGCTCTCGACCATGCGCCAGAGCTCGGCGATGCTCATGGCCATGGGCACCTCGACAAAGGCGTGCACGCCCGCCTCCATGATCTCACAGCAGAGCGAGGCATGCGCCTGCCAGCCGACGATGACAAAGACGGCGTCGAGATGCTGCTCGGCGAGCATGCGGCGATGATTCTGCTCCTCGCTGGTGTAGAGCTGGATGCTCTCGGCGGCGGGGGCTGCTCCGCGCTCATCGGCGATGGCGTGAAGGATGCCGTCGCGCGCCTCGATGGCGCGCTCCTCGACGAGGTCGCAGAGGGCGACGATCTCCACGCCCTCGATGCGCGCGAGGAGCTGCTGGAGGTGCTGTCCGCGTCGCCCCGCACCGATGAAGCCCACGCGCAGCGTAGGGATGGGGGCGGCGGCGTAGTCGCCCATATAGCGCGCACCAGCAGGGCGCGAGGCGGGGGACGCGGGTTGGAGATCGGCTATCTGGGCGAGCAGGTCATTCATGGCAGGGGTGGGGTCGTACTCAGTCACCCGTATTATGCCATAGCAGCAGCTTTTGTTCAAGTCGCTTCTGTGAAGGATGTAGCAGCTGCTTCTTAGCGAGAGGTCTCGGCGGAGAAATAAGGGCGCTTCTCTCGTTATTCTAAAGGGGGCTTCTAAATTCTCGTCATTCTAAATAAGAAAATTCAGAAAATCGCTTCACGAGGCAGCTTTTGAGTGCTTTTAGGCTGGATTTTCCCCGAATTTTCGTCTCAGAGGACACTCTGAGCCATCAATTCGTGAAAAATCCAACTCTAAAATCATCTCAAAATCTTACCTCGCGAGAAATTAGAAGCCCCCTAAATAAGCTAATCGGAAGGCTCGCGGGAAAATGGGGCACTCCGTCAGAATCGTATCGTGACCACAGTCGCTTCATACCAAGGCCAT
>CAYJID010000069.1:0-9764 GCA_964370135.1 uncultured Akkermansia sp. | reverse complement strand
ACGTTTCTTTCGAAGGCGCAAAATTTGCTGCGGGGAAGGTTTCTTTCGAGCAAGCCAATTTGTCCCACAGCAAACTTGACTTTTCTCACATAAACGCCCCTGATGCATCTTTACTCTTCCGCAAATGTGAGCTATTGCAACATGATAACCTACGAGTATCAGCACTTGGTAAACTCGAAATTATAGACTGTGTCCTTGAGCATACCTTACTAATCGATAGCGTACAAGGATATAGTGTGAACATAAGTAGCCTTTCCTTCAATGGTACGAAAAATGAGGGTACAGTTTACCTTGACTGGGAAACCGCGCGCAATGGCATCCATTCTTACGATAGAGCAGAACTGATCAAGCACATGCAGCGCTTTTTCAAGATATACTCGCGTTGGATGCAAACGAAGTCAACAAGCTATCATCATATCCTCAAATTAAAAATCTGTAAAAAACTCCTCTTTTTGAAAAAGCGTAGACGATCACTCATGCCCTTCTATAAACAACAATCCGAGCAATTCCAAATGCTCAAGGAGAACTTTCACAAGATCGGCAAATATGACCACGAGGATGAAGCCTTTGTCGAGTACATGCGCAGCTACCGCCAGACACAATCCACGCCCATGTGTGTGGGACTCTGGTTGCTAGATGTAATTGGCGAATACGGCACAAAGCCACGGAGACTCTCCTGCTGGATGGGCGGTATGGTGCTTGGTTTTGCTGCCATCTATGGGCTCTTAATTATCTGGCAAGAGAACAGCGAGGGGGGAGACTTCTTTTCCATAGGAAAGGCACTCGCGCATGAATCTATTCCTGATTTCCTTGAGCATTTTATCCATGGTTTTTACATTAGCGCCATTACCTTCCTCACCATAGGGGATAATGATATCGCCTCGCGGCATTTCTTCTCAGCGACACTAATCACAGCGGAAGGCTTCTTCGGACTCTTTCTTATGTCGTATTTTATTGTCTCGCTGGTGAGAAAGACGCTGCGCTAGCGTGTGGCGGCGGCTGGCGACGCTTCGCGTTTGCGACGGGAGATAAATGCCGCCCTTCGGGCGCAGGTGGGACGGGGGCGTCAGTTTGCGGCGTTGCCCCCATGCTGGGTTTGCCACGCGGGCGCGTGCTTATGAGCTCGAAACTGACGCCCGCTGGATCTGCGATCCAGCACTTCCTCGGGCTCTGCCCGAACCCGCAGGGGCTTATCCTCATCACCTTCGCTACGCTCAGGACGGGCAGGAGGTGTCCTGCCCTTTTTTCGTCTCATTTTGGCATGCAAAATGACCTTGACCCCAGTGGGGCGCTGCCCCACGCCCCGCTGGGCTCTGCCCAGACCCGCCGGCGAACGATCGCCGGAGATCGCTTAAGGTCGAGACCTTAAGAATCCAATTTCTTTCACGTAGACTCTGCCTTGTGCTACTCTACCCCCCCCTCTCACTTGCTCGGCTTGCGGCTGCGGCTCTCGTCACGCCACGCTTCAGAGTGATACTTGCTCGCGACTAGCTCATCCACCTGCGCGCTAAATCCCGCATAGGGCTCCTCACCCTCATGCACGATCACGCGCTCACAGAGCCCGCGCGCCAGCTCGTAGATCCAGCCCCCCGTCGGCTCGCACTCCTGTATGAGTCCCTGATGCAGCACCGCCCCTCGGTAGCGTCTCTGCCCCGCTCCCGCTAGCTTCGTCCCGCTGCTATTCACGATGTCGCTCTCCACAGGGCTCGCCCAGCACGCTCGTCCCCCATCTGGCGCATCTCCACGCAGTAGCTCACAGGCGACTCCATGCGCTTGCAGTGCCCGTGCGAGTGCTCCATGTATCCAGAGATAGAGTTCTTGGCTCGTCGGATACATGACTCCCGCCCGTGAGGGGAGTGTGAGGGTGTAGGTCTGCCCTTTCCTATGATCGACGATGCCACCACCACTCCAGCGGCGTATGTACTCGACCTCCTCCCCCTCCCGCGAGGCAAAGAGCTGCTGCGCCTCCTGCCGCGTGTCAAAGTGCCCGTAGCTCACCGCGGGTAGTCTCCAGTCATAGAGCCGTAGCCACGCGCGCTCGTCAAGCGTGAGTAGCTCGTCAGCGGCCATGTTCTGATAGCCGTCGCGTGCGATGGGGTCGATCCAGAGGTGTAGCTCGCGGGGGAGCTGTGAGGTGATGTCTGTGGTTGGGGGGATGTGTGCGTGTTGCATCGTTCGTGCTGTAATATGTTGTTGAAAATCCTAGATTATTTCTGTTGAGGTATCGCTCATGTATGCGCCCAAAGCGTTCGCACTATAGGGGACCTTGCAAAATTAGTTTTGGGAAATTGCAGATTTCGAAAATGAGCGTCACAGCACGTCTTTTGCTGCTAATTTTGCAAGATTCCCTATAGGAAAGGACAAAAACCCCTCCCTAAAGATGCGTTCAGAGAGGGGCTTTCAAAGGTGAAAGAGAGGTAAAAATTAGTTAAACGAAGGAGGCGCGACGAGTGCCGAGTACGTGCGTGTGTACTCGCGGAAGAAGTTCTTCGCATCTGGCAGCTGACGACGCCCACGGCGCGCCTGATCTATGATGTGCATGCCTTCCTCCGTCACGACAGTCACGGAGATATTCACCGAGACGATCTTTGCATTGTGCAGCTTTCTGCCATTGACGATGATGTCGCGGCTGGTGATGATGACGTCTTCGTTCTGCCCCTTGGAGTTGATGATGGAGACGGATTCGCGCTCGACGCGCGCGCGACCTGACTCGATGTCAGCTCCTCCTTCGCAGTGGTCGATATTGAGCACGAGATTCATATCAAATATATTCTCGCAGAGGAAGTTGTCCTGCTCCTCTTTCTCAAAGGAGCGGTAGGCTGCCTCCAGATTGGTCTTGCCCATGAGATCGGTGTAGGCGTCGCGGGGGCTGATGGTCTGGCGGTAGAGGGAGAAGAGGGGGAAGGTCTCACTGGCGGCTTTCTTCGAGCGGCTCTTGCCTCCCTGCTCGGAGGGGGCGAGGTTGAGGATCTGGTCGCGGTAGAGGAGGCGGTAGCCTACGGCGTTCACATCACCTTGGGTGTCGACGTTGAGCGCCTTGGCCGAGCGGTAGTTGGAGCGTAGCTCGTCGTTGCTGCTCACAGCGGGGTTGCGGTCGTAGGTGCTGGCAAAGAAGACGATCTGGGTGGAGACGGGGATGGTGTCTTTGACGTTCTTCTTCCTCGCTCTGCTGCCTCGGCTGCTCTCCACGATCTCGCGCGCGGCGCTATCGTCTGCCTTCGCAAAGAACCATTGGTAGTTGTTCTCCCCGCGTCCGAGCTGCATGGCTTGGAAGTCATTGGAGAGGGCGTTGAGGGCGACTTGGGCGCGTGTGGTGGTCTCGACCTGGAGGCGGGCTTCTTTGTAGATCTTGATGCCTTGGTTGGTCATCGTCATGATGACTCCGACGAGGATGACGGTGATGGTCATCGCGACGAGGAGCTCGACGAGGGTGAAGGCGCGCTTGTGGGCTCGTGAGCTGTGGGGTTTCACGTTCTGCATGTGAGGGGGGAAAGGGGGATGAGGTTTGGGGGGCTTCGGATGTCTTGGGAGGGGGCAAAAATAGGACGTCTAGCGTTTCATGCGTGCCTACTGGCGGCGGAACGAGAGGTTCGTCGAGAAGATGGGCTGGCTGAACTCGCTCCACGACTTGCTCTTGTAGCGGGCGGGGTCAGTGGGGAAGAGGCGGTAGAAGTCCGCGCGGTAAAAGACGCTCGCACCCCATGGATCCTGATCATCCGAGGAGACGTAGCTATCAGGGGTGTTGCCGCGTGAGAAGGTGCCGGGGCGCTTCGCGATCTCGTACTCCTGCTTGCCCTTCCGCTCGAGCTCAGTCATGCGTACGAGGAAGACGGGACCGACTGCCTGTCGGATGGAGCGCAGGTGCAGCGGGTTGTTCAGCGGGGTAGCCATGGTGATGTACTCAGTCTTGCTGGGGTCTATCTTCGCATTGCGCGGGACGGGGGGGTAGCTGCCATCGGCGCGGGGCTTTTTGCTGATGTCGGCGCGGTAGGTGAAGATGGCGATGCTGGTGCGGGGGGTCTTCGAGCCGAGCATCCAGTAAAATGACTTGTCAAAGGGGGTGATGTATTTGTTCGGGCTGCTTTTCGTCGCGGAGGTGTCCGCGCGCTCGTTGGGGCGCAGGGAGTTCATCTCAGATGTCAGCACGTTGATGACGCGTCCAGATTCTTCGCGGGCGAGTGCGGCGGAGAGCATGGATTTGACCGGGGCAAAGAGGGTCATGAAGATGCCTAGCAGCATGGCGATGATGCCGATGGCGAGGAGGGTTTCGACGAGGGTGAAGGCTCGTGCGCGACGGGGGCGTGTGGATTTCATACGGAGGGGATGAAGGGGGAGGGGGGGAGGAAATGGAGGGGAGAGAGAGAGTTGTGTGTGGGGGAGGTAGGGTGGTCAGGAGAAAAAATTAGTCCCTGTCTCGGCTATTCTGCTGGCGGCGCTCGCGGCGGTCTCGATCGCGCTCGCGGTTGCGCTTGTTTTTCACCGCGGCTTTTTCTTCTTGGATCTGGTCGACGGTGCGCAGGCGGCTGGTGTCGCCTGAGGGCCAGAGTACGACTCCCTTTGCCCCGACGGGACGATTCTTGCTATCGAGGTCGGAGGGGGTGATGCCGTCGGGGTATTTCTTGCCCGAGGCGCGGCGTCCTTTCATGACGACGAGGCGCTGGGGGGCGGTGGGGTTCAGGGGGTCAGCGAGGGGGGCGACGAAGCGACCGCGCTCGTCGAACTCGATGTAGTAGACGCTCACCGGACCGAGCCCCGCGATGGTCATCATGTCGTGTCCGAGCATCTCCTCATCGCCCTGCTCTGCCCACTCGAGGGGCTTGCTGTAGGTGGGGCTAAAGAAGACGCCGTCGGGGAACATGCGCCCATTGGAAACGCTCTTCCAGCGCCCTTCGGTGCTCACGTCAGTGCCGTCGTATTTGCCATCGCTCTTTTCTTTCTTGCTGAGCATCATGACGATGGCGTAGCGCAGGTGCTTGGAGTTGCGCGTGGTGTCCTCGGGCTTGTCGATGATGACGACGCGGGTGGGTGTGTCGTTGCCTCGCGCTGTGGACTGCGCCTCTTGGAGCATGCCTTCGAGCTCGGCGACGGCGGCCTCGACCGTGCGCCCCTTGCCTACGTCGTCTAGGACTGATGCGGCCATGGTCATGAGTATCCCCATGATCGTGATGACGACTAGCATTTCAATAAGTGTAAAACCCTTGCTTAGGACGGCGTGATAATTCTTAATAGGCATGGCTGAAGATAGAATGAGAGCTCCTCTTATAAATAGCAAATTATACAGCCTTATTCAATCTTTTTTTGTCAGAATGGAGGGATTTCCCAGCTCTGCATTTTTGCTGTCTCCTGTGTAACGCCGCCTGCCGACTCGGTGCTCACCTGCTCATGGGGGATAGGGGATGATCGCCTTTTTTTATAACAAGTACGCCTCCCTTGGTTTCCCAAGGGAGGCGACTCAATTGAGGGGGCATCTAAATTCTCGTCATTCTAAATAAGAAAATTCAGAAAATCGCTTCACGAGGCAGCTTTTGAGTGCTTTTAGGCTGGATATCCCGTCGCTTCTCCCCCACGAGGTGTCGTGGGGGGCTCTGGTCTCAAATTGACATGCAATTTGTCCGAATTTTCGTCTCAGAGGACACTCTGAGCCATCAATTCGTGAAAAATCCAACTCTAAAATCATCTCAAAATCTTACCTCGCGAGAAATTAGAAGCCCCCTTAAATTGCATCAGATGCTACCATTAGGCCTGGGGCGCAGGTGCAGGTGCTGCTGCTGGCTTAGGCGCAGGGGCGGCGCACTGTGTAGCGGGCACGAGCTTGATGGCCTTTACAGCTGGCTTGGGTGCAGGTGCAGGCTTGGGCATGCGTGAGGCGGGTACCAGCTTCGCAGGCTTGACCACGATGGACTTGTTGGGCTCAATGCGGATCACGCGTACTTGCATCTGGCGACCATGGGGCTTGGCTGCGGGATGAGGTTGTGGCATGCCACATTGCTTGCCAGCCTTGGGAGCCTTGCCGCCCTTGGGGCATGCAGCGGGCTTGCCTTGACCACGGCTGGGCTTGACAGCCTTGGGTGCTGCTTTGGGTGCTTTACCGCACTTGGGGCAGGCTGCGGGCTTGCCCTGACCACGACCGGGCTTGCCAGCCTTGGGTGCTTGAGGACCGCGAGCAGGCTTGTCAGCCTTGCCACCCTTGGGGCATTGACCGCGCACGATCATGACTGCCTTGGGGGTCTTTCCACGACCGCGCATCTCTCCGTGATGACCACGGCGGCTCTGGCCGCGTGTCGCGTTGCGCTTGCGTGGGGCACTTGCTTTGGCGAGGGCAGCGGCGAACTCTGTCTTGTCGAGCTTGCCATCCTTGTTCGTATCAAGCTGATCGAGGGGGGTGCGGGGGCTGCCATTGGGCTCGGTCATGCGAGCGGCCATGACTTCTTCACGGTCGATTTTGCCGTCTTTGTTCGTGTCGTACTTAGCGAGCATCGCGGCTTTGTGCGCGGCGAGTTTCTTCTGCTGCGCTTCCTTCATCTTCTTCATCTCAGCGAGCTTGGCTTCCATGGTGGCGCGCTCTTTGTCGTCGAGCTTGCCGTCCTTGTTGGTGTCAAAGCGCTTTTCGAGACGCTTCTGCATCGCTACCTTCATGAAGGCTTCGAGGGCTGCTTTTTCAGCGTCGTCGAGCTTGCCGCTCTTGTCAAAGTCGAACTGAGCCAGCACAGGGTGCTGAGGCTTGGTTGGCTTGACAGCCTTGGGCTGACCTGGTTTGCCGGGCTGACCTGGCTTGCCTACGCCACGCTTGCCAGCGCGTGCCTGCATCTTGGCGATGGCGGCTTTTTTCTCTTCGGGGCTGACCTTGCCGTCCTTGTTGGTGTCGATCATGGCCATCATGGCAGCTTTGCGCTTTGCCATCTTTGCCTTGCGGATGGTGGCGTACTTGGTCTCAGCGGCCTTGTACTCGACGGCGTCGAGCTGTCCATCCGAGTTGATGTCCATGAACTGGAGGAGTAGCTCAGAGACGGGAGCAGGGGCGGGAGGGGTGGCTTTCTTGGCCATCTGAGCCTTGGCCGTGCCGCATTGTGCCATGACAGGCGTCGCCAGTAGTGCGATGAGGAGTAATGGTGATTTCATATTTTTTTGATGATTGAGAATAGGATTCTACGAGTTGATAGAAGAGGCGTCCCCCGTACGATGGGAGTATTCCTCATTGGTGAGAACGCATTCCCTTGCATATAATCTACAGCATAGATGAAAAAAATCAATAAAAACAATCAATCCCAGTATCACAAGAATACTGGGATTGATTGCCTATGAGACTATTGGATGAGATTTTATCTCGCTATTTGTTAGGCGGATTGACGGCGACGGCGTGCGAGCAGTCCCGCGAGAGCGAGCAGACTGAGCGTGGCGGTGCTGGGCTCAGGGGCGATTGTGCCCTCGAGGACGAGGTTGCCGTTTGCTGCGTAACTGACGCCTGTGATGCTACCGCCAAAGGAGCCGTCTCCCATGATGACGCTGACCTTGCTTCGGTCAAAGTCGCCAGCCACTCCTGTGACGCCTTCGAATTCGAAGGTGAAGATGAAGCCCGTGCTTTGATCAAAATCAGAGGGCATCTCAAAGGTGATGGTCAGCTGGTCTGAGAGCAGGACATTGGTACCGCTGACGATAAGATCTGTCAGTGTCGCGTTGTCTGCGCTGAAGGCGTAGCTGGGTGTGCTAGACCTCCCTTTCGTAGAGGGTGTAGTTGCTGAGCTAGCAGCACCTGCCCACACAGAATGGGTGTAGGTGAGCGTCGCGTTTTCTGCGCCTTCGACTTGCCCGACTTTGTAATCGCTTCCACACATTACTTTTGCGGTTTCTTCACTGATTGTCAGATTCGAATCGGCACTGAGCTTGATCTGAGCTTTGTCTGAGCCGAGGCTGCTTGCATCAAAGCTGTTGTTGCCTGTGACGAGGATTTCTGAGGCATTCACCGTTGTATTGATGATGTCGGCGTTGTTGAGGTGCAAGATCGCGCCATCTGCCACAGTGATCGCGCTCGCGCCTACCGTGCCGCTGAGTTTCAGCGTACCTGCTTCCACATTCACCGTGCCTGTGTAGTGCTCCATGGAGCTCTTCACATCCATCGTGCCTGTACCTTTTTTGGTGATGACGGCGGTGGCGTCAGCCGAGGCAATGGAGTCTGAATCGGCGGTGCCATCTCCAATGGTGAGCGTGGCGTTTGCAGCGATGTCGAATGTGGTGCTGCTGTTTGCACCAGCATAGAGGAAGCCACCTGCGGCATCATTTTGTGCTTTATTGCCCTTATTGAGAATGTTAGTTGTTACATTGTAAGTTAACGTGCTTGCATTCACAATAGCTCCTCCTACCCCACCAGTCGCGAGGTTGGCAGTGAATGTGGTGTCAGTAATCGTTGCTTGACCCCAGTTATTGAGAGCTCCTGCTTGCCAATAGTTCGTACTATAATTACCAGAAAACAGAGCTCCAGCGCCAATAATAAGCTCACCAAGCTGTGCTGAGTCAGCATTATGAATAGCGCCACCTTCATTATTTAAAAATTGCGCATTCTTTCCAAATTCTACTTTTGGTGTTTCTGCTTGAGGAACATCATCTGTCGCTGCGTAGCTAATGTAGACAGCTCCTCCGCCCCAGCCTGAGAGTTTGCCGTCTTCAATGATGATATTGTCCCCTGTCGTGAAGCCTCCTCGCGCATGGATGGCACTGCCTGAAGCAACTGTTGAATTCGATGAGAATCGAGTGTAGTCTCCTATGTATAAAGAACCTATGGCGTTTTGGTGGATAGCGCCACCGTTGGTACTAACCGAGTTATTTGTAAATGTAGTGTACTCGTCCGCGCTGCCATCTTCGATGTGCATTTCAGCCGTATTGTAAATAGCCCCTCCCCACTTACCCGAGTTCCCCTCGAAGCTAGTACCAGCGAGAATGGTCATCGATTCATCGGGCTTGCTGGGGGAGCCTCCTGCTATTGGTGAACCGCCGTTGATGATAGCTCCACCGTAATCAACAGAGTTAAGGTTGGAAAAAATACCCGAAGCCACGCCATCCTTTATAGTGTAGGTGGGTTGAGTATTTTCTTCAGCATGAAGAGAGCTCGCTGTGGCGAGGATGAGGCTTGTGAAGCACGCCATGAGGAGGCGGCGCAAGCGGGGATTGATGGTGGTTTTCATATTTTATGTATGTTGTTGAGAGATTTCCTTGTTAGAGAGTGAATATTTAGCGTCGAAATACAAGGTGCGCAATAAAACCATATTTTTGTATAAAGGTCAAGTTTTACAAGCATACGTTTTGAATAATTCCTATATCCATGTAACACATCACTAATAAAATACTTAAAAAATATACATACATTAAATAGTAAACTAATATCGACGACATGTGCCGAGATGAGCGCATTCTGATGAGGGAGGGCGAGATATTTTCACGTGAAAACTCCTCCGAGCTGAGGCGCAAAGGATGGGAAAAGTTCTGCTCGAGAGTTTTTTTTATTTTTGTGTAGATTGCGTATAACGGATTTCGTTCTAGAGGGCAGAACGATTAAATCTTTCCCCCAAACGCATAAAACAAGAAAACACAGCAGCCACCCTAGTATCCTAGGGTGGCTGCATTCTATAGGGGGCTTCTAAATTCTCGTCATTCTAAATAAGAAAATTCAGAAAATCGCTTCACGAGGCAGCTTTTGAGTGCTTTTAGGCTGGATTTTCCCCGAATTTTCGTCTCAGAGGACACTCTGAGCCATCAATTCGTGAAAAATCCAA
>CAYJID010000068.1:0-9899 GCA_964370135.1 uncultured Akkermansia sp. | reverse complement strand
TCAAGATCCTCGCCCCCTCGTGGAACGACGACGAGGAGCACTGCGCCGCCTTTGAGAATGAAGCGCGCCTCATCGCCCAGCTGCGCCATACGAACATCGTTGAGGTCTTCGGCGCGGGTCACGAGCAGGGCTACCGCTACTACGTCATGGGGCTCGTACGCGGCAAGGTGCTCTCGCCTCAGGGCATACGCCAGACATTCCCCCTACTCACCTACGAGCAAGCCCTCACGCAGGTCGGCATCCAGACGGCGAAGGCGCTCAGCTTTGCCCACCAGCACGGTATCCTCCACCGCGATATCAAGCCGGGCAACATCATGCTCGACACCGAGGGCACGATACACGTCACCGACTTCGGCATCGCCACCGTGCTCAACGAGGGCGAGGTCGCGCCCCTCGTCACGCAGAGCAACGACGGCACGCTGCGCTACATGGCACCCGAACGACTCTCACAGGGCAAGAGCAGCTACGCCACCGACCAGTACGCGCTCGGTCTCACGCTCTATGAGCTACTGGCAAATAAACCCGCCTTCCAAGAAAGCGAGCCAGGCTCACTCATCAAGCGCATCTGTGAGAGCCCCGTGCCGCCACTCAAAGGCATGGGAGATCTCGGTGCTATCATCAACAAGAGCATCAGCTTTGACCCCAAGTACCGCTATGCGAACATGCCCGCCATGCTCGATGACCTCTTCCGCCTGCAAAATGGTGAGGCCATCCATGCGAAGAGCATCAGCCTGTGGCGTCGCTACAAGCTCTGGATGAAGCGCAAGACCGCCATCGCCATCTGGCTGCACATCTCCCTCTTCCTCGTCCTCGCCCTCTTTGCCACAGGCGCCGCGGCCTACACCCACATCCACCTCGCCCTGCGCGCGACGCAGGAGGAGAGTGCGCGCGCCCAGCGCAACGCACTGATCGCGGGAGATGCCATTGCACGCATCATCAGCAGCATGAGTATCAGTGAGAAGCAATCAATCAATAGCAATGAAGTCGACCTGCCGACGAAATCCGACGTGCGCCTCATCCAAGCGCTACTCCCCTACTACTCCGAGCTGCTCAATCAGGGAGCGGTGAATGACAAGCAGATAGGAGAAGCCTCACAGGCCATCGCCATGATCGCCATGCGTGCGGGTGATTACGCCGATGCGGAGCAGCACTTCTCCAACGCCCTGCCCCACTACCCCGAGGGCTCCACCGAGCGGATACGCATGCGCAATCGCCTCGCTTTTGCCCGCTTCCTGCTGCGCGATCCCAAGCTGACCAAATCCACCGTCGAGCTGCTCCGGCAGAATCTCAAGCTCGATACGCAGAACCTCAATTTTGAAGCCCGCGCCGAGCTCTACTACACCCTCCAGCTCGCGCTACGCCTCCAGCGTCAGGCAGCACGCCAGCAGCGCGGTGCCGTCGCCCTCTTCGACATCGACACCATGCTGCGCAAGTACGCGACCATGCTGCTGGAGATGCGCGAGCAGGACCCGACGAACAACCAGCTCCGACTCATCCAAGCCAACCTCATCTACGAGCTACACGATGCACCTGAGCACCGCGAGCTCTTCACCCCGCACGGGGAAACGACGCACCAGCTCATCGCCGACATCCTCGCACATGATCCCAGCTACATGAGTGCGAAGCGCGCCTACACCCGCTATGCCCTGCGCAAGTGGGTTGATCCCAAAAAACCCAACAGCAGTGCGGGCAAGACACCAGAGAGTCAGAATCCCTTCTCCATCCAGCAGGCCGCGCTCTACGCCCAAGAGATCCTCGCGGGATCGCCCAACGACACGCGCAGCATTCTTCAGTACCTCACAGCACGCCTCCACTACGTCAACAAGATCGAGCGCGAGGGAGATGATTTCGACGCCGAGCTCGTCCACGAGCGCACACTCGGCGTACTTGAGCTACTGCTGAGCCGCTCGGACATCTCGCCTGATACGCGCGAGCGTCTCCTCTACCTGCTCAGCGCGCGTCCAAATGATGAAGACATCCAAGCTCAGGCGCGAGAATGGCAATCACTCATGAGCACCCATGACGCCAAGCAGCTACGCACGCTGCGCGAGCGCATGGACAAGGTACGCCGCAACAAGAGCCGCCAGCGCAGACGCGTACGCAGTAGCTAGAAAGCAAGCTTCTACCCAGAGAGCAAGGGGCAGCTCCTCTTTTCTCGCGAGACAAGATGTTGAAATAATTCGTAAAGCGTATTCTCCCTCTACGCTTGGATGATGCGTAGCTTTCTCACGCTGCCCGCCCCCAGCTGCTCATTGAGCTTGGCAATCACCTGCCTCTTCATCCTATTGAGCTCAAAGCGCAGGTTGGGATGCAGCGTGCGTATGGTCGCCAGCCCATCGCAGATCGAAAAGAGCTCCGCCTGTGTCGCAAAGAAATCCCCCATCGCCGTGCGCCACGCCTCGGCGAGCATCTCCGGGGCGAGCGTTTCCTCACGTATTTGCAAACGCTCCGAGATCTCACTGAGGATGGAGGGCATGCCGCGCATCGAGAGGCGCTCCGAGCGGTCGATGGTCACACCGAGGAAGTCCGCCATGACCTGCTCGCGCTCTTCGCGGGCGCGCGTCCCAATATGCGTGATGCGCTTGGAGCCATCGGGGAAGGTGACGAGTGAATAGCGGCGGCGTCCGAGCTTCTTGCACTCGCCTAGCAGCTCCTCTTGGTCGGCTTTGTCTTCAGATCGTTTCGCCATAGTTGCTCTACAGTAGCACTCACGCAGCAAAAAAGCTAGCGAAATTAGTCACCCTGCTCCCCATCATCGCCGATGGATTGGACGGGACAGGAGTCGACGATGTCCTCACACAGCTCGATGTCTTCACTGCTGCGAGGCTGCTGCCATACATAGGAAATACCTTCCACATCATCGCGGCAGAAGAACTCCGGCGCGCTCTCGCGGCACAGGTCGCAGTCGATGCAGCTGCTATCGACGTAGAATTTTCCCGCCGCGTTCTTCTCTACTCTTTCCGTTCTCTCTGCCATCACATTTCTTGGTGCTTGTCTGCGCCTATTTTTACGTGTTTGTCGGCAAATGCAATGTTTTTTTGTTGCAAGAGGCATTTTTTCAGTTCAGAATACTCTCATGCAAGATCAGCCCCCCCACGAAGAAGCTCAGTCGCAAGCCCCACAGAATAATCCCGTGGACAGCCCCGCAGCTCCCGTCGCGCCAGCCACACCTGACCAGCAGCCCAAAAGAAAGCTCCCTCTCTATAGCACAGCCGCGATAGGCGCGACGCTGTTCGCCTTTGTATGCGGCTTTGCCATCTTTATCCTTCACGTTCAGAGTCGTATTCCCTCGTCGGATTGGCGCGAGCATGGCGAGTCCACGCCTTGGGAGACAGATGCATTCACCATCGACGAGCTCGAGACCGAGTGGTGCTCCTCAGAGAGCAACGAGCGCATGAAGCTGCGTGTCGCCTGCTACCCTCAGGCGACGATCACGCTAGAAGACGTCAAGCAGGGCGGCACCCTGATGGTGAGCTTTCACAATGAGAGTGATCAGCGCATCGGCGACATTGTCTCGCTACCCTTTGGCAGATCAGGCTTTACCCCCATCCAAGATCTCAATATCAAGACCGAGGGCATGAAGGCGACCTTCTACCCCCTAGGCGGGATGAAGACGGTGGAAGAATACCTCATCCATCAGGCGAGCGAGCATCTCCCCCTCTGGAGCGTCAAGGTGCAGTACAAGCTTGACGGCAAGCCCGAGATTCAACAACTTTATAGCAAGACGATCGCGCCCAACAAGCTCCAAACGAGTAGCAATTAAGCGTGATTCCTGATCTCTCCGCCTCTTACCATGTCTGCATCCCCCATTCCCTCAGTCCCAGCCCCTCCACCGATTAGCCCGACCCCGAGTCCGAGTTCGAGCCCATCCAAGGAGAAGAAAAGTACGCCGCCGCGCATCAGCACCCTGCTGCAGCATCGCTGGCTGCGTCTACTCATCAGCCTGCTCGGCGGGGTGCTGATGGCGATGGCCTTCATCCCCTATGATATCTCTATCATCGTCTGGATGGGGCTGCTGCCTCTGCTGCTGGTGCTCTGGACGCAGCCCCTGCGCTTCTGGGCGGCCTTCGGTTATGGTTGGCTCTATGGGATGGGATGGTATTGCGTGAGCTTCTGGTGGATCCACGAGGTGGGGGATGTGTTTCGTATCAATGAATGGCTCTTTCTCGGCGTGGCCTTCGTCCCGCTGATGAGCCTCTATTCTCTGCTGCCTGCCCTCTGGGCGGGCTGTGCCGCGACGCTGCTGCGCCCTCAGCTCAGCGCAGGTCCCGATGAGTCGGAGTGGGCAGTGGTTCCCTCATCCAAAAGCATGTTGACGGTCGATGAGCACGCGCTCAAGCGCCGAGCGTGGAAGCAGTGGGCGATGCTCGATATGCTCACGACTCTGCGCAGCGCCATCGGTCTAGGCTGCCTCTGGGTCTGCATCGAGTGGCTGCGCGCGCATGGGACGCTGGGCTTCTCATGGAATAGCATGGGCATGGCTCTCTATGAGGGGCTCTCACTGGCGCAGTGGGCGGAGTTCGTCGGGACAGCGGCTCTGTCATTTTTACCCGTGTTCTTTGCGGTGATTTTCTTCAATGTAGTGCGCCGCTGCTACCTGCACTTCAAGGCCGTGGGCAAGACCTGCCGTCCGTGGGATCTCTATGGCGTGCTACTGCTCGTGTTTGCCCTCTTCATGGGAGGGCTCTCGCTGGCACAGCGTTATTCTCCTAGTCAACTCTTCACACAGGAGAACGTGCTCCAGCTCCCTGTGCTCGCGGTGCAGAACAACCTCGGGCAGGTGGAGAAGATCACCATGCCGCGCCACCTGCGTAGCCCCCTCTTTGCAGAATACCTTGAGGAGACGGCGCGCGGCTTTGAGCAGGCGCAGAAAGATACCTTCGAGCTCGCCAAGCAGCACCCCGAGTTCGGCTTCACGCAGCAGCTGCCGCTCTGGGTCATCTGGCCGGAGAGCGCGCTGCCTCACTCCTTTTGGCTCGATGCGGACAGAGGAGAGCGCATTGCGGATTTCACATCACAGAATCTCTATTTCCACGAGACGCGAGGACTACCAGCCCTGCGCACGCTCGTGCGCAGCATGGGTGGGGAAGATTTTGTCCTCTTCTCAGGAGTGGATGAGTACCTGATCAAGGGCTACAGCGAGGGCGCGACTGAGCCCTCGGGCATGCGCAACTCCATGGCCATCATCGAGGATGATTTTGCCAGCATACGCAGTGTGTCCAAGCAGCATCTCATGCCCTTCGGCGAGTATATCCCGCTGGCTCAGGACATAGCGTGGATAGGGGAAGCTTATTCCAAGATCACAGGCACGCAGACGGGAGATGGCATCATCCCAGGGGAGGGCACGGAGCCTATCAGCGTGAAGGTTCCGGGCACAGAAGAAAGCATCTCGGTGATCCCTGCTATCTGCTATGAGGATACGGTGGGAGGTCTCATCCGCCAATTCGCCCGCTCGGGGGCTCAAGTCATCGTCAATATCAGCAATGACGCGTGGTTCCAGCACTCCGCCTGCGGAGAGCAGCAGGCGCGCAACGCCGCCTTCCGCTGCATCGAACTGCGCCGCCCCATGGTGCGCTCGGCGAATCAGGGGGTGAGCTGCGCCATCGCGCCCAATGGCGCCTTCATGGATGAGCTCCGCGATGAGCAGGGGCGCCCATGGGTGGCAGGGAGCAGCTATGCGGTGCTACCCGTAGACAGGGACGCTGGACTGACGCTCTACGCGCGCTTTGGCGACTGGGCGGTGCTGCTCAGCGCACTCGTCGCGGCGGCATTCAGCGTGGTTCCTCTGCTGGCGAAGCGACTCAAGATCTAAGTACTCGTATTTATGAGAGAGCAGCGTCATATTGCCTTTGCGGCGGATCGAGACTTCCAAGTCCCTCTCGCACTCGCGCTCTACTCGCTGGAGCGCGCGCTGGAGCGCCCTGAGCGTTACTGCATCCACATCGTGCATCAGGGGCTGGACGAGGCGTTTTTCTCCCCCTTGGGGCTGGAGCTGCATTTTTATGATGTGGGCGAGGCGCTGCGCGATTTGCCGGCACAGGGGCGCTTTCCCACGCCTGTTTACTATCGTTTCTTGCTGCCCGATTTGCTACCTGAGAGCGTCGCCTGTGTTCTCTATCTAGACTGTGACATCATGGTGCAGCGCGATCTGGGGGCACTCTGGGAGACGAGTCTGGAGGGCAAGGTCTTGGCGGCCTGCCCTTGGCTCGTCTATGGAGCTTATCGAGAGGAATATTTAGAGCATGTGCGCGGCTTCTCCGCGCGCCTCGGCTTCCCCGATGCCGAGCCCGTCGAGCATTACTACTATTCAAGCCTGCTGCTGATGGATCTGACGACCATGAGGCAGGAGGGCATCACGCAGCAGCTCATCACCTGTAGCCGCGCCATCCCCGCCGAGCGGCTCTACTGGCCTGATCAAGATGTGCTCAACCACGTGCTGCGCGGTCGCATCGCCACAGTGCCACTCTCCTACAATGTCATCCCACTCTTCGCACTGGATATGAGTGGCGAGACGCAGGAGGCGCGCGAGGCCTACGCGCAGCCGCACCTCATCCATTTTGCTGCGACGAAGCCCAACATCCTCACGGGGGCAAAGCTGCCCTACGAGGAAGCCTTCTTCTCTCTCTGGCAGGCGGGCCCATGGGCACGCAGCATTCCCTACCCGCTCGTCTCCCTGCGCAAGATGCCTCGATGGCTGCGCGGCGTCATCGAGCTGCCCATCAGGTGGGGCATCGCGCATGAGGGATTCTTGCGCCTGTATGGGCGGCTGCTGCAAACACTGCGCCCGTGACGGACGCGCTGTCCTGCCACGGGCGATGTATTGTGGGATTATGGAAAAAGATTACTTCGTCAGACCATCTTTCTTTGCCTGATTCCAGTAGGCGTACTCGGAGCGGTTGAAGTCAACGTACTCGGGTGAGAGGTCGGTGGTGTAGACGGTATGCGGCGCCTCGCCCTGATTGAGATTGATACGCACGTCGAATTCACGCACGAGCACCGCCTCGCGCAGCGCATCGCTAGGCGTATCCGTCTGCTCACCTGCACGGCAGGCGGGCAGCCCCGCGATGTCGATGTCAATGAGCTCCTCCACGATGGGAGCGCCTGCGTAGCCGACGGCGTGGATGATGCGTCCCCAGTTGGGGTCGTTGCCATTCCATGAGCTCTTCACCAGAGCGGACTTCGCGACAGCCTCGGCGACCATCTTCGCATCCTCTGGGCAGGCCGCGCCCTCGACGCGTACGGTGACGAACTTCGTCACACGCTCACCGTCCTGCACGATGTGCTGCGCCATGTCGAGCATGACGTGGTGCAGAGCTTGCTCAAAGAGCGCCCAGTCGGGAGACTCGGGCGAGAGCTGCACGCCCGAGGCACCATTGGCCATGACGATGCAGGTATCATTTGTGCTCATGTCGCCGTCAATCGTCACACAGTTAAAGGACTGCTCGACGCCGCGCAGCGTGGTCTCATCCAGATGCTCACGCGCGACCGCGGCATCGGTCGTTACCAGACAGATCATCGTCGCCATCGTGGGGCTGATCATGCCCGCGCCCTTGCAGCAGGCGGCGATGCGCACGGGCTTGTCGCCTATCATGATCTCCAGCGCGATTTCTTTCTTGCGCGTGTCGCTGGTCATGATGGCGGCGGCGAGGTCGCCTCCCTTGTCCGCTGTGAGATCCGCGCAGAGCTCGGGGATGCGGGGCGTGATGCGCAGCATGGGCATGGGCAGACCGATGACGCCCGTCGAGCAGACCGCGACCTCGCGCGTGTCGAGCCCGAGCTGTGCTGCGACATCGCGGCACTCGCTGAGCGCGTCTTCGAGCCCGCGCTGACCGGTGCAGGCGTTGGCATTGCCGCTATTCAAGATGATGGCGCGGTAGTTCGTCTCAGCGAGGTGCTGCTCGCTGACGCGCACGCAGGCCGCGCGCACGCGGTTGATCGTGAAGGTTGCAGAGGAAGTCGAGGGCTCAGTCGAGTAGAGCAGTGCGAGGTCGAGGCGCGTGGCCTCGGGATTCTTGATACCGCAGCTGAGCGCGTTGGCGACAAAGGCACGTGGGGCAGTGACGCCGCCGTCGAGGAGCTGGTGGGGAAAGGTGGGGTTCATCTCTCGAAAAAATCAGTTAAACAGAAATTAATAAGACGCGTGGATTTTTTCATACTTTGCCACGCAGAGCAAGGATAAATCCATCCTTGTACGCGCTCTAGAAGGATAAGAGATAAAAAACACCTTGCCTGTGAATAAAAATTTACTTGAATTTTGTCTCACATGTGATAATCTTGATGGCGATTCTATGGAATTGCTACTTATTTATCTGTTTATAGCACTCGGTATCTCGTTTTTATGCTCCGTCCTCGAGGCGGTGCTGCTGTCCACGCCACATTCTTTCATTTCGATGAAGGTGGCCGAGGGAGCAAAGGGAGCCCTCCTGCTAGAAAAACTCAAAACGAAAATTGATCGCCCCATTTCCGCGATCCTCACCCTCAACACCATCGCCCACACACTGGGAGCTGCTGGTGTAGGCAAGCAAGCCGTTGCCGTCTTTGGCGAAGAGAACTTCTTCTTCATCTCGGCCATCCTGACTGTCCTCATCTTGGTGCTCTCTGAGATCATCCCCAAGACGCTTGGTGCGCGCTACTACCGCGGACTCGCTCTGCTGGCAGCCCCCGTTATCCAGCTCATCACCCTCACCTGTGGTCCGCTCGTCTGGCTCTTCGAGAAGCTCTCGCATCTGATCTCGCCCAAGCAGGCAGAAGCTACCATGAGTCGCGAAGAGGTCTCCGCCATGGTCAGCGCAGGCACAAAGGAAGGCGTCATCAATAGCAAAGAGAACATCATCATCCAGAATGTCATCAAGATGGAGCAGGTGAATGTGCGCGCCGTCATGACTCCACGGGTCGTTTGCTCTGTCGCGGATGAGGACGAATCACTCCTCGAGTTCTACGAAGATGAGGAACGCCGCCCCTTCTCCCGCATCCCCGTTTTCAAGGAAGACAAGGATATCATCTCAGGTTATGTACTCATCCTCAATATCATGGAATACATTGCTGAGGATCAGGATCATCTCAAGCTCTCCGAGATCAAGCGCCCCATCCTCGCCATCCCCGACACGATGTCGGTCTCCGAAGCATGGGAAAAGCTCATCAGCAGCAAGGAGCACATCGCCATCGTCGAAGACGAGTACGGCACCTTCGAAGGCCTCATCACGATGGAAGACATCATGGAGACCTTCCTCGGTCTTGAGATCCTCGATGAGAAAGACACCATCACCGACATGCAGCAGTTCGCCCGCGACAAGTGGCAAGAGCGCATGGCGAAGTACAAACAATTCATCAAGCGCGACTGATGAGCAGCCCTCTGACCCTAGACCGCGAGCAGCTGGCCAAAGCCATCATCGAGCTCAACTCCATGTCACGTGCCGAGGGCGTCATCATGACGCGCGCTGGCGAGATCAAGGTGGGCAACCAGAGTGACAGCGACTGCCTCTGCCTGCTCATTGCCGCTCCCCTACTCGCGCGCCAGCTCACTGGCGACGGACTCTCCTGCTACACGGACAAGGAGATCCAGAAATGGGCGAGAGCCTACCCCCTCGAGGGCTTGGAAGCCATCCTCGCCGCGCTGCCACAGACTGCGCCCTGAGTCGATTCCAATCTCAAAAAAGCTTGCATCCTCGCACGACATGTGCGAGGATTTTTTTAGCCACGCTAGAAGCTCACCACAGGGGAGCAAGGATTCTCCAGACCACACCCTTGCTGCGCAGCCACACAGGGTATACCACCGCGCCCAATCACAGAACAACACCTAGATAACACATGTCACGAATCACGGCAGAATGCGAAGCCCGAATCAAACAATCCATCGACATCGTCGAGCTGCTCGGACGCTACATTGAAATCCGCCGTGC
>CAYJID010000067.1:0-9972 GCA_964370135.1 uncultured Akkermansia sp. | reverse complement strand
CGATTTTCTGAATTTTCTTATTTAGAATGACGAGAATTTAGAAGCCCCCTTTAGCCTTTTTTCCTGATGAAGGGGATCCATCTCAACAGCCTCTTTTCTTCCAGTATCTCCATGAGCATCGCCCAGCTGCGATCATAACGTCGCTGCATGATCGCAACAAATAGAATCGTCGACCCTCCCCCGCCCAACAAGAGAATGCCGACATGAGGGTCGAATAGGAGATTGAGCAGGAAAGCAGGCACATTGACCAAGACTGCTATTAGCAAATAGGGAAGCGCGTCACTGATCGTATCGCGACGCGAGATCCAGCCCAAACGCGAGACCGCCGTGCATCGGTTGTAGAAGAAGACCATACAAGAGAGCACAGCCGCAACGCACACGGCCGCGACACTGTGGAATGCGGATAGCGCAAGCAGGATCAAGCTGATTGATCGAGATACGAACTCCAGCCTCAGCGAGACATCGACTCGCCCCTTCACAACGATGAGCGTTGACATCAAGTTCGAGACGGGGTTGAGCATCAGCCCGATGACGAGGATCTGAGCATAGATAGCGCACGTGAGCCATTGCGTACCATAGAGCGTGTAGATGAGCGATGAGCTATTCGCAACTAGCGTGAGCATCATCCAAGAAACGATCAGAATGGTTAATCGGAAATACTTTCGGTATGTTTCAATGAGCCGTTGCTCATCATGCGCGATGGACGATAGGATAGGGAAAGAGACGCTACCGACCACACCTTGTATCATCGAAATCGGCATATTACCTAGCTTGAGAGCCCGATGAAAATAGGCCAATTGGGCAGGCGAGTAGAACAGACCGATGAGGAGATTGCGCGACTCGTCATAGAACTTCACAATGCTATTGGTCGCTAGAATTTTGGAGCCAAAGCTAAAAAACTCTTTGAAGCTGTGGAGGCTAAACATCAATCGAGGCTTCCAAGGAGAGGCACACCAAACGAGGACAAGCGAGAGAAATCCCGAAATCACTCCATGAAGGACGAGAGACCAATAGCTCCAGCCAGAGCACGCCGCCCAAATGGTCAAGGGCATGGGGAAGAGGCAGCTCGCAATAGAGATCTGCGCTGGTGTCTTGAAGTTTCTCTCCGCGGCAAAGAGAGTCCAATGCACCGAGCCCGTCGAGTTAAAAAGCAGCATGAGTGCTGACACGCGGGTGATAGGTGTCAGGGCAGGGCAATCAAAGAGCAGGGCGAACCAAGGGGCGATCAAACACAACAGAGCGCACAAAATCAACGATATAACTACATTAAACCAGAAGACGGTATTGATATCGGCTTCACTGCGATTCTGCTTGCGAATCAAAGCCGTGCCAAATCCGCAGTCCTTGAGCAGCTCGGCAAAGGCAAAGAAAATACTCGTGAGCCCGAGAATGCCCAACTCAGCAGGAGACATGAGGCGCGCCAAGATGATCCCAAAAACAAAAGTCGCAGGCTGCAAACTGAGTTTAGAGATGAACTGCCACTTCGCCCCTGCGATCGACTCGTTTCTAATCGTGCTCATATTCAATGCGTCATCATCATATTGTCCTCTCGTACATATGATCCTGAGGCAGGTGTACAAGTGATTCCAATCTCAGGAATCTACTTTTTCTTAGAAAAATATAAAATATATTATATGAAATTAATCCTATATTTCAAGCGGGAATATCTCCTATCTTTGACATGACTCGCCATAGCAAGTAGATGCTTCCTTTATTGCTTTTTTATTTTTGTTTAGGGGGCTTCTAATTTCTAGCGAGGTAAGATTTTGAGATGATTTTAGAGCTGGATTTTTCACGAATTGATGGCTCAGAGTGTCCTCTGAGACGAAAATTCGGGGAAAATCCAGCCTAAAAGCACTCAAAAGCTGCCTCGTGAAGCGTTTTTCTGAATTTTCTTATTTAGAATGACGAGAATTTAGAAGCTCCTTTTAGAAATAACTCTCATTTGTGGAGTTTTAAATTACTGGGCAATTTAACCCCGATTTTTTCATCATCGAGGTCTCTCAGATCCATCAATTCGTGAAAATCTAGCCTGAAAACCTTCTCATAACCTTGCCTCGCGAGGAAATAGAAGCACCCTGAATGGGCTTACAAAAGGCTGAAGCCGTAGCTTTCGTTCTTGCTTGTTCCTCCCTTATAAGCTAAGATAGGCTCAGATCGCTATTCGCAATGTCCTCACCACGTCAAATACCTACTTACGATACCCATCCCCTTCTCCCTGACCAAGCGCAGACAAAGTATTGCATCGGCATCCCCCTCCTCAATGAAGGGGAGCGTATTCGTGCGCAACTCGCCGATATGCAAGCACAGGGCTTGGATAAAATGGCAGATATCATCATCTTTGATGGAGGCTCCTCTGATGGTTCAACGGATCATGACTACCTGCGCTCCATGGGGGTGAAGGCACTGCTCGTCAAAACGGGCGCGGGCAAGCAGGGCGCGCAGTTCCGCATGGGCTTTGACTATATGGTCAATCAGGGCTACGAAGGTATCATCACGATTGATGGCAACAACAAGGATGGCGTGGAGGCGATCCCCGCCTTTATCCAGTGCCTAGAGGAGGGCTTTGATTTCGTCCAAGGCTCTCGCTTCCTCAAGGGAGGTAAGCATGTGAATACACCGCTCTCCCGCTGGTTTGCCGTGCGCTTCATCCACTCACCGTGGCTTTCGCTGCTCTCTCGCAGCTGGCAGACTGATACCACCTCCGCCTACCGCTGCATCTCGCGCCGTATGCTGGAGAATGAGCAGCTGGATATCTTCCGCGATATCTTCAGCGGTTACGAGCTACTCTTTTACATGTCGGCGATGTGTCCGCGCCTAGGCAAGCACAAAGAAATCCCCGTCTCGCGTTGTTACCCTGCACAGGGGAAAACGCCTACAAAAATCAAGATGAGCGGCAATGTCGGCATTATCGCCGACCTCTTCAAACTCAGCTTTGGGCATTACAACAGCAAGCGCACCAAATGAAGCAGCACTTCGACTACATCGTCCTCGGGGCTGGGATCTATGGGATGTATATCTCCCATCGCCTAGCCTGTCTCTATCCTCAGAGCAAGATTGCACTGATGGATTATGATGCCAAGCCTTTCCAGCGCGCCTCCTATATCAATCAGGCGCGCGTGCACAACGGCTACCACTATCCGCGCAGCCTTGCCACCGCGCTCAAGAGTGCTGGGTATTATCAGCAATTCATCCGTGACTACGACTTTGCGATCAATAAAAAGTTTGAAAAGATCTACGCTGTCGCCTCGAACTTCTCCTATGCGAGCGCGGAGAACTTTGAGGCATTTTGCCGCGCCGCTCACATCCCCTGCAAGCATATGCATGCGTCAAAGTATTTCAAGGACGGGATGATAGACGGCTGCTACCTCACGGAGGAATTCTCCCTGGATGCCAAGAGTATCTGTGCGTGGTTCGTCGAGCAGCTCAAGGACAAGCAGCATGTCACCCAGCTTTACAACACCCGCATCAAGGAGGTCGTGGAGGCAGGCGAGCTCTACGAGCTGCATATGGATGACGGGAGTGTGTATAGTGCCCCCTTTGTGCTCAATACGAGCTATGCCTCTGTGAACCAAGTGCTCGATCTCTTCGGCTTTGAGAAGTTCCGCATCAAGTACGAGATTGCCGAGATCTGCCTCTGTAGCGTGACGGAGAACGTGCTGGATGCGGGACTCACGGTGATGGATGGCCCCTTCTTCTCATTGATGCCCTTTGGCCATTCGGGCTACCACAGCCTCAGCTCAGTACACTACACTCCCCACCTGACCTGTGTCGGCGAGCTGCCTGTGTTCCCCTGCCAGCAGCGCAACCCCGAGTGCACGCCCCATCGTCTCGGCAATTGCAATCTCTGTCCTGCGCGCCCTCAGACGGCGTGGCGTCAGATGAAGCAGCAGGCGCGCCACTATCTCAATGATGACATTGATATGCATTATCAGGAATCGCTCTTTGCCATCAAGCCTATTTTGCTGGCCTCCGAGATCAGCGATTCGCGTCCCACCATTATCAAAGAATTTTCAAACTCACCCCGCTTCGTCTCCGTTCTGTCGGGGAAATTTAACACCATGTACGATCTAGAGGAGGTACTATCACGATGAAAAAGAATAAAGAACAAGTATTCATATCCGCATTGGTCTATGTGCGCAACTGCGAGGCATGCCTCGCGGACTCCCTGCAGCAGCTCTGGGATATGCTGGAGGATAATTACAAGGATTTCGAATTGATTTTGGTCGATGATGCCAGCCACGATGCCTCAGCGGACAAGGTGCGCGCGTTTGCCCGCAGCAAGGAGCAGAAGCGCGTCACGCTCATCTCGCTGACGAGCAAGCATGGCGTGGAGCGCGCGATGCAGGTGGCGATTGATTTCTCCATCGGTGATTTTGTCTTAGAGATAGATGATATTGACATGGGGTATGATGTATCGGCACTCAAGTCACTCTATGACAAGAGCTGTGAGGGCTATGACATCGTCTCACTACAGCCGAAGCAGGGGGCATCGCTGGGCTCCTCTTGCTTCTACCGACTGCTCAATTGTCAGCATGAGGTCAATCTCAATCTGGGCACCCAGGTCGCGCACTGCCTGACGCGACGCGCGCTCAATGCCATCTCGCGCTTCAAGGACAAGACTAGCTACCGTAAGATCCACCACAGCCTCGGAGGCTACAAGCAGACCTCTATCCCAGTCACGCTGAGCAAGAAAGTAGAGTCGAGCTACTCGCTGGGTGAGCGCGTGAATATGGCGGGCGATATTCTCTTCTATTTCACCAATATAGGCATGAAGCTCTGTGTGTATATCGCGGTGCTATTCTTTATGATTGCCCTGCTGGGAGGAGCCTACGCCGTTTATTTCTACTGCAAGAGTGCTTTGGTTGTTCAAGGTTGGACGACGCTGATGCTCTTCATGAGTTTTGGCTTCTCGGGGATCTTTATGGTACTCGCCATCCTCGGAAAATACCTCAGCCTCACCCTGCGAGAAATGAGCTCCGCCCCTCGCTACACCGTCAAATCTATTGAAAAAATCTAAATGAACACCAGCGCACTCATCGGCTACACTGGCTTCGTTGGAAGCAACCTCTGCGACCAATCAAGCTACACCGACTACTATAACTCCAAAAACATCCACGAGATCGAGGGTAAGCAGTACGACCTCATCGTCTGCGCGGGCATCCCTGCGGCTATGTGGCTGGCGAACAACAAGCCTGAAGAAGATCTCGCGCAGATCATGGAGCTCACGCGACTGCTCACGAGTTGCCAGTGCGCGCGCTTCGTCCTCATCTCCACCATTGCAGTCTATGACTCGCAGCGCAAGGGGATGAACGAGCAGAGTGTTGACATGTACGAGACCGCTCTCGCCTACGGGCGCAATCGCCTCATTGCAGAGCAAGAGATTGCCCGCGCCTTCCCCGATAGCCATCATATCCTGCGTCTGCCCGCCCTTTTTGGACCTCATATCAAGAAGAACTTTCTCTACGACCTTTGCAATCAAGAGCCCGCCTTCCTCAATGCCCAAGCTTGGGCAGGGCTCATGAACAGCCTGCCTGCATCGCAATGTGAGCTGATCCAGCAGTACTATATCCTCAACGAGCAGAATGGCATGTATGCTTTCCAAAAGCAGCAGGCAGCCGCTGCGGGGCAGCGCGCGGAGATCCTCGACATCCTCAAGGCGGCGCAATGCAGCGCGCTCAACTTCACCCACCCCGAGAGTCTCTACCAATTCTACGACCTGCGTGAGCTGCAAAAAGACATCAACATCGCCATAGAAAACGACATCCGCGTGCTCAATATCTGCTCGCAGCCCATCGCGGCCAAGGAGATCGCCAAGCACTTCTTTGACATTGATATGGAGCTACGAGCGACCCCTGTTCGCTACGACTATGATATGCAGAGCATCCACGCTGAGGCTCATTGGGGCAACAGCCCTTGGCAATACAGTCGTGCGCAGGTATTGGAGCAATTATCCAGCTTTTTCCCAGATCAACGCGCATGAATCTCGCCATCTCCAACATCGCCTGGCTCTACGAGCAGCGACACGAGGTCTACACCCTGATGCAGCAATACGGCTACACAGGGCTAGAGATCGCTCCCGCCCTCTTCCAAGGTGTCTCTGAGCAGCCCTACAGTCAGCCTCAGCATGTCGTCGATGCCGCCCTTGCTGAACTCAGCGACTATGACCTCAAGCTCGTCTCCATGCAGGCTCTGCACTTTGGCGAGACAGGTATGGCGCTCTTCGAGACAGCCGCGCAGCGCGAGAAGCTGCTCTCCTTTACCAAGCAAGCCATCGACTTTGCCGGGCGTTTGGGCATTCCCAACCTCGTGTTTGGCTCGCCCAAGTTGCGCAACATCCCTGAGGGCATGAGCCCATCTCAAGTGGACGATATCGCCTTGCCCTTCTTCCAAGAGCTCGCGCGCCACGCGCAGGATTGCTCTTGCGTCATCGGATTGGAGCCCAATGCTGCTGATTATGGGACGAATTTCATGAACACTACCGAGCAAGTCCTCGGACTGCTGCGCGAGGTCAACCACCTTGGGCTGCGCCTCAATCTCGATATGGGCAATCTCATTGCCAATGAGACACCGCTCTCTGTACTCACTGATGCAGGTCCCTGGATTAGCCATACCCATTTCTCACTGCCCATGCTTCGCACCATCGAAGCTGTGGACGTGGATAGCTTGAGTCGCTTTGCCCAGCACCTGCTGCCGCATGTCAGCGAGACGAGCTATTTCTCCATTGAGATGGGGCGTTCTGATCTAGAAAAAATTGAGTGCAGCCTTCGTGCGCTAGAGGAGCGTTGCTGATCGCTATCTGTCTGTTTTTTTTGAATTGATTATTTATGAGACATTTGTATATCGCGTTACTGTTTCTCTCTCTGGTGAGCTATTCGCTGTGTTTTTATATTCCTGAATCGGGGTTCGCTCTGCCGTCATTTCAAGAATGTATAGGCGCGCTAGCTATGGCAGCTATGGCAGCTATAGTGACCGCTTATATTCGAACTCAATTGCCTCAGCGAGGGCAAGAATAGGCGAGTATACTAGGAAGACTGAGTATACTTATTCTGTTTATTCCTTTCGTGGTTTCTTTGACATCGATGCCATGGATGATGTGCGCTTATTGGTGCGCGCCGCTTGCACTGAGTGTATTTAAGCTTTATCCTAGATTTAAGAATCTATCTTTCTTCGAGCGTATTAATACATGGCTGCTGCATCTTGTGACGATTATTTATTTTGTTTACGCAGCTGCTGACGCGAATCCCTATTTTGATGCATGGCAAATCAATAGCCTGGCTCAGAGCTTTACTGGTGATTTCTATTATATGGATTTTATTAGGCAAGGCTTGATCGATAGTCATTACGCTATAGGATTTCCCTATTTTCTCCCGCTACTCACCTCTATTGCACTTTACTTGAGTGAATGGGGTATTTTTAGCTATTTGATCCTTAATTTTGGGTTTTTATTACTTAGTTATTTATTTGCGCGTAAGGTGTTTATATTAATGGGTATGGGATATCTATGGTCGTTTGCGATGTTGTTGTGTCTTGCTGTATTTATTCCGAGTTACGAGATTCACTCTGGAGGTAGCACATCGTTGATTTTTACTTTGTTAGTTGTTTTGCTATATTATCTCCTTTATTTTGAAAAAAAGATATTTTATTCGCAAATAAATCTTCCTTCCTTATAGGAGTACTGCTTGGTGTTGGGGTAATGATTCGCTTTGATTTTATAGCGTTTGCTGGCACCTTACTCTTTTTATACACCCTTATGTGTTTGACTTATAAAAAGTGGAGTTCTTTTTTGATTATCCTATTGGCATTCTTTGTTTGTTTGCTTCCTTGGATTGCTCATTCTCTGTCACATTTCGATCAGTTTTTTATTACTGATAATTCTAGGCGTGTTATTAACATTCAGGCTACAACTCCTTATTGCTTTTTTACACCTGAATATGCCGCGAAGACCCTGTTTACACATCCTATGGATTGGTTAAGCAATATGCTTTCTCTCTCTGTATTGATGATTAAAGAGCTATTGAGGCATATTTTAGATTTCACTTTTATTATATTAATCACGGTATGTCTTTTTATATGTGCAGTTCGAGAAAAAAGGTCGTTTTTTAGAAGAAGATCAAATTGGTTGATTTTTGCCCTGCTTCTCAGCGGTATGACTATAGTTGTATTATTGATTGCGGTGCATTATCAATGGAATTGCCGTTATTATGCCCCTTATATCAGTCTTTATATCATTTCTGCTCTGATTTTGATGAGATCAATTAAAAGCAGATTTTTGCTTTCACTGTCCTATATTGTGTTATGCGTTGCGCTTTATGATACAAATAGAAACCTAGAGTTCAAGTCAGCTATGTTACGCGGCTTTATCCATGTTCATGATGACTCATTCAAAGAGAATAGGCAAAAAATGGTAATGCTTACGGAACATGCTAATAATCTAATAGATTACGTTAAGGCTGAGGGGGGGATACTCGCATTTGTTTTCGAGATGCCACAAATTTGTATATTCCGCGTTTTCTGGCACAATCTGGAATAGCGGGGACCCTGATACCAGATAATATATCGTCTCTAGGTCATCTACAGCTCTATGTTCGTGATTTTCGTATAGGGTTTGTATATGCCGAGTCGAAGATTGAGGATGATGCAGTTGGTGCCGCAATCGAAGCAAAGCTACTTGTTCCCACACGTATAGAGCATTTATATAGAGTTGATCTTAATTATAAACCTTAGAGGAGGTGGCTTTTATTTTCTTATGAGGCGAGGATAGGAGTTCTTTTTAGTTGTGTTTTTCATTTAGAATCATGCGGTTTTAGGGCTCCCTTGGCTTATATTAGATTGCTAAGCGATATTAAAGGCTGCCTCAGTTTGAATGAATAGAGGAACCTGCTTTTGCGAGAGATATTTGAAAAGCTCATCCTTGCCTGTCAAGCACGGTGACTGCGGTGCGCCAAAGGGACTATCCACTCTATTTATCCTTGCTATCAGGAGAGAAATTCGCTAAACTGAGCGCGCGGAGTCGCCGAGGCTCTGAATGTTTTTCATATAACCAACACAATATATTATGGCAAAAATGACCGTACGCGACCTCGAGGTCGCTGGCAAGGAAGTCCTCATGCGCGTGGACTTCAACGTCCCCATGAACGATGGCGTCATCACGAACGACGCACGTATCGCCGCCGCTCTGCCCACCATCAAGCATCTGCTGGGTGAGGGTGCAAAGCTCGTCCTCTGCTCCCACCTCGGCCGCCCCGCAGGCACTGGCTACGAAGCCGCCTTCTCGCTCAAGGCCGCCGCCGAGCGCCTCGCTGAGCTGCTCGGTCAGCCCGTCGCCTTCGTCCCCGAGACCATCGGTGCTGACGCGACTGCTGCTCGCGCCGCCCTCAACAATGGCGACGTCCTGCTCCTCGACAATGTCCGCTTTGACAAGAAGGAAAAGAAGAATGACGCCGAGTTCGCCAAGGCTCTCCTCGGGGATGCTACTCTCTACGTGAACGACGCCTTCGGCTCCGCTCACCGTGCCCACGCCTCGACTGAGGGTGTGACCCATTTCGCCGAGAAGTCCGCTATGGGCTTCCTCATCGAGCATGAGCTCGAGTACCTCGAAGGCAAGCTCGAGACTCCTGCTCAGCCCTTCGTCGTCATCATGGGCGGTGCGAAGGTCTCGGACAAGATCCAGGTCCTCTCCAAGCTCATGGAGAAGAGCAAGTGCTTCCTCATCGGCGGTGCGATGGCGAACACCTTCCTCGCCGCTCAGGGCTACGATGTCGGTGCTTCCAAGATCGAAGGCGACAAGCTCGACCTCGCTCGCGAAATCCTCGAAACAGCCAAGGCACAGGGCGTTGACTTCGTCCTCCCCTGCGACGCACGCTACGCCTTCAAGTTCGAAGAAGGCGCTCCTACAGAAGACACCGCACGCTTCAGCGAAGGTGGCTCCGTCCCCGAAGGCGGCATGGCCATCGACATCGGTGCCAAGGC
>CAYJID010000066.1:0-10383 GCA_964370135.1 uncultured Akkermansia sp. | reverse complement strand
CCTCGGGGGAAGCTCTCAATACTCTCCCCGAGATAGGTGTAGGCGGCGGGCTCTCCCGTGATCCAGCCCGCCAGACGCGGCAGGACGCGATGCAGGTAAAAGCGATAAGGAGCTGCCAAAAATCTCTGCTGCGGCAGACTAAAATCGAGGATAAGCAGATGCCCACCAGGCCGCAGCACACGGGCGAACTCACGCAGAGCCGCCCCATAGTCTGCCATATTGCGCAGCCCAAAGGCGACCGTGAGCACATCATAGGAATCATCCTCTAGAGGCAGATTCAACGCATCAGCCTCCAGCGTCTGCTTGAGCCCGCGCTCGGCGGCGATATCAAGCATAGGCTTGCAAAAATCCGTCCCGAGAATATCCATCTCGGGAAAGGCGCGCTGAAAACACAGCGCAAGATCCCCTGTACCCGTCGCCACGTCGAGGAGGCGCTGCGGCTTCCACTCAGCGACGATGTCGAGCACGCGCTGGCGCCACATCACATCCGCTCCCAGAGAGAGCAGATGGTTGGCACGCACGTAGCGACTCGCTATCGCGCTGAAGGCTTTATGGACGAATACAGGATCTTGCATTGCGGCGTGAATTAGAGCTCAGCGACGAGGGCGTCGGCAAAGGCGGACGTGGACAGCGTCGTGCTATCCGTGATCATCTCGGCGAGGTCAGCCGTGACCGTCTTCTTCGTGATCACCTTCGAGAGAGCGGCGATGATCGCATCAGCCGCCTCTGTCCAGCCCATGTAGCGCAGCATCATCTCGGAGGAGAGGATGACGGAGGAGGGATTGGCGACATTCTTGCCCGCGAGATTGGGTGCTGTGCCATGTGTGGCTTCAAAAACTGCGTGACCCGTGCGGTAGTTGATATTGCCACCAGGGGCGATACCGATACCGCCTACCTGTGCCGCGAGGGCGTCGGAGCAGTAGTCGCCGTTGAGATTGAGTGTGGCGATCACGGAGTGCTCCTCAGGGTGGAGGAGGACCTCTTGGAGGAAGGCATCACAGATGCAGTCCTTGATCACGAGGCCGCAGGGCAGCTCGCACCAGGGTCCCTTGCCGATCACCTTCGCGCCGAATTCCTTTTGCGCGAGCTCGTAGCCCCAGTCGCGGAAGCCGCCTTCGGTGAACTTCATGATATTACCCTTGTGCACGAGCGTGACGGAGGGGCACTTGTTGTCAATCGCGTACTGGATGGCGGAGCGCACGAGACGCTCTGTACCCTCACGCGAGACGGGCTTGATGCCAAAGCCCGAGGTCTCGGGGAAGCGCACCTTCTTTGCGCGCTCTGGATGCGTCGCTTGCAGCCACGCGTAGAACTCAGCCGCCTCTGCCCCTGCGCTTTCGAACTCGATGCCCGCGTAGATGTCCTCCGTGTTCTCACGGAAGATGACCATCTCCACCTTCTCAGGATGCTTCACAGGTGTCTCGATACCTTGAAAATAAGTCACAGGACGCACGCAGCAATAGAGGTCGAGTCCCTGACGTAGCGCGACATTGAGCGAGCGGATGCCACCGCCTACTGGGGTCGTGAGCGGTCCCTTGATGCCGACCAGATGCTCTTGGAAGGCCTGCACCGTCTCATCGGGCAACCAAGTGCCGAGCTGGTCAAAGGCCTTCTGCCCCGCGAGCACTTCCTGCCACGCGATGGCGCGGCTCTCACCGTAGGCATTCTTGACCGCCGCGTCGACGACGCGGGAGGCTGCCGCCCAGATATCGGGGCCGGAGCCGTCACCGATGATGAAGGGGATGATGGGATAGGCAGGGACTTGCAGACCCTGCTCTGTCATGGTAATCGATGTAGCGTTTGTCATAAATTGAAATTAATAAAAGAATTCTTACTGAGCCTCACCAATCGCGAGCACCTCGCGCAGGATGATGGGGCTACGGCGGTTGAGCGAGCTCACACGTATCGTCTTGAGCACGGCGGGGGCGGTGAGCGTCCATGCCTCATGTCCCTCGAGGGCAAAGCCCAACTCGTGGAACACACGGCTCTGCGTCTCCCCATTCACATCCTCCAGCTCCACGCGGAAGCCGCCGAGGAGTTTACCAGAGGGATTGCCCGTACCGCCGCCGTAGATCACCACCGTCTTGACGGGAGCACCATTACCCGAGAGCTCGGCCTGCCACCACGCGGGCTCACCACCGACAGCCTCAGCAATGGAGACCTTCGCATCATTCTGGATCGAGCCGTCAAGCGACTGCTCAGCTGGGAATTTTTTGGCAAAGCCGCTCTGCGTCGCCATTGCCTTCCCATCGGCGAGATGATTCACCTGCCCTGCGGGGATAGCGAAGGCGGGCAAATCATTGTTCACATCGGGAGGGATCACAGGCGCTGCGGGTGCCGTAGGCTTGGCGATCGCGGGAGTGGTGGGCTTCTTCACAGCAGCGGGAGCCGCAGCGGTGGCGCGCGTGGCAGAGGGCGGCTGCGAGTTGATCTTCATAAAGGCGAAGAGCAGCAGCAGGATGAGCGGGGGCACCGCATAGAAAAGATAATCGGGACGCTGCGTGGCCGCAGGTGTTTTGCTAGCCTGCGCAGCCTGAGCCGCCTCCAGCACACGCGGAGATTGTGAAACTTTTTTTCTAAGCCTTGCCATAAAAGATCGCTAATTTAAGATGTTTGCGCGTATTGTATCATAGGGAAAAAGATTTGCAATCCCAAAGACTCAGCCCCGCGCCCGTGGCCTCCCCCAGAGAGACATCAGCCCGTAGACAAAGGGCGTGATGATCAAGCTCATCACCGTGTAGTACAAACAGCCCGACACGAGAACGCGCGCGGGATGATCAAAGTGATAATCGCGCAGCTCCAGCAGCAGCAGCGTGAGCACCCATGAGATATTGGATACCAGTATACAGAGCACACAGCTCCTGAGCGTAGGCTTCTGCTCAGGGGCGCGCCCCCAGCGCACCCACAGCACAGAAATAAGGGGGAACAAGAAAACAAAAGCCGTCACCGCCATAGGATACATGACCCAAGCCAGCTGCAGTGTCGAGCGCTCTCGGCTCGCCACCACGGTGAGTGGAGTCGTCGCGAGCAGCTTTTTACTATGTAGCCTACTGATGATCAGATAATGGCTATCACCCTGATCATCGAGATAGATTTCGTAGTCTCCGCTATCCACTCCTCTGGGTTGTTGTAAAATAATGGCTCGCTGTGAGCTGCCACTGGGCGAGAGCTGGAATTGCTCCCTCCACGCAGCGATTTGTTCGCGAGATGTCTTGATACGAAAATGCTCCGATGTGCCCGTATCCATATAAGACAAGACCGCCTCAGGTGTGCCAAACCACGGCTCCCAACGCTCCCATTCCCTGCGAGGCGAGAAATGCCGCGAGACAAAGACAAAGAACAGCAGCACGCCCAACAAGAGCAGATACCACCTCAGGGCATGCTTATTCCACAGATGGCTCATCGCCCGCCTCCCTCTTTTCATCACGTGAGATCTTGCGCCACAGCCACAGACAGCCATGAATAGCCAGAGTGGCGATCCCCCCCAGCAAAGAGAGAAAGAACCAGCCAAAAATCAAAGGAAAGAACGGTGTATCAAAGCCATAAGCCCCACGAATGACGATGGAAAGAACAGCTATCAACCAACTCACATCCGCATATATCACCGTCGCCACCAAGCTCATCAAGAGAGGAAAACGAAAGGGCTTGCTCCGCCAGCGCACCCAGATCGTCGCACAGACGGGAAAGAGCAAGACCGTGACCAGAAGCAGCAAGATAAACTCAACCGTATCATACCACCCCTCCTCATCAGGCGTCAGTCTCTCCACCTGTGGCGCGGCGGCATGGCTCGCCTCCTTCTCCGTGTCATACTCAAAAGGGTCGACATGCTGTATTGAAAGAAGATAGCAACCCCGATACTCCCTCGCGAGCTTCACATAGCGCAGCCCTCTACCATCCGAAAAGGAGAGCAACCGCGCCTCGGGGCTATCGACACGCAATCCCATACGCTTCTCCCAGTCCTCGAGCTGCGCGTCTGATGTCTTGATTATAAAATAGTCATCAGGATCAATCAAGTAATAAGACTCCAGCTCCTCTGGCTCGCCGAACCACGGAGACCACGATTTCCAGCACGACTGGGGGCTATACACATGGTGAGCCGCCATGAGAAAGCCCATCAAGCCCAGTAGCAGCACTGCCCATCTACCGAAAAAAGGAGATATAGAACGCATCACCATAATATAGCAAAATCCCCTCATGGGGTCAAGCGAGATCACCCCCTCACCTCCTGCTACTGAGCTACTCTGAATAGATACACACGCAAACTGCTTGTCATATCGAGCGCATCTCGATATAATGACGCCTATGAACCATTTGCTATCTCCTAGGCATCCTGCGATCGGCGGTCTCTGCGCACTCATGCTCCTGAGCTCCTGCGATGAAGAAACGCGCGAAGGCTTCGTTCGCCATACAGGTGACTACGTCAGCGACATCATGCATGAAATACTCCCTGAGAATCCCGATCTCGCCACGCATCAGCCCCCCAGCGGCTACCAGCCCGGAGACAGATACACCCCCGAGCAGGCAGAGCCCTCACCCGAGCGCCCCTCGTCAGGACGTCCTGGCCCCGAGCGTCCAGAGCGCCCTACGCGTCCTAACCCCGAGCGACCCAGCTACACGGGCAGCTGGGGAGCCGAGCTCTACGAGCGCGCCCAAGCTCTCCTCAAGCCCAGTGCCTCGGGGAACGCCTCCAACGAAAACGAAATCATCAAGCTGCTCAAGCAATCTGCCCACGCAGGCTACGCGCAGGCGCAGCGCGACCTCGCAGGACTCTACCTCGAAGGGGGGAAAGGCATTGAAATGAACAAGAAACGCGCCTACAATTGGTTCCAAAAAGCCGCCGCACAGGGCGACCAAGCCGCCCGCTACTACGCCGCTGACCTCCTTTACAAGGGCGAAGGCGTCGTCCAAGACAAGAAAAAAGCCCTTGACGAATGGCGCATCGCGGCCGACGAGGGACTCGGCGAGGCTCAATACCAGCTCTCCAAGATCCTCATCCGTGCAGAGCGCACGCGCGCAGAGGGAATGGACTACCTCCATCGCGCCGCGCGCAGCGGTATCGTCGCCGCCGCACGTGACCTCGGCTATGTGAATGCGAAAGGCATCCTCGGCACCGATCCCGATATGCGCCGCGCCGCAGACTGGTATGACCTCGCCGCTCGTGGAGGCGACCCCGAGTCTCTCTACATCTCGGCCATCCTCCTCATCGACGGACAGTACGTCCGCCAAGACAACGACAAAGCGATCAAGTACCTCGAAGTCGCCGCGGGCCAAGACCACGTGGACGCCATGAAGCAACTCATCCGCTCGCTGGAGACACGCGGCACACGCCGCGACCTGCGCGCCGCACGCAGCTGGGAGTCACGCCTGCGTGAGCTGGAGAGCAAAAAGCGATAAGCCGCATACTGCAGAAACAAATTCAGCAGGGGATCTTGCAAAATTAGTTTTCAAAAATTGCAGATTTCGAAAATGAGCGTCACAGCACGTCTTTTGCAGCAAATTCTCATCCAAACTGCTAGCAAAATCCGAAGCTGCTAATTTTGCAAGATCCCCTTTATTCTTGATCGTCTGTATAGATTATGCTAGTGTGCAGGGATGAAACAATTCATCCCCCTACTCACTGTCCTCTGCGCAGGAGCAGCTTGCGTCGCAGCCGAGGCTCCCGTACACATCACATGCGTTGCCTCCGCCTATGGTCAAACGATCTACCGCGAATCCCATAGCATCACGCTGAGCACGGAGGCAGAGCAGCAAGCAGGCGCACGCATCCTTCTGCAGCTCGCTGAGATGCCGCGCAGCCTCTTCCTCGGCCCCGATGAGCCTTGCTACGCTTTTGAGCTCAAAGACAAGGAAGGCAAAATAATCAAGGGCTTCGTCATTCGCATCAGCCTCCTCGGCAAAGCTCCGGCGAAAGAAGACTTCCCCGAGCTGAGTGAACGCCAACGCCAGCAACTCGCCGCCATCACACAGGAACTGCGAGAGCTCTTTGAAGCCAAGCTCGGCAAAGACTGGCAGACACTCTACCCCTTCAAATAAACCCTCCCCCATCGAGCTCTCGCTCCCCGTCACCCTCATACGCAGAAGCGCGGTACTCCGCAGAGTATCGCGCTTCAAAAGTGTCAATTGCTTGATGCAAGAGAAGGATTAGGCGATGGAATCACCAATCTTCTTCATAGCTTCAGCAGCACGGTTGGAGTAGCCCCATTCGTTGTCGTACCAGCCGCAGACCTTGACCATGTTGCCACCGACGACGTAGGTGAAGCCAGCGTCGAAGATGCAGGAGTGAGGATCGGAGACGATGTCCTGGAGGACGAGGTCTTCTTCGGAGTAGGCGAGGATGCCCTTGAGAGGACCTTCAGCAGCGGTCTTCATAGCAGCGTTAACTTCAGCAACAGTAGCGTCCTTCTTGAGAACAGCTACGAAGTCTGTAAGGGAACCTGTAGGCGTAGGAACGCGGAAGGAAGCACCGTTGAGCAGACCGTTGAGCTGGGGCATGACTTCGCCGATAGCCTTGGCAGCACCCGTGGATGTTGGGATGATGTTGATGGCAGCGGAGCGCATGCGACGTGGGTCGCTGTGGGGGAGGTCGAGGATGCTCTGGTCATTCGTGTAGGAGTGGATGGTGCTCATCATACCCTTTTCGATGCCGAAGGTTTCGTCGAGGACCTTGACCATAGGAGCAAGGCAGTTTGTGGTGCAGGATGCGTTGGAAACGATGTTGTGCTTGGCTGCATCGTATTCCTGATCGTTGATGCCGAGGCAGAAAGTGAGGTCGGGGTTCTTTGCAGGAGCAGAGATGAGGACCTTCTTGGCACCAGCGGTGATGTGACCTTCAGCCTTGGCGCGGTCTGTGAAGAGACCAGTGGATTCAAGAACAACGTCAACGTTGAGGGCTGCCCAAGGAAGACCTTCAGGACCGCAGCGGTCACCGAGGATGACGATAGGATGGCCGTTTACGATGAGCTTGTCACCGTCGATTTCGACCGTGCCGTTGAACTTGCCCTGTGTGGAGTCGTACTTGAGGAGGTGAGCTGTAGTAGCGATAGGGGTAAGGTCGTGAATAGCGACTACCTTTTCGAGCTCAGTCTGGGACATGGCGCGGAGAACGTTACGTCCGATGCGACCAAAACCATTAATAGCGTAATTTGCCATAAGTTGTAATGATTGATAAATTGATTTTCTTGAAATCCTGCCTCCTCTTCTGCAAAAGTTGACAGGGCGCGCCTCATGTTACTCTGCCACTTTTCACAAGTCAATACAAATTTTCGTATCTCATAAAAATGATGAGCGACAAAAACTAGGCTGACCGCAGCCCATCGGAGCTCCTTTCTTGACAAGGAGGGGTCATTTGTGCTCTATTATATAGCAACACGTATTTCTTGTATATATGAAATTTTTATCCCCATTACCGCTCCTGCTCTGCCCCCTGTTGCTCACCACCACCCTCCACGCAGATGCGGCGAAGGATAAAAAGATTCAATCATGGATGAAGGGCATCGCCGCGCAGCCCTTCCAGACCCTCTCACTCCACGAAGCCGCCGCCCATGGCAACGCCGAAGTCGCCAAGCACTGCCTGGAGCTCAACCAATCCCCCAACCAGCCCGACGAGCTCGGACGCACCCCGCTCCACCTCGCCGTACAGGAAGGACATGCCCCTCTGGTCAAGCTCCTCCTCGCCGCGGGTGGCGACGTCATGCGCCCCGACGCGCAGGGGAAAACAGTCACCCAGATGACCAGCAACAAAGCCATCCTCGCTCTCTGCAATGCGGAAATCAAAAAACGCCACGAGCAGATAGCCGTTGCCGATGCCATCGCGAAGGGCAACAACGCCCCGCTCAAGACCTATCTCCAAGCCAAGCAGAACCCCGACGTCCTCGACAAGGAAGGCCGCTACCCCCTGCTCCACCTCGCTCTCACGAGCCGCAACAACGAGGCCGCACGACTCCTGCTCCAAGCGGGCGCACAGGTCGAGCGCCGCTTTGACCATGGGAAGAGCTACCTCATGCTCGCCGCCTCCTCCAGCAGCCCCGAGATCGTGAAGCTCCTGCTTGCCAAGGGCGCCAAGCCCCTCCACCAGAGCCACAACGGCGCCACCGCCCTCCACGACGCCGTCTGGGCAATGCGCAATGACAACGTTGCCGCCCTCCTGCCCGCCTACAAGTCTGTCAACTACAGCCCCAATGGCCGCCAGAACGGCTATCCGATTGACCTCGCCATCGGCCGCAACAACAGCACCGCCGTTGAGCTCATCCTCGCCGCTGGTGTCAACCCCAACGCCGCCCCCTACGGCCCTGAGCTGCTCATCGCTGCCGTGCGCAAGAACAACATCAACATGGTACGCGCACTCCTCAAGGCAGGAGCGAAGCCTCATGCGAAAAACGCACAGGGACAGACCGCTGCCCAATTCGCCAAGGGAGCTATCGCCGAGCTCCTCAAATAATTGCTCCCTGCCACCTCATCATTCAATAGAAAAAATCATGACAACCTTCCCCTTTCTCTGCCTCGCCGCCAGCCTCTGCCTCGCCCCGCTGAGTGCCGCCGTCCCCCAGCTCACCGACACCAGCAAGCTCAATGACAAGGCGCAGGAGCAAGCCTACCGCAACCGCAGCTTCCGCGCCTACCTCCCCCTAGACGAGGTACGCCGCCGCTACAAGGTGAACAACTACTCCGCCTACGAGAACCCCACAGGCATCTACTTCACCGCAGGCGAGCAGGCCACGCTCACGCTGGATAGCAAAGCCCCCGCGCGCGGCATCGCGCTCATCGTCCACGACTTTGGCCCCTCGGGAGCGCACGAAGTCTACCCCCTCAAGCCAGGGAAAAACAGCATCACGATGAAAAAGCCCGGCCTCGCCTACGTCCAGTACCGCGACGCTGATCCATCGAAGGCTGCCCCCATCCGCCTCCGCATCGAGGGCGGGCGCATCAACGGCATTTTTACTAGCAAAGACGACAACGCCACGTGGAAAAAACTCCTCGCTGGCACCGTCTGCGACATGATCGACCTCGTCGGCGAGCGCGTACACCTCGTCTACCACGTCGGCGAGCTGCGCAAGCAGACACCTGCGCAGGGCGTCGAGCTGCTCAAGACCTATGATGAGGCCATGAAGCAGCAGCAGGACATCATGGGCTGGGGCAGCCTCATCCCGCATCCAGGCAACCACATCCTCGGGCGCAACATCTGGCGCGGCTTCATGCACGCGGACGGGACGGGAGCTGCCTTCCACCACAACACCATGCGCGAGGTCGGCAATGCCCAGAAACTGCCCAAGAGCACATGGGGCGTCGCCCATGAGTTCGGACATGTCAACCAAGTACGCCCCGGCATGCTCTGGGTCGGCACGGGGGAGATCACGAACAATATCTTCTCTGCGTGGAGCAACTTCCTCTTTAATCCCGCCTCGATGCGTCTGGAGCACGAAGGCACCGGCTCGCCCAATGGGCACTTGCGCGGCGGCCGCATGCACTGCTACATCCACAGCGCGCTCGTCGAGGGACGCCCTTGGCAATTCCAGCAGGGGCCTGATAGCTTCAACTACGGCAAGCACGCGGCGGGCAAGCCCCAGCCCAGCCTCAGGGAAGAAATCGAAATGAGCCCCAAGAGCTACGACCACTTTGTGAACGTAGCACCCCTCTGGCAGCTGCAGCTCTACATGGACGTCGCGCGTGGGAAAAAGGATTTTTATCCTCGCATCTTTGACGCGGTGCGCAAGACGGATGAGAGCAAGCTCACGCAGGGGGAGATGCGCATGAACTTCATGAAGAATGCTTGTGATGCCAGCCAGCTGAACCTCACGCGCTTCTTTGCCCGCACGCGCATGCTCACACCGCTCAACCGCTGGAAGAACGACTATGGCTCGCGCATGCTCACTGTCACACCTGAGATGATCGAGGACTTCCTCGTCCACGCCCACCAGTATCCGGAGCCTGACTCCTCCGTCATCTACTACATCAACAGCAACAATGTGGATATCTTCAAAAAGAAGATGGAGATGAAAGCGGGCAAGCAGCTCCAGCCTGTGAAGGGGAAGATCACCGTCCCTGCGGATCAGTGGCAAGGAGCGGTCGCCTTTGAAGTACGACAGGGCAAGAAGCTCATCGGCGCCTCCCTGCTGGGACTCGGGCATGGGGACAACAAGACGACAGATGTATTCGTTCCCGCGGAGGCGAGCGAGGTCTATGCGGTTTCTTGGGATGGGAAGCGGGAAGCGATCTACAAGAAGAAGTAGTGAGCTGATGGTGCACATCGCAGTCGCTGTATGAAAATACGGTCGCAGAATGGAAAAAAATGCGGAGCATTTTGGATTCTTAAGCCGTTTTGCGATAGAGCAAAACGAGACGAAGAGAGCCCAAGACACTTCTTGGGCGGTTCTCGCGAAGCGAGAA